>CAIJLK010000101.1 GCA_903821465.1 uncultured Bacteroidota bacterium | reverse complement strand
ATATAATATAATTTATTGTATTAATTCATACAAAGTATAGAAAGCAAAGAAAATATAAGTTAATGGCAATATATCCTGACAAAAAAGGTTCCAAAAAATCATTCATATTCTTTTTCTTAATTATTTTTTTAATCATTGGTTCGGATTTCGTGTATTCAATTTTACATAAAAGAATATTTGAGGCTCTATCGGGACTTATAATTGCTGGAAGTTTGTTTTGTGTTCCTGTTTTTATATTTCGCAAAAGGCTTAAACTTTATGCTTGGTTATTGTTCCCGATAATTCTATTTGTTCCTGTTGAAATAGCATGTAGGGTGTTTTATGATATTAAAATCAATGATTCATTGGTTATAATTACAATAAATTCAAATATTCAAGAAGCAACTGAATTATTAAAAGGTTTTGCAATTCCTTTTTTGTTATTATTTATAACAGTCTTTGCTATTTATTTTTATTTCATTTCAAAATTAGGTAATCAAATTTCAAATAAACATGCATTCTTAAGTAGCGTGTGTTCCTTATTGTTGATATTGGCATTGCCATTTATAAATGGAAGAGAAGGAAAATATTATAAGCAACTAAAAAAGATTTACCATCCTTATTATCCAACCTCGGCTATTTATTCAATGAGTATTGTCAATGACAAATACAAAATAATTAATTCAAGTATTAAGCAAAGAGATTCATTCCGATTTAACTCAATTCAAACTCCCTTATTGCCTGCAATATTTAAAAAGCAAATATATATTCTTGTATTAGGAGAAAGTTCTCGTTTTGATCATTGGGGAATTAATGGTTATTTCAGAGATAACAATCCAAAACTAATTAAAGAAAAAAATTTGATTTCAATCACTAATACTACCACAAATGCCTATTTAACAGAGTATGCTGTTCCCCTGATTATAACTGGTGTAAATCCAGAGAACTTTGATCAGAATTACAAACAAAAAAGTATTTTAAGCGCATTTGAGGAATCTGGTTTTAAAACTTACTGGGTTTCTTCACAAATTGACGATGGGAATATTCAATATCATATGAAAGAAGCTGATGAAAGGAAATTGTTATTTCAGAATGCAATAAACAATAAAAATTTCCATCGAGATGCTGAGTTATTAACAATGCTTCAATCTGTCTTGAATGAACCGGGGGACAAGAAATTTATTGTTTTCCATGTTCAAGGAAGTCATTATGATTATTCAGTGCGGTATCCGAATGAGTTTGATAAATTTAAACCTTCTAATAAAACTATTTCAACTCTTTCAAATGATTATACGAATAAAGAAATTATTATTAATAGTTATGATAACAGTATTCTTTATTCAGATTATATTTTAGATAGTGTTATTTCAATGGTAAAGTCGAAGCCGGCTCTCTCATCTGTTTTTTTCATTGCAGATCATGGAGAGAATCTTTTTGATGACGATCGGAATCTTTCACAACATGCAGAACCTGAGCCTTCAAAATACATTGCACATATTCCTTTTTTTGTATGGTATTCTGATGCATTACAAAAAAATGTGCCAAATAAAATTGCTGGTATAATCTTAAATAAAAATAAGAAAACTACTGCTCAGAATGTGTTTTATACATATACCGATATCTGTGGGATTAAAATTCCTGGAGCTGACAGCCTTATGAGTTTATGTAATCCATATTTTAAGGAACTGCCTAGGAAGATTTTGGGAGGGGAATCTAAGATTTACAATTCTGATTCTTTGCACTAAATAGTTAATTCAGAGGTCGCTTATAATTTGAATATGATAATTATCATCTTTTACGATGTTAATCCGATCTAATTTTATATCGTAAACTACGCCTACTCAGGTCGCCAATGACTCCCCTCCTTATATTGGCACGAATAGACTTCTCATTCACTTAAATTATCTAAAATGAGAATCAAACACATTATGCAGGTTCATCCACTGCTTATTTTTGGATTTTTATTTCTGTTCAATCTTGCTTGTACCAAATCGGTTGGTCCAATTATTCCTGTAAATGAAAAAGTATTTACTACAGTGGACAGAACCATTGTGCCAGATCAGGTTCCTGTTTTTCCTCCTTTTTTAAACCCAAATGACGTTTCCAAATTTACACAGTATGGATACGGATTTTGGCATTACGGACCGGGAGTTCCGTATCAAAAAAGAATTGACTTGATGCCTGCGGGTTATACTGGAGATAATGTGAGCAATTCAGCACTTTTCCTGAATTTCTTTTCTTTCTCTGACATTCATATCACCGACAAAGAATCTCCTGCAGAAGCGATCTACTATGGGTATAAATGGAATGTTCTTTCAGGCTATTCGCCAGCCATGTTATATACTACACATATGCTTGATGCAACTGTAAGAACAATCAATAGTCTTCATAAACAAAAATCATTTGATTTCGGCCTCTCCATGGGCGATGCTATCAATAGTTCTCAATACAATGAACTCAGATGGTTTATTGATGTATTGGATGGTAAAATGATCAATCCTGATTCGGGGATAAAAGATGATCCCAATCCGGGTCCGAATAACGACTACCAGGATGAATACCAGGCAGCAGGTCTTGATAACTCTATTAAATGGTACCAAACAGTTGGAAATCATGATCATTTCTGGATGGGAATGTTTCCTGCTGATACTTATGTAACAGGAAAAATGACAGGCAGTAGCATCCTTGATTTGGGTAATATATTTACTGATCCCTTAGGTTTGGCGAGCCGTGGATTTTATATGGGCGTAATAGATGGGAAAACAATTAACGGAGAGATTGTCGGCGCGGGGCCGATAAACAGTTTTACAGCTCCACCAACCGTTCCTTCGGATAAAGACAGGCGTCCTTTGTTATTAAATGAATGGATGGGAGAATTTTCGAAAAGTACAAGTCTTCCAGCCGGACACGGATTTACACCTGCAATGGCAGCTGCGGGATTTGCCAATTATACATTTGAGCCAAAATCTGATTTGCCTATTAAGGTAATTGTATTGGACAATACCAATAGCGGTACCCAGCCTGTAACCGACGCTTATGGCAAAGGATTTCTAGATAAGCAACGATATGACTGGCTGGTAGCTGAACTGGATAAAGGTCAGGCTGAAGGCAAGCTGATGATCATTTCTGCCCATATCCCCATAAAAATAAAGGTTGATCCTTCCACATTGATTGGACAGGCTATGATCTGGAGCCACGATTCTTATAAAAGTGAAGATGAAATGTTGGTGAAGCTGCATACTTATCCCAATCTGATCCTATGGACATCAGGACACAGGCATATTAGCGCTGTTACCCCACAACCATCACCAGATCCTACAAAACCAGAATTAGGATTTTGGGAAGTGGAAACACCTTCTCTGCGGGAGTTTCCCCAGCAGTTCCGTACTTTCCAGATCACCCGTAACAGCGATAATACTATTTCCATCTTTGCGGCAGATGTAGATCCAGTTGCTCTTGATGGATCTCTTGTAGCAAAAGCCCGTTCATTTGCAATTGCTGCGAATCAGCTATTTAAAATTATACAGGATCCGATGCCAGATGGTGTAGTAAATGTGGAGCTGATAAAAAAAATAAATCCTGATATGCAGCTTAAATTAAAGGATCTAGGTGCACCTATTATCAAATAAATGAGTTAGCAATTAATGGTAATTGTAAAACTATTTACTGTTTTGATTTCCAGACCTAATACCTTTTAATAAACTAATACAAAAAAATACAAAACAGAAAGAAACTAATAATGTGAGAATTAAAAAATCTAAGTCTTTCATAATTTAATCCTTTTTTGTATTCAAGTAAATGAGTAAAATAAGCATGGTAGGTGGCCATAATCCAATAAAAATTGCACGATCATGATCTTTCAGGATAGTATAATAATACTCAGAAATAAATATTATGATGATTGCTAAAACTGAAATTACGATTTCAAAAAAAGAAAATTTATTTTTCATCGGCAGACTATTAATTATTTGATGTAATGGAAATCTTAGTAACTACAAATGATTAAACACCAAATTATCGGAAAGGTTCAATTAGATAAATAACCCTCAGATTATAGGTTTTTTTATCTTTATATTTAATTGTGCTGCTATCAGAATGAAATTCATTAGAAACTAAACTTTTATTTAATCCTTTTATTTGATGAAATAATTTTTTAATAAATGAAAAAATATCCACTTGTTTTCGGGTTGCTTATTATTATTTCTTGCAGTAAGGGGTTTTCTCAAACTCAAAAAAAAACTCTTCAATTGCCAAATGTGTTGGCTTAGATTATAAACAAGAGAAAATTGGAGAATGGGTGCATTTTACTGTTTCAAAAATACATTAAGCAGATAATTGCGTTTGTTGTTAATCTTCCTTTTTTTTGGCAGGCTAAGCCATCTAATAGTTTTAAATCTTAGGTCAAATCAGTTTTCCAGCTACCGAGTTTGATGCCATCAAATAAAAAACCCCTTGAAAATCAAGGGGCTTTTTATAGTTAATGCGGACCGGACGGGACTCGAACCCGCGACCTCCGCCGTGACAGGGCGGCATTCTAACCAACTGAACTACCGATCCGTTTCCTCAAAATTACCCCAGGGGGGT
>CAIJLK010000100.1 GCA_903821465.1 uncultured Bacteroidota bacterium | reverse complement strand
TTCTTTCTTAGTATTAATGATGGTAACAGTTTTTTGAAAAAAGAAATCTGAACCATAATTCTTCATCCAGTTCGTATATGCCCTAATTATATAATTTCCCGAGCCAATATTGTTGGGCAATTTGAATGAACCAGTACCTAATCCATTTTGAAGGGTAACTTTTTCCTGCAAAATCGCTTTTGAGTAATTATCAATGATCTCTACGTAAGCTATCGTGCTAAGGGCTAGGGGTAGATGGAAAAATCCATCTACATTATAAATTTTAAACCAACAGATCTCATCAGATAAATAGACAGACTTATCTGTATGTAGAAATAGCTTCTCCTCTAAATGGCCCTTGCTATAATTTTCTACCTTCTTGGATATTAGATCCGGTTCCTGTGCTTGAATATTATTTTGTTGAATTGCCAGCAAAACAAGTACTGCCCAGGAAAAATATATTTTTATCTTTTGCATAGTAGTATCTTAATTAAGGCCAAAAACTTGGTTTTTTATTTGTTCCAAAAAAAGTGCAGTCCACACAACTTGGTGATGAAAAATAGTAAGATAGGATTCCTCCAAATGGACTCAGTTTTGCAACATCAATGGGGTAGAAACGATCATGAACAAATGTGATGGAATCAATATTGTTAACTATTTCTGTTTTCAAGCAAGGAGTCTTGTAGTTCCAATCTGGTAATTCTGTATTGTTAATGAATATTCTTTTTTCCTGAATATTACAGATATCAACAAATCCAATCACAGGCTCTGTAGCGTTGCTAGTACAATGAATATTCCCGACTAGCTCCGATGGTTGCGCATCAAATACAGAACCAGTTCCCTCTGTATTTTTTTTCATTTTCTGTAAATAATTGTAGCGGCCTTCACTCAAACTATATTGTCTAGCAATGATACTATACAGTTGGCTGAGCTTTACACTTCCTTTTGAAATAAAAGTGATTGGCAGGAAAATTTTATTATCGGTTAATGTTACAGTAGATCCTGAAATAATGGTAGATGAATTCTCTGTAGGCCAACAGGTATAGATAGCTGAATTAAATGAAACTAATACAGGGTCGAAATAAGCTAAATAATATTTTATTCCACTAGGGGTATTAGTTGGCTGATAAGTTACCAACTGTTTATACGGTGAATGATATTCCCATGTTTCGGTATAATCCCATTGGTAATATTTAGTTAATCCAGTTGCATCATGCGTGCTTACAAAAAGTTCTAATCCAGTACTAGTATATTGCTTGCTGATACTATCTATCGCAGGTGTATTTCGCACTTCTACAAAATCAGATTCGTAAACCTTAGTGTCTTTCGTTTGTATGTGAAGCTTATATTTTTTTGCTTTGTTCAAAGTTAAATTGCTTCCTAAATAATGTCCACTGCCATTTTCATTTAAAGGAAAAATAGAATTGTCTTCACCTAACACACTTACAAGGGCACCAGATTCGAATACTATTACCGGATTATCTAACTTAACAGTTCGCTTCAAAATGATCTCTGTTGTTGTATTACCTGCGTTGATTGTGCCTTCCACAACTAGGTATCCAGTTGTTGGGGAAATAACTGGAGAAACATATTTTTCTTTGCACCCCCCAATGGCGATTATTAAGAATAAAAAACAAATGAGTTTTTTCATGGTTATTATTTGAACCTGATGTTTAAATTAATGTAGGGGATTGCATTACCAAAAATGGATAGCTTATACCCGTTTACGTGACCAGCCTCAGATACATAGTACACTGAGTATGGATTTTTTCTTCCTGTTAAATTATAAACACCGATCGACCATGTGTTATGGAACAGTTGATGCAGCTTATGGTTACCCTCTATATTCATAGAAAAATCTGTTCTGAAATAATCTGGGATCCTATAAGCATTTCTATCAGCATATAAGGTTCGCATAGATCCACCATAATCGAAAAGCCCTATTGGTAATGTAATCGGGCGGCCAGTACTATAGTTTGCATTCACAGAAATGCTAAAGCGATGGCTGAACTTGTAGTTTGATACTACTGTAATATCATTTGGCTTGTCGTAATTGGCTGGATACGGGTTGCCATTATTGATTAACTCTCCTGTATTAGGATCGTTCTGTTGCAATAGTATTCTAGACCAAGTATAGCTGACCCATCCATTTAATTTACCTGTAACTTTTTTCAACAATAATTCTACGCCATATGCTTTGCCCTTCGTACCAATTACATCTGTTTCAATATGGTGATTCATTACTAGTACAGCACCACTCTTATAATCTAAATAGTTTTGTATGTCTTTATAATATACTTCCACAGAAGTTTCAATAGTATTTGATTTAAGATTTTTATATAAGCCTAGTGAGAATTGACTACCTATTTGTGGCTTAATATTCGGGTCACTCAATTTCCAAATATCAGTAGGGGCCATTGCAGTTGTGTTAGAAAGGGAGTGAATGTATTGACGCTGGGTGTTGAATCCTCCCTTAATAGAGAATGTTTCATCAAACACATATCTAAAGCCAAGACGAACTTCTGGTCCGCCGTAAGTTTTGGTGATTTGTCCACTGTTATAATGTGTAGTACTTATTACGCTATTTTCTGATCTTGGCACACCCTCTGCATATATATTAACATCGCTCGCACCCATTGCATTGAACATCGATAGTCTGATACCAGCGTCGATTTTGAATTTCGGACTGATTGTATAATGATCACTAAAATAGATCGCAGATTCCAATCCCTGTTCAGACTGAAGATGATCAGGCTTAACGAGCGATTGCGGTCCGTTTGGATCAAAGTTTCCTGGATTCAGTTTGTATAAAATAGAATTGATACCAAAATCAAAACTGTGCTTGTTATTGTAGAAATAATTGAAATGTGCTTTAAAGTTTGTTTGCTGAATATTAAAGGCCAGCTTATAAGCGTTTAATGGCAGTTTTTCACTTCCGATTTCATAATTGTATTGATCCACCCCCGCACTCATAATACTATTTAGTTTTGCATTATAAGTATGTTTCCATTTCAAGGAAAGGTTCCTATTGCCATAACTATAAGCAGTATCGCTATTAAGATTGAATTTATCATGACTTAAATAAGCAGTAAAGTAAACTGTGTTATTTTTATCTAATTCGTGGGTAGTTATTAAATTGATATCATAGAAGTTAGCGGCACTATTTTTATAATCCTCAGGCAAATATTGGAAAAGCCAGTTCGAATAAGTAGTACGTGCACCCAGAATAAATGAAGATTTGTCTTTAACTAATGGCCCCTCAATATTTAATCTGCTTGTTAAAGGCCCAATCCCCGCAGAGCCTGTGAACTCTTTCTTGTTTCCTTCTCTACTATTAATGTCGAGTACAGAGGATAGCCTTCCGCCATAACTTGCTGGAATACTACTCTTATATAACTCAACGGTATTTACAACTTCTGGATTAAATGCAGAGAACAATCCGAAAAAGTGAGAAGGATTATAAACAGTTGCATCATTGAATAAAATTAAATTCTGATCTGCTGCACCTCCTCTAACATTGAAACCAGTGCTTGCTTCGCCAACAGTTTTTACACCAGGTAAAGTTGTGATGGCTCTGATGATATCGGCTTCGCCGAATAACATTGGGATTTGTTTAATGGTTTTAATATCTATTTTCTGAACACCCATCTGTGAGCCGCGGATATTACTGAGTTTTTTAGATGATACCGTAACCCTTTTTAAGGATTGTATGGTCTCAGTCATATCAACATTCATTTTGCCATCGCTATATAAAACAATTTGGCGTTTTATATCACGCATGCCAAGGCTTTGAATATTCAGTAAGTGCTTACCTCGAGGTAAAGACAGGGTGAAAGATCCAAACTGATCGGTAGTTGCTCCAATTCTAGGGTTTTCGATATATACGTTTACACCAGATACGGGCTGACCAGTTTTTGCATCTTTAATTATTCCGCCTACTAAAACGGATTTTTGAGTTTTATTATTCTTATCACCAATCTCATAAATAGTCTTGTCAACCAACGCTTCTTTCGTATCAGAAATATCTTCCTCTTCAGCTGAATTGTTATTTGCAGCAATTGCCGTTTTATTTCCTGTAAAATAACTTTCGGCTAAAATCAAATTCAGTGATTTGCTTTTCGTAAAAAATAAATTCGCTTGATCATCGAAACTAAAATGTAGTGATTCGCCAGAAAATAGTTTATTCAAAACTGTATTTAACGATTCGGTTTTAGAGCTATAGGAAAAAGTTTTTTTTGCAAATGTGCTCGAATCATAATAAATATGTAAACGCGTCTGTGCTTCAATTTGCTTTGCTAAATCAACAATATTACATTTATCGCAATTGATAGAAACCTTGGTGGCAGTATCGGACTGACTATAACCTTTCTTGAAAAAGATTACAGAAAAAAGCAGGAACAGATATGGAGAATATTTTTTCAAATTATTTAGTTATGAGGTTATAGTATTCTACAGCATTACTTAATGTATAGTTTTTATCCTTTCTATAATTGAAATGTTGTGTTTTAATATATTTTTTGAGTTCCTTTTCTTTGTCTTTTAACAAGCGAAAGAATCCTTTCTTGTTTTGTATTTCGTAAAAGCGCCCCTCTTTTTTTAAATAATAGTATTGGGAAGTTCCAATTGTATAGCTCAATTCATTGCTAACAATTTTCTCAGAGATCTTTTTAGTTTCCTTCTTAAACAAACTGATTTTATTATCTACTAATATTTGGTAATAACCAGTCTTTAACAAGTCATTTGTACTTTCGTCTTTTTTTATGAGATAGCGAAAATGATTATCTCCAATGCCGAAAGCTTCTAACTTTTCGGTGATTAATTCAATTTTGTGAGAACTGTCCTGCAATACAACTAGATCTGCAGATTCATCAAAAACTAGATTTACATTGTCGTATAATACTTGATCATACACGATATATCCTTTTGTGAAATTGGGACTGATGAAGTAGGGGTTTTTATCTATTACCCCTTGAGGATAACCAATATTCTGACTGCCATTATACTTCCCTGATTGTTCTCCAATATTTTGGTCATAAAATGTCAAGGCATGATTAATGCTTGATTTTAAAAAAGAACTGTCTTTTTGAGAAACTTGGGCATGGGCTGAATTGGTTTGAAAAATTGACGTAACCGTAACTAGGCAAAAGATTCGCAGAGCAAGCATTCGTTGTATTTATTTATGGCCCTGAATATAGCCATTTTTTTTTGCATGTTTTTATAGTACCATCAAATTTTTGATGATTGGATGAACTTGTATTATGGAACCTTCAATTTGTATGATAGTTTCGTTTTTCCTATCTTTATGCTTTTTTTGATCATCTAGTTATATGTACGATTTCCGATTGCTTTATTCTCAAAACTCATCAATGAAAAAGATCTCTAAAACTTTATTTGTGGCGATTAGCCTGGTGGCATTTGCATGCTCACCCAAAAAGTCGGAGCCAGTTGACCCGGTAAAAATGTTAATTAATAATGAAGACCAGCTAACCCAGGTTATCAT
>CAIJLK010000099.1 GCA_903821465.1 uncultured Bacteroidota bacterium | reverse complement strand
GCAATTGCAACTTTGCATGAGGATCTTCAATACGATTTTGAACAACAATTAAAAGGACTTACTATTTAATTAAGACTCCTCGTCAAAAAATAATTTGTAATAATTTTTTCCGCTAAACTCATCGAAGCCTTTTTCTATTAAGTCTTTTCTGCCATGTATGTACACATGGAAATTTTTGTCGAGTTTTAATATACTCTTGAAAATCCTTTGCTGTTTTTTTACTGCAGAAAGATGGATATCAAATTCGTCTTCAATAATTACTTGCCTAGATGCTTCATAGGTTTGTTTATACTGCGTAAATGTTTCGATCATTTCTGGATGATGCAACACTTCCTCTGCAAACTCTTCCATTTTAAACGCATCCTTGGTTTTGAAATAATCCATGCTCCTGTTGAGAAGGTCAATCTGATCAGACTTGTTCACTTCAAATTTTTCCTGCAATTCATTACTGATAAATAATTTGCACATACCCATGGCGGCATCGGTATGATAATAACTGGTAGCTGAAGGAACTACTTGTAAGAAGTCTCTTACCCAATACTGCGCATCCTGCTGTTTATTGGTATTGTCAACCACACAAACCACATATCCCTCTGCCCGATTCTTCTTAAATATCAAACAGCCCTTATCAAGTTTATTGATGTTTACGCCATCCTCAGCAATTACTTCCCAACTCTGTCCATGTTGGAAAACCTTTAGAAATGTTTCTTTACTCTCGCTTTTAAAAATTCCAATAGCATCTACATACTCCGTTCCAAAGGGAACATTGCTAAAATGAGCCACATACATTTCTCCCTCTTTCACCTTCGAATGCGTGCTTTTGCTGTACAAAAACTGGGCAAGTCGGGCCGACTGGCTAGTAAAAGTCTTTGGATCTTCAAACAAATCGGTCACATAACGATACACTTCATTCATCTCCAAATCACTGATATGGGTAAAATGAAACTGCTCCTCCTGGTTAAATGCGGCTAGAAAATAGCGCGTTAACAGTCCCCTTACGATAGAATCGTTCAGAGACAATGGATTAGTTGAAAGACCTAAAGCCTCACCCCTAGTTGGATTGCCAAGCTTATGAACAATTACTTGTTCTAATAAAACACTATCAATTCCTGTCATAATGCAACGAAGATAATAGAGAGTTGCCGAGTACAAAATACTTGCTTCTTAAAACCAAATTCGTTTTTCGGCCATAAAATGTGCACCTTTACCGTATAATTCCACAGGCTCAGTTCGTTTTGGACGCGATTTGCCTTTAACTTTAAACCATTTTACGATTATGTACACCCAGATTTGGAGCAAATATCTGCCTATTATTAAGATATTATTAAAGCGTTCTGCGAATGGTAATCAAACGCTTGAGTTGAATAGGATTGATTTTGAAAGAGCTGGAACAGGTCGCAAAGCGGGTTATAAATTTCTGATCGAATTTGCACTTGGTAGAACTTTGAATGTATTGAGCGGTATCCCTTTAGCAAAAGACCTAGCAGATACGATGCTGGCTGATGCAGGTATTAAAGAGATTTTGTTAAAAGGCCATTATGAAGTTGCATTGAATACTCGTTTTCAATTGAGTATCAAAAACGTTACCCCAGCAGAACAAATTCCCGCAGAATAAAATCAGGTTGGCGAAGTCAAAAATCAAAAGTAAAAATTCAAAATAAAAGTTTAATCACCTGTTTTTCAATTTGAGAAACAGGTGATATTTTTAATCTGTATTATAATGCATTTTTGCCTTTTGAATTTTGCCT
>CAIJLK010000098.1 GCA_903821465.1 uncultured Bacteroidota bacterium | reverse complement strand
TTATGCGAAAGTTATAACCGACAATACAGCCAGTCAGATGGCATAGATTATCGCTCTGTGATGCCTACCAATCTTTATGGTCCGGGCGATAACTATCACCCAGAAAATAGCCATGTGATCCCTGCATTAATTCGTCGTTTCCATGAGGCAAAGATTAGAAAATCACCTGAGGTGATGATATGGGGTTCTGGAACGCCTAAACGGGAGTTCTTATATGTCGATGATATGGCTTCGGCATCCGTTTTTGTGATGAACCTAGATAAAGCTATATACGATCTACAAACCGCAGAAATGCAAAGCCATATTAACGTTGGGTGGGGCACCGACATTTCAATCAAGGAGCTAGCAAACACCATCGCCACTGTACTCTCCTATGAGGGCGCTATTAATTTTGATACCTCTAAGCTTGATGGCAGCCCAAGGAAGCTGATGGATTCCAGTAAGCTAAATAAGTTAGGCTGGCAGCCCAGGGTTGGACTCGAAGAGGGGATTGAAAAAGCGTATGCGTCTTACCTTATCCTTTGCCCGTAAGCCGTTTTATTGGTTCATTCACATTAATTTATTTTGGCCTGGGTTTTCGTTGACCCCATGAGCACTAAATTGTCGATTGGCTCAATGATTGCAGACCTATGGTCAAAATTGCAGTTAAAGCGACGCCAACAATTTGTTGGCCTCTTGATTCTAATGATCATTGCTTCCATTGCAGAGGTTCTTAGTATAGGAGCAATTTTTCCTTTTTTAGGAATTATTACCACCCCAGAGCGAGTGCTTAATCTTCCGGGAATCCGATCATTTTCTGAGTTTTTTCAGATCAACAATCCGTCAGACTTGTTGTTCCCCGTAATGGTTTTTTTCATCTTTGCTGTAATTATTTCTGGGGTGATCCGACTCATTCTTTTATATGCAAATACGCGATATTCTTATGCTGTTGGCGCTGACCTTAGCCTGGATATTTACAGGCGTACTCTATATCAACCATATGCAGTCCATATTGGCCGCAATAGTAGCGAAATAATCAATGCTATCAGCGGTAAAACAGCCATGGTTATTGGCAGCATTTTGGTGCCAGTGATGGCCTTGATTAGTGCCAGTATTTTATTTTTTGGAATATTGCTAGCGCTATTGGCAATTAATGCCAGTATTGCTATTGGCGTGAGTTTGATCTTTGGAATTATTTATTATTTTATTCTTCGCATTACTCGAAGTACCTTACAAAAGAATAGTGAATGCATTGCACGCGAATCTAATCAAGTGATTAAATCTCTTCAAGAGGGTTTGGGTGGGGTAAGAGATGTTCTGTTAGATGGCACGCAAGAAGTTTATTGCAAAATATATGAGAGAGCCGATCTTCCGCTAAGGCTAGCTCAAGGGGATAACTCTTTTATTAGTGCAAGTCCACGATATCTTATTGAGATGATTGGAATGATTCTAGTGGCCTGTCTCGCCTTTTACTTAAATCAGAAAAATAGCAAAAATGGAGCAGAATTAGTTATCCCCGTTCTTGGCGCCCTTGCGCTAGGCGCGCAAAGGCTTTTGCCTGTTCTTCAGCAAGGCTATTCTTCTCTTGCCATTATTCGTGGAGCAAAAGCATCGCTAAGTGATGTATTAATAATGCTAAGTCAGCCCTTACCAGTTCGATCGGGCGATGCTTCTTCAGGGTTAATTAAATTTAACAAAAATATTATTTTGCAGAATATTGGGTTTAGATACAGCGAAGACTCTCAGCTTGTTTTGTCAAAAATAAATCTGGAGATTCTTAAGGGTCAGCGTATTGGATTTATAGGCACTACTGGAGCAGGTAAGAGCACGTTATTGGATATTGTTATGGGTTTGCTTAGCCCCATCGATGGTGCTTTGATGGTTGATGGCCAGTTGATAGATGAAAAAAATATCAGAACATGGCAAAGACATATTGCGCACGTTCCACAAAGTATTTATTTAGCCGATTCTTCAATCGAAGAAAATATTGCTTTTGGAGTGCCAATAGAGGATATTGATCATGACAGAGTAAGACTTGCTGCTAGCCAAGCGCAAATCTCAAATATCATCGAAAGCTGGCCGCATCAATATAAGACCAAAATTGGTGAGCGTGGCATTCGCCTATCTGGTGGTCAACGACAGCGTATTGGTATTGCCAGAGCTTTGTATAAGCAAGCCAAGGTGATTATTTTTGATGAGGCAACAAGTGCATTAGACAGTGATACGGAGCAAACGGTAATGGATGCAGTTGATGGATTGCATAAAGATTTAACAGTTCTCATCATTGCTCATCGCCTTACAACGCTAAAGAATTGCGACCTAATTGTAGAATTAGAGCATGGCACTATTAAGCGAGTTGGGCAATACAGTAATCTAGTTAACATTTAAACTGATAAAAATATGCTTACAAATTCATCTATTCTCATCACTGGCGGTACCGGCTCCTTCGGACATACCTTTGTTCCAATGACTCTGGCTAAATATAATCCCAGTCGACTGGTCATATTTTCTCGCGATGAAATGAAGCAGTGGGAAATGGCAAAGCTTTATGGCGATGATGATCGCGTTCGTTTTTTTATTGGCGACGTAAGGGATAAGGACCGATTAGCAAGGGCGTTAAACGGAATTGACTATGTCGTGCATGCTGCAGCTACTAAAATTGTACCCACTGCTGAATACAACCCATTTGAGTGTGTAAAAACCAATGTTTTTGGTGCAATGAACTTGATTGATGCCTGCATTGATCAAGGTGTTAAACGGGTAGTAGCGCTATCAACCGATAAAGCCAGCAGTCCAGCCAATTTATATGGAGCTACCAAGTTAACTTCGGACAAACTATTTATTGCTGGAAATTCTTATTCTGGAAATAATGAAACCCGTTTTTCCGTGGTGCGTTATGGAAACGTCATGGGCTCACGGGGCTCAGTGATTCCATTTTTTCTTTCGCAGAAAGAAGCATTGCCGATCACCGATGTGCGCATGACGCGATTTATGATCACCCTTGAGGAGGGGGTTGATCTGGTATGGCATGCCTTGGAAGACATGGTAGGTGGTGAAATATATGTCAAGAAAATTCCTTCGATGAAGATCACCGATATTGCACTTGCAGTCGCACCTGAAAAAACCCAGAAGATCATCGGCATAAGACCCGGTGAAAAATTACATGAGCAAATGATTGGCTTTGAGGATGCTCCCCATACTTATGAATATTCTGAACATTTCAAAATATTGCCAGCCATTCATGATTGGACAAGAGACCCTCGCCGAATTGGTAACGGAAAAAAAGTTACCGATGATTTTATTTACTCTTCAGATAACAATCCTCAGTGGATGAGTATCGATACTCTGCAATCATGGATTCGAAGCAATTTAGATAAAATTGGAAAGATCTGATCAACATGATTCCATATGGACATCAGGATATTAATCAGGATGATATTGACGCAGTTGAAAAAATACTACGATCTGATTTTTTAACGCAGGGGCCTGCAGTCCCTGCTTTTGAAAACACCATCCAAAAATATTGTGGTGTAGAGCATGCAGTCGCGGTAAATAGTGCTACTAGTGCACTGCATATTGCCTGTTTAGCTTTGGGGGTTGGTCCAGGAGATTCTGTTTGGACCACACCAATTACATTTGTTGCTAGTGCTAACTGTGCTTTATATTGCGACGCTGCAATAGATTTTGTTGATATTGATCCTCTTTCCTATAACGTTAGCGTAAAAATGTTAGCTGAAAAACTTTCCCATGCAGAGAGATCTGGGAAATTGCCAAAGGTTGTTATTCCAGTGCACTTAAGTGGTCAGTCATGTGACATGGAAGGAATTTTTAATTTAAGTCAGCGCTATGGTTTTAAGATAATCGAAGATGCTTCGCATGCCATTGGCGGACGTTATCAAGGTCAACCAATAGGAAATTGCCGCTATAGCGATATAACTGTATTTAG
>CAIJLK010000097.1 GCA_903821465.1 uncultured Bacteroidota bacterium | reverse complement strand
TTTTGTGAGCGTCCCTGGTGCAGTTGCAAATGAATCATTTGCATATTTTCAAATAACAATTGGTTATATTTTCGGTTATATAATCATTGCCTATGTTTTATTGCCATTATATTATAGACTCAATCTCACATCGATATATACATATTTGCAGAACCGATTAGGTTTTTTTTCTTATAAAACAGGCACCTCAATATTTATTTTATCGAGAACCTTAGGAGCTACTGCAAGGTTATATCTAGTTGTGAATATTCTGCAAGATGCAATTCTTAAAAATTTCAATATTCCTTTTTGGACTACTACTGTCATAATATTATTAATGATATTGTTATACACTTATAAAGGAGGTGTTAAAACTATTATATATACAGACACTTTACAGACCACATGTATTTTAGCTGGTCTGATTATTTGCCTTGTTTATATATTGAACAACATGCACATAGGCTTTATAAGTAGTTGGCAGTTGTTGCATGATAAAGGATATTCAAAAATATTTTTTACTGATCCCAATAGTAAACTATTTTTTGTTAAACAAGTTTTAGCTGGTGCGTTCATTACCATTACAATGACTGGAATGGACCAAGAAATGATGCAAAAAAATATTTCAGTAAAAACTTTAAAAGATTCTCAAAAAAATGTTTTGACACTGGGCTTAATTCTGGCAATAACGATTTTAATATTTTTATATCTAGGGGGGCTGCTTTATATATATGCAACCCAAGAACATGTTACAGAAATCGGAGATAAACTATTCCCTGCTATTGCATTACACAATATGCCACCAATCGTTTCAGTAATCTTTATAATTGCATTGATATCTGCATTGTTTCCGAGTGCAGATGGAGCTATCACTGCACTTACGTCATCATTTTGCATCGACGTACTTGGCATTCAACGAAATAATGATTTAAGTGATGATAAACGGAAAAATATTCGACATCTAGTGCACTTGAGTTTTGCTGCAATATTTTTATTGTTTGTAATGGTTTATAAATGGATTGATAATGCAAGCATGATTGGGATTATATTAAAATTGGCAACCTATACTTATGGGCCACTCTTAGGACTTTTTGCTTTTGGGATTTTATTAAAAAGAAACGTAAAAGATAAGTTAGTGCCACTGGTTTGTATTCTATCGCCATTCTTATGTTCTATTTTGGATAAATTTCAAAAACAAATATTTGGACAATTTGAAATAGGATTAGAGCTATTAATCATTAATGGACTATTTACTTTTATTGGACTATTATTAATATCTACACCCAGTAAGTCAGATGCTTACGACCAAGTTAGTAGGCCTGATTTGGAGAAGATATAATTGAATCTGATGAATTGGCTAAATATACTTATAAGAAAAATTTAATGGAAAATTTTAAAAAAATAACTGAGCAAACTTCTGAATATCGACATTTAGAAAAAATGTCTGTAACAGAAATTCTAAGGAATATTAACAACGAAGATATAACAGTGCCACTTGCTGTTGAAAGATCTATTCCGAAAATAGAAAAACTTGTTTCTGTTATAGTAGAAAAAATGCTTGCAGGTGGAAGATTGTTTTATATTGGTGCAGGCACAAGTGGACGCTTGGCAATTGTTGATGCCAGTGAATGCCCTCCAACTTTTGGGGTTCCTTATGGGTTAGTAATTGGAATTATTGCGGGAGGAAACAAAGCTATTACTCAAGCCGTTGAATTTGCTGAAGACAGTAATGAACAAGGATGGATTGATCTGAAAGAATATGAAATTAATGAAAAAGATGTTGTTATTGGTTTAGCTGCAAGTGGAACAACACCTTATGTTATAAGTGCATTGAATGAATGTAGAAATAACAATATTATTACTGGAAGCATATCATGCAATCCTAATTCGCCAGTAAGTAAGGCTGCAGATTTTCCAATTGAGTTAATTGTTGGACCAGAATTTGTAACTGGAAGTACTAGAATGAAAAGTGGAACTGCACAGAAATTAGTTTTGAATATGATCTCAACTGCAGTCATGATTCAATTAGGTAGAGTGGAAGACAATAAAATGGTAAACATGCAACTTACAAATATTAAGTTAGTAGATCGTGCAGTGATTATGCTAATGGATAATTTGGGGATTATTGATTATGACATTGCTAAAGAACTTTTGTTAAAACATAATAGTGTTAAGAAGGCAATTGATGCTGTAAAAATGAAAGCATAATTTCCGCTCTATTTTATGCCTGCATCAATGCATAACACTGATTGGCAATTTCCAATTCTTCGTTGGTAAGGATTTTTAGAATTTTTACTTTCGACGTTTGTGTATTTAATGCTACGGTGCCTTTGATCCTTTGTTTGTTGATCTCTTCGTCTATCTCAATACCTAAGTAAGACATGTTTTTTGTTGACAAGCTTCTTACCAGTGCATCATTTTCACCCACGCCACCAGTAAACACGATCGCATCTAATCCATTGAGGACTGCTGTAAAGGAGCCAATATATTTCTTGATATGATAGCCGTACATTTCGTAAGCTAGGATCGCATTTAAATCGCCTTCATTGTATCGAGCGGTTACATCACGCATATCGCTAAACCCAGTTAATCCTAACATGCCACTTTTTTTATTGAGCACGTTATTGATCTCTTCAATAGGATAGCCTAATTGATTTACTAAATAAAAAATAACAGACTGGTCAATATCTCCTGCTCTTGTGCCCATAATCAAACCATTCATGGGTCCGAGTCCCATGCTATGATCAATACATTTGCCATTTAGAATAGCGCTCATACTACAACCATTACCCAAGTGAATGCTAATTACTTTCGTTTCTTTTTTCTTTAAATATTCAATGGCTCTTTCAGAAACATATTTATGGCTCGTTCCATGAAACCCGTATGACCTGATCCGATGCTCTGTATAATATTCATTAGGGATGGCCATTCGATAGGCAACGGCTGGCATGGTTTGGTGAAAGGCAGTATCAAAAACAGCGATTTGTTTTGCATTTTTGAAAATCTGTTCTGAAACTTCTATCCCAAGATAATTAGGTGGATT
>CAIJLK010000096.1 GCA_903821465.1 uncultured Bacteroidota bacterium | reverse complement strand
CAGGAAGTATTTAATTAAGTTAATTCCGCTCCATCCAAAACGAAGAAGGCTCTGAATCTGGGGCAAAGCCATTTCAGACCCTAAATCGCCAAACTCGGAAGTAAAATAGCGCCAAACTCGGAAGTAAAATGGCGCCAAATCCGGTAATTTACTATATTTGTACTTTATAAATGCTGATGTATATGAGTAAAAGGACCTATTTATCAAGGTTATGTGATGCTGAATTAAAGTTGGCATTACAATCATCAGGTGCTGTTCTCATTGAAGGTGCTAAATGGTGTGGCAAAACCAGTACTGCAGGCAAAGCAGCAGGAAGTATCGTATATATGCAAGACCCGGATAATGCAAAGGCATACCATGCTATAGCCGATACCAAACCTTCATTACTTCTCAAAGGTGAAACTCCAAGGCTAATAGATGAGTGGCAGGTAGCCCCCGTTTTATGGGATGCGGTAAGATTTGAAGTAGACCAAAGAGCAGAACGTGGGCAGTTTATTTTAACCGGCTCCGCTGTGCCCCCAGATAATGTTACGGCACATACAGGTACTGGTAGAATAGCGCGACTAATGATGCGACCCATGAGTTTATTTGAGTCCCTAGAATCAAATGGTCAAATATCATTACGCGCATTGTTCAATGGTAAACAGGAGGATGTTGGTTCAGTATCGGAATTAAGCATCGAAAAAATTGCGCATATTTTGTGCCGAGGCGGTTGGCCAGCAAGCATTGACTTAGAGGGAGTATCTGCATTACGCATGGCGATGGATTATGTGGAAGCCATCATCAATCAAGATGTTCAGCGGGTAGACGGAGTTGAAAAAAATCCTGAAAGAGTTAGATTATTGCTGAGATCATTAGCCCGTAACATCTCAACAACAGCCAATTACCAGACTATCAAACAAGATATTGAAGCCACTGATATAAGCATTTCAGATAAAACTATCAGTACCTATATGAATGCGTTACGCCGAATTTTTGTAGTAGAAGATTTGCCGGCATGGGCACCCTCATTACGTTCAAAGACAGCCATCAGAACTGCTGCAAAAAGGCATTTTGTTGACCCCTCAATTGCTACAGCTGTAATGCGAACAAATCCTGAAGGTATTTTAAATGACTTTGAATACTTCGGTTTCTTGTTTGAGGCATTGTGTACCCGCGATATTCGAATTTATGCCCAAGCAAATGATGGAGATGTATTTCATTATCGCGATAAAACTGAATTAGAGGCAGATTTAATTGTGCGCCTTCGAGATGGACGATGGGCGGCAATTGAAGTGAAGCTGGGTAATAAACAAATTGAAGAAGCAGCTAAAAATCTCTTGGCACTTAAAGCCAGAATTGATGACGAAAAAATGGGTAAGAATTCATTTTTAATGATTATCACTGGAGCACAATATGCTTACTGTCGTAAAGATGGTATTTGGGTGGTACCAATTGGATGCCTGAAAGACTAACCCTTCTCCATCCAAAACTTAGCACAGAATAGTAATTAAGATATCATCAAGATTATAAAAATGGATGCATTAACAATTTTCCCGAAAACAAAAGAGCAGGGTTTAAAAGTAAACCTTGATAAGTTATGGAAATAGAACTATTTAGTGAATAGTTAGTTCTAGTTTTCTGTTTAATCCTTGTTCTATAAGTCTGTAAAGAGTCGATAGCTGAAT
>CAIJLK010000095.1 GCA_903821465.1 uncultured Bacteroidota bacterium | reverse complement strand
TCTATCTAGCGCCGAAAATATTTCCCATACCGGAAGTGTGGAAATTAATATGCATACAGGGGCAAGAATCTGGAGTGATGAATTTTTCAGGATTTTGGGATACGAACCGGGTGAAGTGAAGCCCAAAAGAGAATTGTTTATTGATCATATTCATCCCAAAGAAAAAGAGGAATTTGTTAAATGGCAAATTGCCGCACTTGAAAAGGAAGGAAAATCTGCTTCCATTGAAGTAACAATAATTAGTAAAGATAGACTTGAACGGGTGATGTTGATTTCAGGCATGACCTATTTCGACCAGTCGGGTCATCCATTCAAACATATTGCTGTTTTGAACGATATTACAGATCGCTACAGAATGATTAAGGACCTGGAAAAACAGAATCAGCAATTAATGGAAATTGCCTGGTCGCAATCGCACCTCGTTCGGGCTCCTCTTGCCAGAATCATGGGGCTGGCTAATGCCATTCAGAGAGGTGTCATTGAAAACAAGCAGATCCCTGAGTTTTTAAATTATATCCAGGAATCTGCTCAGGAATTGGATCAAGTGATTACGGAAATCACACACAAAGCCAGTAGTTAAGTCACATTTTATTGCATACTATTTCAATTTTGAAATTCCTTCCAGACTTGAACTGTCATCTGGTCTATTCAATAAAGCTTTATTGAAAAATGCTTTTGCTTCGTTATTCTTACCCATATTTAGATAAGTCCATGCTAACATATGATTCCCATCATAATCAAAAGGGTAGAGGTTAACGATTTTTTCGAATAGCCTAGAAGCTGGCTCGTATTTTTTTCTAGTGTAGTAGATGGCCCCTGCCCAATAATTAGCAGTATAATTTTGCGGATCAATCTTGATTACTTCTTCATATAGCTGTAATACTTTATCCCAACTCTCTAAAGCAGAAAGCGGTTTTACCAAACCTAATTTTGCTTCCACAGCATAAGGTTTTAGACTAACAGCTTTTGAATAGAAGGCCTGTGATTGTGTGTAGTTCTTATTCATATAATTAAGCCATCCTAGTCTCAATTGTAATTCATAACTGTTTTCGTCATGAACTTTAGCAAGTGCAGCAATAGCCTCTGCATAAAGTTTACTGTATTCAAATGTGTAGCTCTCTTTGAAAGCTTTTCTTAAAGCAAGATTATCGGCCTGCGCATAACTAGTTAAGCCCATCATTAAAAAACTTATTGCAATAATTTGTTTTTTTAGAATTTCCATTTTAAACCTCCTGTGATTGAATTTTGATTGAATGTTGTTGTCTTTGAATAAAGGGTTCTTTGTTCTATTGTATAGCCTATTTCGAAAATGCATTTCGGACTAATTTGGATATAACTCATGGCACCAGCTTTGAAATTATTTTTATCTACTGCATTGTACAGATAGAGTCCGTCGTTCTCAAATAAGTCTTGAAAACTACCTACTGTTAGATTGCCTTCTAACCAGATTCTTTTCGTTAATTGACCGCCTAATACCTGCCTGAAATTAAATCCAGATCCTGTATTGCGATTCCGATAAGTTGCAGATGAAATTCCGTATAATTTTTGATTGCCTAATGGATAGTAACCTACTACAAAATCGAACTGACTAATCGTGCTGTCATACATTTTTGAGAAAATTGCATCGGCCTGTACATCAAAATAATTACCAGCATATTTGATTCCCATTAATCCGCTATGATTTTGATAAACAGTATTATTGATGGGTGTATTCGTATAGTGATAGGCCGCTTTTAATTGCCATTTGTTATTCAGATTAAAGGTTAGCTTATTATAGTATTCAGCTTGATTGATAGTTGTGGTAAGAGGTATAGTGCCCAATTGAATATTCTGATTAAAAAGGGATAGGGCCTGTGTCATGTGAACATTCCATCCAAAACGGTTCTGCACTTGCAACATATTATACCAGGTATTTCCCCTACCTATGATATCGGTTGTTTTAAAACTTGTTTCAACACCTACGCCTGTAAAGTCAACCTTATTCTGTTTTTCTTTTTGTAAAGCATCGGCAGTAAAAAAAGCAAGATGTTTGTCGGCCAGTTCAGGCTGATTTAAATAATTCCTGCATAGCCACAAGTAATAGTGTGCAGTGTTATTATAAGAATCTTTCTCTAACACATTTTCATAGGCTTTGATGGCTTCACTAAAGTTCCCTGTCATAAATGCAGCATATCCAATTCTAAGCCTCAGGAGGATAAAGTCCTGTCCGTTTGTAATGGCATCGTTACCGTAATTGATCAGCTCTTTCCATGCTCCCTTTTCATATAAGCTATAACTTTTAATATTTACTTCATCGTAGCTATTTGTTTTTTGTGCATCGCAATTGATAATGACTAAAGCAAATAGGATTATTAAATATGTTTTTAGTTGCTGCATTTGGCTTCTATAGTTTGATTGTTGAATTGAATGGTAAATGAATCAAGCTGACCATTAGTGATACGAGTAATTCCTGTAAATAGTTTCTTTTTACTCCAAAAAAGTTCTTGCTCTTGCATGCTTTCAAAACTGATGGCAGTATTTTGTAAAAGATTTTCATCATGTTTTACAGTAGATGTATAACGCATTCTAATAAATAAATAAAATGGTGATATCAGATCCTGCAACCACTTGATGCTATTTGATTGAAAAGTGTTTAATGGAAAATAATCTTCAACGGTTAATGACTTATCTGAGCTCATGATTACTTTATATGCTACCTGATAAAATAAGTATAGCAATGAGTTTTTAGAACCAAAGAAATTAGTGAAATAAAATGCTGTTCCATTATTAATGAAATAGGCATAGGATTTTAATTCTTTACAATAGAGATATGTCTCATTATATGCACTGCTGCACACTTCCCAGCTTTCAGTAGCAAATCCTGCGGCAGTTACCTGTATTTGATAGCCCGGTTGGAAATTAAAAGCCTGTTTCAAAGAAGCATTCGGAATTAAATTGGTTACAAAATTTCCTTCCTTAGGTGCCGTAAAACTTTCCAATTTAAATTTATTTTTATCTCTTATCGTAAAGTAAGAGAACGGATAAGCCATGGTTTTTGAACCAATATGCGGTGTTGATTGCAACTGAATATGTAAATGCGGCTCAGGTGATCTTCCAGAGTTACCACAGTAGGCAAGAATATCTCCTTGTTTTACGAATGCTCCTTTTGTAACTGTAAAGCTTTGCTTTTTCAAGTGCGAAAGTTTGCTATAGAGCCCTTCAGCATGTTTTATGATAATTGTATTTCCCCAATTCTGTTGTGTATTGTTTCCTCCAATTTCATTGTCATCAATATGATCCACAACTTCTTCCACAATACCATCTGCCACTGATAATACAGGTTTATTATAACAATAAAAATGTTCGGGTAAATTGCCTGGAATACGATAGGTTTTCATTTCCTGATCAAGAATTACAAAGTCAACCGCTTTACTCCAATCGCCCCGATGCGTCATGCTTCCATCATAGCCCTGACTAACCATCCATTCTCCCATGAACGGTAACTGTAAAGAAAAATAATGCTCGCTCATTAACCTTTCCTTTCCATTTACATATCGGTACAGATTTAATTCAGGGCTATAATATTGAATGGGTGTTAGAATTAATTTGTGTTGTTTTTTTCTCAGTTTCAATATGTATAGAAAAAGAATCACAGTTAAACAGAATGGCAAGGAAAAAACGGGCGTTCCTAATTTGAACATAATATTTCCAACACCTGTAACAATTAAAAAAGCAATAGGAACCATTATTAAAACCCAAAGAAATGAGCGAATAGAAGGGATGATGTAAAATCCGCCTAAAGCCAATGATACCAACATGAAATTAGTACCCATATTATAGTAGCTCAAATCGTTCAAATAAGTACTGCCCATCAAAAATCCAAAAATAATAGCGACTGCATAACCATAAACCATTAATAAAAAACCAATCCTGGAATAGATAAATAGTCCAATTGATAGAATAATCCCTGAAGCGATATTTACTTGAAATAATATGGCGCTCATACTTCTAAAAAAGCCTGATACAAAATCGGGCAATTTCCAATTCTCTATTGCAGTTATGAAATTGACTAGTTGGGTACCCCCAATGGCATAAGTTTGGTTGTACCAATATACTTGTCGATGTGTCAAGCCAATACCATTAAAACTTTTCGATGCAATGATCAGTAAGCAGGTACTGATAATAAAAGCAAGTGAAAGCGCAGGTAATCCTCTTTTATTTAAGATGGCATTGAGAGAGACCGACAAAAACAAGGTAAGTAATGAGCCTACGATCAATAATATATAGAATGCATTGCCGGACTCGAAATTACTTCCCAATCCCAAACCAAATAATACTACACTATAAGTTAATAAACCGTTCCCTGTTTGCTCTTTACTGAATCCTAAAGCATCGGCAGCGATCAAGGCAAATAAAACAGATAATAAACCACAGAATGCGGGAAAGGGTGTAATGAATGAGACTGCTAATATGAGCAATGAGAAAATTTTGTTCTTCGAAAAAAATAGCATGCCATAGCTATTTAGAACAGCATTTCCTAAATGGTTAATATATGATATGGTATTGTTTAATTTCAATGACAAGAGAATTTTTCTACAGATTAATTTGTTTCAAATGCTCCGGCATTTTTTCCTTTTGTTCAATATAAGCCAGATCCTCTGATTCACGAATTAAATGGGTAGTCCCTTTTTCATCGATTAGGATCACATTAGGCCGCATTTGAATAAACTGCATCCATTGCGTCATATTATAAGCGCCAACTTTATGAACTACTACTTGGTCGCCTCTATTTAAAAGTGGCAGATTAACGCTCTGGCGAACCACATCAATATTCATACAAAGTGGACCGTATAAAACCATGTCTTCTGTATGGTGTGTGAAATCTTGGGCGGGACTAATTTTGTGTTCATACCAAAAGGAGGTAAATAATAAGTTTACGCCAAAGTCGAGAATCGTGGCTCTTCTTCCGTCGCTTAACCTTTTATTCGCAATTACAGATCCTAATAAATAACCAGCATCATCGATCAAAGCCCTGCCTGATTCTAAGATCAATAAAGGCAATTCATTCGAATTAAAACCAATTTTATACAAGGCATCTGTAATGGCTTCTGCGAATTCATCAACTGATGGAATGGTATCTGCTCCGGGTAAATATGCGCCACGCAAATTATTGGCAGAAGGGAGTCCGCCCCCAAGATCCAGATATTGTATTGCCGTATTTAATTGCGTTTTACAATTCCAAGCCAGATCACCTAATTTTTTTACCGCAACACTATAAGCATCTGTTGAAAGCATGAATGTACCGATATGACAATGCAATCCAGTTAGTGATAATTTTCCGGAAGCAACAATTTTATTAATGGCATTCCAAGCTTGTCCGTTTTCATAATTGAATCCAAATCTATCCCACATCGGATAAATTCCAGTATCCATATTTACGCGAATGGCTACACGTGGTTTTATTTTGAGTTGTTCACTCAGCTCGATCAACTGATATAATTCTTCAAAATGATCGATATGAATAAGGGAATCATTTTGTATCGCAAGTGTAAGTTCTTCAGTTGTTTTTTCGGGTCCGTTGAAAATGATTTTATTTCCGGGTACATTATTACCAAGTGCTTTACGATATTCAAATCCACTCACTACTTCTGCCCAACTTCCTTCTTGATGAAATACTTTGCAAACTGCATTGATATAATTTGTTTTATAGCTCCATGCAAATTGCACTTTTGGGTACCTTGTTTTAAATGCTCGAACGGTATGCTGATAAGTTCTTCTAATAGTTCTTTCGCTGATCACAAACAGCGGTGAGCCATATTGTTCTATCATAGAACGAACTGATACACCATCAATTTGTTTTACTGGTTCGTATTCAGTTCTGGTACCATATTTATTCATAAGGCCTGCATTCATTTTTTGAATAACGGGACTTTCATATTTTAATTTTTGCATCTTAATTTTTTTGAGGGTTCTTATTATAATTCACCAAAGCCGCTGATTTGCTGAAACTCATTCACATCTGTGATATGGTCCCATGCATAGCGAATAAATATTTTTCCAACAGTGTAATCGGTAAAGGGTTGAACGGTTTCACCAAGCGCCATGCGGGCTAAGGAAGCGGGTTGATTTTGTCCGGCCCCAGCAGTTAAATAGATCCATGCAGGAAAGCGAGGATTTATTTCCATGATATAAGGCTCACCTTGTACCGTTCGCATGATCTCTAATTCGCAACCTCCTTTCCAATTGGTAGCAGCCACAAATTTTTTTGCAAGATCAATGAGTGTCTCATCTTCTAGCGTAATACCTGCCCATGCTTTTCCCTTATCTGTGATATATAATTTTCGCATCGGGATACTACTAATTGTATTGCCCTTACCATCTCCCAATACGGCAATATTAATTTCAGTACCTGTGATGAACTGCTGCACTATAATGGGAGTGCCCCATTTGGCAGTTAATTTATAAAATGCTTTTTGTGCCTGTTCCATTGTATAGGCAATAATGGCATCATAGTATTTACCTTTTACTACAAGTGGATACCCAAATAATTCTGCGCAGTCATATAATTCTTCAACTGTGTAAATGGTTTTATCTTTTGGAACAATCAGTCCATATTTCTCTCCAAAAGCATACAAGTTTATTTTTTCACGCGCATCGAATTGTTCCAGGGTTGGAAGAAAAGTAGCGATGCCCATTGCCTGCAAGCTTGGTCCAAGTTTTATAAAGTTGTATAACTCAGCATCAAAATTTGGAATGATCAATTGTATGTTTTCCTTTTCGTTGATATATTGTAAACGTTTCAGAAGGGTTTCAGTTCCGGCTGCCGGATAGGGGATCTGATAGGTTTTATCAACCAGATCGTGTAAATAGATGCCGGGCTCTAAAGTTTCATAGCTTAAGCCAATAATGCGCAAGGGCTTGGGCAAACCATCCCTTAATGCTCTGATCACGGCTACTCCCGGGCCGGGACTATCAATGGCATTCAAGCCGGTTACAGCAATTGTTAGTGTTTTATTATTGGTCAACATATGGATCGTTGAAATAATTGAAAGATTAGATTTCGAGTAGGTTCGCAGCTCTTAACTGGTTGATAAAATCATCCCAGTCTTTTTCTATTTGCGATGACGTAACATCATAAGTTTCTCTAATAAAAAGTTTAATGGATTCATCAGAGAGTCCCTCTTTAATTTTCAATATGATTTCTGCAGCAATTGGATTAGCAGAGAAGGAGTCGCCCGTTGTGGGATTAAAAATAAAACCAGATTCACTGGTTGCGATATTTTTTTTCAGTTGCATATTTCTTTTTTAGGGGAACAAACTTGTTTACAGTTTAGTTAGAGACAATTTTGTAAAAAAACCTTCGTAGTATCCTGTTAATCTCTT
Organism: uncultured Bacteroidota bacterium; assembly: GCA_903821465.1. Taxonomy (GTDB): domain Bacteria; phylum Bacteroidota; class Bacteroidia; order Chitinophagales; family Chitinophagaceae; genus Sediminibacterium. The sequence continues at coordinate 5,382 of CAIJLK010000095.1, read as the reverse complement.
GTTAATCGAAAGTGCTACCAGGTTCTGAGTTTTACCCAGATATAATCGTCCATTAAAATATTGTTCTTGTAAACAGCTTTTCTTCTCACCCCTTCCAGATAGAATCCATTCTTTTCTAATACACGCATCGAAGCTTTGTTAGTTTCAAATACTTCGGCATAAATACGAATGATATCAAAATAATAATTGCAGTATTCGATCATCTGTCGTACTGCTTCTGTTACAATACCTTTGTTCCAGAATGGTTCACCAAGCCAATAACCGATTTCGGCTGAATACAAATAAACATCAGTATTAAAGATCAAACCTATCCCTCCAACTGCTTCTCCATCTACATCAATCGCGAGGTTCACAATCGGACTTGCTTCTGCCATTTTTTCAAGCCAATTTTTCGCATCAGCTTCTGTATAGGGTGATGGGAAATAATTTCTTAAGTTATTCCACACATTATTATTATTGGCATAAAGAACCAGATTGTTTAAGTCATCTGCTGTCCATTGTCTAATCGTAATTATCATTGTACCCAAATTTTGAAATAGCTGAAGTTATTAGACGGTTATAACCCAAGATTCCTTCGCTAAATGATTAATTATTCAGTTTAATGTCTTTGATAGTAGTAGGGATCCAAACTTGCATCTGATTGCTGCCTCTGTTACACCAAGTGTAGTAAGGAATTGCTACAATCTTTTTTTGAATGGTACTGATACTTTTGCCATCAGATCCAATCTGTACAGTAGGCACAGTGGTGCTAAGCCCAATAATATTTTCCTGTAATACATTCATTGGTTGCTCTTCAATATTAGTGTCTGTTGGTAATAAAATATTATAGGCCTTTCCATCATTATCTGCACCTTCTACACAGTATACAAGTGGCCCTCTTTCTAATGCCATACGATTTTGATTGGTCTTAATAGCGTCGTTTGAAATTACACGTTTGATCTCCATGGGTATTTGATAACTGATGATATCATTTTTCTTCCATTGACGCTGAATAATATAATATCCGTTTTCTTCTGTAACTGATGCTGGCTTGCCATTTACAAGAAGGGTTGGTTGCAATCCATTAAAGGAAGCGAAAGTATATAGGTTGCCAGGAACTACAGTATTACTAGCCCATCCTGGTTTGCGTAACAAAACCCTGAAACTATTGCTAACAGAGGGGTTTAGAGTGATCTGAATATTTCCATCCAAAGGATAATTAGTTTCCATTTTAACAGCAATATCCTTTCCTTTTAAATTGATATTTGTTTCGCTTCCTACAAATAAATTAATGTAGATCGATTCTTGATCCTTTGCATAAATATAATCTCCTAGTGATGCAATTAGGCGTGCAATGTTAGCGGGACAACATGCTGTTCCAAACCATTCTCTTCTTGCATTTTTTCCACTTGATCCAAGTGGATTGCCATAAAAAAAATGATCGCCTGTTAAACTCAATCCATCTAATGCGCCATTGTATAAACTGCGTTCTAACACATCCATATATTTTGCATCACCTGTTAATGCATTCATTCTTTGGTTCCAAAAAACCATCCCAACAGATGCACAGGTTTCACAATATGCTTGTTCATTTGGCAAATCATAATCAATACCAAAGCCCTCATTACTTCCTGATGAACCAATGCCTCCGGTGATATACATATTCTTATACACTACATCTTTCCATACGCGTTGCATGGCACTCAAATAACCAGTATCGCCAGTTTGTGCAGCCACATCTGCCGCGCCAGTATACATGTACATAGCACGAACAGCGTGACCAGTAATCTTTGATTGCATTTTTACAGGAACCAGATCCTGCGCATAGGCAGTGTCTTTCCATTCTGTCCATGTATAACCCACTGCATTTTTATGCCCCCGCTCAGATAAAAGCCAATCGGCCAGATTCAAATACTTTTTATCGCTGGTTACTTTATATAGTTTAACTAAAGCAAGTTCTAATTCCTGGTGACCAGTTACCCAATGTCTTTTAGAGGGACCAAATAAGTTATCAAAATGATTGGCCCAACGAATAGAAACGTCTAAAAATTTTCTTTTTCCTGTGGCATAATAATAAGCAACTGCGGCTTCAATCATGTGGCCAGCATTGTAGTCCTCATGCATACTCATATCAGTATACCTTTTTGTAATATCCGATAAAGTGTACCAAGTATTTAAATAGCCATCTGGCTGCTGAGCGGCGGCAATAATATCGATCCATTCGTCTGCTTTACGTTCTAAGGCCGAGTCGGGATTGTTTTTTAAAGAGTAGGCGATTGCCTCTAATGCCTTGAACACATCACTATCATCATAAAAAATTCCCTCGTGCTTTTCGCCTTTTTTTCTGGCAACTTTTTGAAAATTGCGTAATCTAGGGGTAGCTGTTTCGGTTTGATACACACAGGCATTTAAAGTTTTTGTGGCTACTAATTGCAGTTTTGGTTTCCAGAAATGGTCTGTAATAACCACTTTTGAGAAGCTGATCGGCTCTATTTTAACGAGGTTGCTCTGGCCATTTGCCATGAAGATTATACACATAAAACAGAAAAGAAAGAGATTATTCTTGAGCATGGGGAAGTTTTTTATATCTACAAAAATCTACTTGTATTCCAATAACTTAAATATAATTGATTATGGGCAGACCCGAAATTTTGCGTAAAAAATCTGGGAGATATACACATTCTAAAATTTAAACATAATTTAAAAATGTACTGTGAGGCCCTGTTTTGGGTTACCTTTTTTCAATAAGCGTATTAAAGGTTGTAAAAAACTCTAAAAAAAATGGTACAAAAAACCTACTTCAAGACCAAAGATTATTGTAAAGTGAAATTTAGTTTCAATGTTGAAAATGCAGAAACTATTGAGATCTTAGGCTTGAACAGTGATTGGGAGAACAGCATCGTAATGAGTAAGAAGAAAGACGGAAGCTTTAGTGCTGAGGTATCTTTACCTAAAAATTCACAACACGAATTCAAATATCGCGTAAATGCTTCTGAGTGGATTAATGAGCCAGAAGCTGACAGTGTTAACACCAATGTATTTGGTAGCAGCAATAGCGTCATCGTATTATAATATCCTATGTAAGCGCCCCCGAGTAATTGGGGGCGCTATTTTTATAGCTACATAAAAAAAGTGATCTGTTGCCAGACCACTCGTGTTTTAATACTATTGATTTATTTATACTAGATCGAATCGGTCAAGGTTCATGACCTTCGTCCAAGCTGAGATAAAATCTGATACAAATTTCTCTTGAGCGTCTTCGCATGCATATACTTCAGCAAGCGCCCTTAGTTCTGAGTTAGAACCAAAAATTAAATCTACTCTAGAACCATGCCATTTGATTTCACCAGTGGAGCGATCAGAGCCCTCAAATAGATCTGCAGATGCAGCACTAGCTTTCCAGGTATTGCTAAAATCGATTAGATGCACAAAGAAATCATTGGTTAAGGTTTCCCGATTTTTTGTGAAAACTCCATTTATAGATTTTCCAACATTTGCTCCTAGCACACGCAAACCTCCAATCAACACAGTCATTTCAGGTGCTGTAAGGGTTAATAATTGTGCCTTATCGATGAGCATTTCTTCTGCAGAAACTATTGCCTTTGCCTTGATGTAATTACGGAATCCGTCCGCTACTGGTTCCAATACGGCAAATGATGCTGTATCTGTTTGTTCTTGTGTAGCATCAGTTCTACCAGGAAGGAATGGAACTGCTACTTCAATACCAGCTTTTTTAGCTGCTTTTTCAATTCCAACTGATCCGCCTAAAATTATTAAGTCAGCAATAGAAACCATTTTGTTACTGGTTTGTGCTGCGTTAAAATCTTTTTGAATTTTTTCAAACTGGTCTAAAACTTTAGATAGCTCAGCAGGGTTATTTACTTCCCAATATTTCTGAGGAGCTAAACGAATACGAGCTCCATTCGCTCCGCCTCGTTTATCTGATCCTCTAAATGTAGCGGCAGAAGCCCAGGCTGTAGTAACTAAGTCAGACACAGAAAGACCAGTTTCAAGTATTTTGTTTTTTAAGACAGCAATATCTGAGGCGTCAATCACTGGATGGTTCAGTTCAGGAATAGGGTCTTGCCAGATCAGCACTTCTGCAGGCACTTCAGCACCAACATAACGTGAACGAGGCCCCATATCGCGGTGTGTAAGTTTAAACCATGCTCTTGCAAATGCGTCTGCAAACTGATCTGGGTGCTCATAAAATCTTTTTGAAATTGGACCATATGCAGGGTCTAATTTCAATGCCAAATCAGTAGTTAACATGGTAGGAGCATGCGTTATGGATGAATCGTGTGCATCGGGTACTGTACCTGCACCCGCACCTGCTTTTGGTTTCCACTGATGAGCTCCTGATGGACTTTTAGTTAATTCCCAATCATATCCGAATAAATTTTCAAAGAAATTATTACTCCATTTAGTAGGGGTTGTTGTCCATGCACCTTCTAAACCACTTGTGATAGTGTTGATGCCATTTCCAGTACCCAATGTGTTTTTCCAGCCCAGGCCTTGTTCTTCAATGCCAGCTGCTGCGGGTTCTTTTCCAACATATTTACTAGGATCTGCTGCTCCGTGTGTTTTACCAAAAGTATGTCCACCTGCAATTAATGCAACGGTTTCTTCATCATTCATGGCCATACGGGCAAAGGTTTCCCGTATATCACGAGCAGAGGCAATTGGGTCAGGATTACCGTTTGGTCCTTCTGGATTAACATAGATCAGTCCCATTTGAACTGCAGCCAAAGGATTAGCCAGATCACGATCTCCTGTATACCTTTTATCTCCAAGCCACTCACGCTCTGAACCCCAGTTAACATCTTCTTGAGGCTCCCAAACATCTACACGACCGCCTGAAAAACCAAATGTCTTAAAACCCATTGATTCTAAGGCGCAGTTTCCAGCAAGGATCATCAAATCAGCCCAAGAAAGTTTTTTGCCATACTTCTTTTTAATCGACCATAATAGCAATCTAGCCTTATCCAGGTTGGTATTGTCGGGCCAGCTATTTAGAGGGGCAAAACGCTGCATTCCTGCACCACCGCCGCCTCTTCCATCTGTGGTGCGGTAAGTACCTGCACTATGCCAGGCCATCCGGATAAAAAACGGACCATAATGGCCATAATCTGCCGGCCACCAATCTTGAGAGTTGGTCATTAAGTGATAGATATCCTGCTTCACAGCGTTTAAATCAAGTGAAGCGAATTCTTTTGCATAATTGAACGACTCATCCATTGGATTAGATAAGGCAGAATGTTGACGAAGGATATTTAATCTTAATTGATTTGGCCACCAATCATTATTTCTGGTTCCTCTTCCTGCACTACTTTGGATGGCAGAAGAAGCCGTAGCACCTGTAAAGGGGCATTTTGCATCGCTATTTTGTGTATTATTTTCCAT
>CAIJLK010000094.1 GCA_903821465.1 uncultured Bacteroidota bacterium | reverse complement strand
TAACTTGCTAATTCTAATGTCCAGAACATACCTATAAAATTTTTGCAAATGTAACCGTATAAATGAAACTACCAAACCTAAGTTTTACCCCCTGTGTAAACAAATCATTAAAATTTAGACCCGTTGGCCTTCCTTTTGTAGGTTTGCAACGCTAATCTCAACCTAAACCGATGCTCAAAGCCGAAAATATTACTAAGAAATATGGTCAATTAGCTGTTTTAAAAGGCGTAGATATTGCCGTTCAAAAGGGTGAAATTGTAAGTATTGTGGGCTCTTCAGGCGCCGGAAAGAGCACATTGCTGCATATTCTGGGCACGCTCGACAAGGCAGATTCGGGTAATATTTATATCAACAATCAGCTAGTAAGCGCCTTAAAAGGCAAGGATCTGGCCGCATTTAGGAATAAGCATATCGGATTCGTTTTTCAATTCCATCACCTGCTTCCAGAATTTTCGGCCATCGAAAATGTTTCCATCCCGGGTTGGATTGCTGGAAGAAAGAAAAAAGAAGTGCAGGCTGATGCGATTTCTCTGTTAAAAAGATTGGGATTAGCCGATCGGATGGAGCATAAACCCCAGGAACTTTCCGGAGGTGAGCAACAGCGCGTTGCGGTAGCCCGAGCATTAATTAATAAACCGCTGATCGTTTTTGCTGATGAACCAACAGGAAATTTAGATAGTAAGAATGCAAAAGAATTGCACGAGTTATTTGTATCTCTGAGAGACGAGTTTCATCAAACATTTCTGATCGTTACCCATAACGAAGAATTAGCCGCCATGAGTGATCGAAGATTGCATATGAAAGACGGACAAATTATCTAGTTACCCATTTAATCTAGGCTTCCAGGTTATTTCAGCTACTTGTAATTCAAGGCCAATATATCGCGCTAGCACAAAGAGATAATCGCTTAAACGATTCAGGTATTTAATGATCAGTGGATCAACAAAGAGTTCGTGTTCCATCATAAGCACACAACATCTTTCGGTTCTACGGCAAATACAACGTGCCACATGGGCAGTAGAAATAGCAACATGTCCACCCGGAATAATAAAGAATTTCATCGCAGGCAACACATCGTGCATCTTATCAATTTCCTTCTCCAAAAACAAGATATCGGTTTCTAATAAATCAGGGATCTTCATCATGGGTTCTTTCTCCGGGTCGCAAGCCAATGAAGAACCAATTGTAAATAAACGGTCTTGAATTTCTTTGATAACAGTTTTGCTATGTTGGTCGATCGGTTGATCACCCAATAATCCGATATAAGAATTGAGCTCATCAACCGTACCATAAGTATCGATACGGATATGACTTTTCAAAACCTTGGTACCACCAATTAAACTGGTCTTTCCCAGGTCACCCGCTTTCGTATATATTTTATTAGCCATTATTTTAGGAATTTAATTATCCCTAACAAAGATAAATTTGAAAGGTTCACTTCTTCCTCACTCTTCACTTCTTCTTCTTCCACTCTTCACTCTTCACTCCTCACTTCTTCTTCCACTCTTCACTCTTCACTCTTCACTCTTCACTTAATTAGTGGCTATGTGAAATCGTATTCAAATCTTTCACTCTATCGCTCTCAATCATTCCATCTCTGAGGCGCACAATCCGGTGTGCATAGCCTGCAATATCTTCTTCGTGGGTAACTAGTACAACTGTATTACCTGCATCCCGAATCTTTCCGAAAATGCGCATAACTTCCACAGAGGTTTTTGAATCAAGGTTACCTGTTGGTTCATCGGCCAATAAGATCGATGGGTTATTAACCAAGGCACGGGCAATCGCTACACGCTGAATTTGTCCCCCACTTAATTCATTTGATTTATGGTGACTCCTATCAGCAAGATCAACCTTCGTCAATGCGTCCATCGCTCTTTCTAAACGTTCTTTTTTACCAATTCCAGCATATACCAAGGGTAATGCCACATTCTCAACGGCTGTTAAACGCGGCAATAAGTTAAACTGTTGAAATACGAATCCGATCTCTGTATTACGAACAGTTGCTAAGTCATCGTCGAGCATCTTACTCACGTCTTTTCCATTCAGGATATATTTTCCACCAGTTGGCGAGTCTAAGCAGCCTAAGATATTCATTAGAGTGCTCTTACCGCTACCGGAGGGACCCATCAGGGCAACATACTCGTTTTTCAAAATATCGAGCGTAATCCCCTTTAAAACGGGAATCGCCTGGCTACCCATGAAATAGCTTTTCTGAATATCTTCTAACTTAATGATTGACTCACTCATATGCTTACTTTCAATTTTATAAAGACCCCTTATTTTTTTATCACTTTCGGAACCTTAAAGAATACTGCATCCTTAACTGGTGCATTCAACAATGCATCTTCTCTGCTAACTGAACCCTTTACGATATCTTCTCTAAGAACGTTAGCTGCATCACCCATATGTAATAAAGGCTCAACACCGGTTGTATCAATAGTATCCAATTCAGCAATAAAGCCAACCATTTTTTGAAGGTCTTGCTGAATAGCGGCTTTATCTGCTTCAGCAAATTGAAGCTTCGACAAATTCGCCAGGTTTTCTACTAATGCACTTGATATTTCCATCTGAACAAAAATAATTGAATGAGGCACAATTTAGAATAGTTATTGTTAAAAGGCAATTATACCAAAGCAGTGGTCAAAATGGTTGATATACCATTTTGAATGGAGGGCCTCTTTTCAACTGACATTTTTTCGTCATATTATAACAATTATTTATTCACACACACCTATTAAATGTTAACAATCACTTATTTCAGTAAAATTTAATAGATAATCCATAAAAATATCTGCAATATTTCGTAAATTGTATATATAAAATCCCCCCCGATTATGCTAGTATATGTATTACTTTCAATTTACCTAGTATGCCTTTATGTGGCATATAAAGGAGCAGCAACCTCAGAAGAATAATCTTCTACAGCCCTGCAAATAGGTTCAGAAATGGACATCACCTCAGCGATTTGGATCCCTGAGGTTTTTTATAACCCCCAACCAAATAATTTAATTTATTACCCTATTTTCTGAAAAAGATTTCCCCTATCTTCGAATAATAGTTGCATAACTAACTAATTTTACGAAAGCTTAGCTATAAAACATCTTACATGAAACGTTCTATTAAAAAAGTTGCAGTTCTTGGCAGTGGAGTCATGGGCTCCCGTATTGCTTGTCATTTTGCAGGGATCGGTGTCTCTGTTTTGTTGCTCGATATTGTTCCAAAAGGAGCAGAAGAAAGTACCAAGCCTGCAGAGAGAAACAAATTGGTGAACGATGCATTAACTGCTGCAATCAAAAGCAACCCCTCTCCTGTATTCACTAAAGATGTGATCAAAAAAATCAGCACTGGAAATTTCACAGACAATATGAAAGATATTGCACAGTGCGATTGGGTGATTGAAGTGGTGGTAGAACGCTTAGATATTAAGCAACTCGTTTATACAGAAGTAGAAAAATATCGTAAACCCGGAACACTGATCAGTTCAAATACTTCCGGCATTCCTATACACTTAATGGCAGAGGGCCGTACAGATGATTTTAAAAAGCATTTTTGTGGAACCCATTTTTTCAATCCTCCACGTTATTTAAGATTACTAGAAATCATTCCAACAGAAAATACCGATCCTGAGATCGTAGATTTTCTAATGAACTACGGCGATCTTTTTTTAGGAAAAACAACAGTTCTTTGTAAAGACACTCCTGCCTTCATAGCCAATAGAATTGGGGTGTTCAGCATCATGAGCATTTTCCATATCATGGAGAAACTAGGTTTGAGTATTGATGAAGTGGATGCATTAACTGGTCCGATCATTGGCCGTCCAAAATCTGCTACATTCAGAACAGGAGATGTGGTTGGAATCGATACGCTTGTTAAAGTTGCAAAAGGTGTGGCTGATAATTGTCCGACCGACGAAGCCATTTCCATCTTCACCATTCCTTCTTGGCTAGATACAGTGGTAACCAATAATTGGCTGGGGGATAAAACGGGACAAGGTTTCTTCAAGAAAACAAAATCGGCTGCAGGTAAAGAAATATTGACGCTGAATTTGCAAACCATGGAATATGGTGCACGTAGCAAACCAAAATTTGCAAGCCTCGATGCAGCTAAACCTATCGAAGACTTAAAGCAACGTATAAAAATGTTGTCAGCTGGAAATGATAAAGCAGCTGAGTTTTATCGTGCCTTTCATTTTTCTTTATTCTCCTATATCTCACATCGTATTCCAGAAATAAGTGATGAAGTGTATCGTGTAGACGATGCCATGAAAGCTGGCTTTGGCTGGGAGATCGGAGCCTTCGAAACCTGGGACACGCTGGGTGTTTCTAAAACCCTAGAAGCCATGAAGGCTGCGGGTTATAGCGTTGCAGCATGGGTTGAAGAAATGTTGGCAACTGGTGCTAGCAGTTTCTTTAAAGTAGCCGATGGCAAACGCATGTACTATGATATTCCAAACAAATCATATAAAGCCATTCCGGGTGGCGAAGCTTTCTTGCTTTTACAAAATCATAGCGACAAGATCATCTGGAAAAATAGCGCTTGCAAAATGTACGATATCGGCGACGGTGTTGCCGGATTTGAGTGGAGCACTAAAATGAATAGTATTGGTGGCGAAGTATTGGAAGGTTTGAATAAATCCATTGGTTTGGCAGAAGAAAAATTTAAAGGACTTGTGATCGCGAATGATGGCGCTAATTTTAGCGCAGGTGCAAATGTGGGAATGATCTTTATGTTGGCTATTGAACAGGAATATGATGAGTTGGATATGGCTATTCGCATGTTCCAAAACAGCATGATGCGATTAAGATATTCCAGCATTCCTGTAGTTACTGCTCCACATGGATTAACACTGGGTGGCGGATGCGAAATGAACCTGCATGCAGATAAAGTTTGCGCCGCAGCAGAAACTTATATTGGTCTTGTTGAATTAGGCGTTGGTTTAATTCCGGGCGGTGGAGGCACCAAAGAATTTGCAATGCGTGCCGGAGATGATTTGCATGAAGACGAACCAGAAACTGTTACACTCAAAAATCGTTTCTTCGCTATCGCCACTGCTAAAGTTGCTACTTCTGCACAAGAGGCATTTGATATGGGCATCTTGCGCAAAGGACAGGATGAAGTTGTTATGAATATTGGTAGAAGAATTACTGAAGCAAAAAAATCTGTGATCGAAATTTATGATCAAGGTTATACCATGCCTACTCCACGCAAAGACGTGAAAGTTATGGGTCGCGCTGGTTTGGGCGCTATGCTAGCAGGCATCAACGGAATGCAAAAGGGTGGCTATGCAACCGAGCATGATGCACTGGTTGCTAGAAAACTCGCTTATGTTTTATGCGGCGGAGATCTTAGCGAACAAAGTCTGGTTTCTGAACAATACTTACTCGATCTAGAAAGAGAAGCATTTCTTAGTCTATGTGGCGAGAAAAAATCTTTAGAAAGAATTCAGGCAGTACTGAAAACAGGAAGACCCATAAGGAACTAGATAAAAGTGAAGAGTGAAGAGTGAAGAGTGAAGAGTGAAGAGTGGAAGAAGAAGATAAAAGTGAAAAGATAAAAGATAAAAGATAAAAGTGAAGAGATAAAAGACAAAAGTGAAGAGTGAACTTTTACTGAATTTGGTAGATGGCCCAATTTTTAGATTCGTACATGAGTAAAGTGCGTACGCCTTTTTGCTGCTGGTATTTGACGAGGGTGAATTCGTTTAACACCGTTAAGTTTTGCGTGGGATTGGCCAGTTTGGCAATCAGCAAAAACTTAGCAAAATGTGCAGGATTTTCTACAATTGTGATAAAAGTTTTTTGATGTGGCAGGATGATGTTATCCAGACTTCCGATATGCACTACAACAGTATAGGCAGAGGCATCATCGATCAATATTTTTCTATCCGGACTAATAATGGTCTTGATATATTCGGCCACCTGTTCTGATTCGCTATAGATTCTTGGCCCCTCAAAATTTTGGTATACTGTTTGCATTTCCCGTGAAAAAGCGGAATCCTCTTCACTATCTGAATGTATAAAGAAATAATACCCCATCCCAATGGTGAGTATGGCCGAAACGCCAAAAATCCAGGAGGATGTTCTTAAACTATATTTACTCGTTCCATAATAACAAATGGCAACCAGCGCTATTGGAACAAATAATAAATAATACCCCAGCGTTAGCGTGAATTTATAACTCAACAACAAGAAGGAATAATACAATAACATAGCCAGAATAGTGAATAACTCGTACAACTTCCCTCTGAACAATACCAGTGCAGCTATATAAAGTGGTGTAAGAAATAAAATAAACCCTTGTAGAACAATTTGAGTTTGATAAATAAAATTAGCTTTCCCTAATAAGGTTTCTACAGTAATAATCCGTTGGTTTCCCGTGATCCGCCAGTTAGCATACTGACTATCTAAGAAATAAGTAGGGGAACCGGCATACTGTGCATTCAGTGAACGGAATAAGATCACAGCCATCAATGGCAATAGAAAAATTATCAAATACAATGCAGCGGTTCTATTGGCCAATTTCCTTCTTTGCGATCGATTATTCAGTGCCTCATAATATTGAAACAAAGGCGATTCATTCCTCGCAATCAACAGTCCATCCAAAGAGATCAAGAAAATAAAAGGAAAGAAAGCTAATACCACCCAAACGAATTCGAAGTTCGAGAAAATTAAAACGGAAATATATAAACTAGCCATTGCAATATGGTAGGTTACCGGTTGTTTGTAATACCTAAAGAAAGAACGGAAAATTAAAAAAGCTATTAATGCAATTACAGCATTCTTTCGTCCGGTTACGGCCGCAAATAAAAACATGGGATGCAACGTAAATAAAAGAATTAAAATAGGCAGATAGAGTTTCCAAGAAAATTTAGATACCGTTTTAAACTCATGAATCAGCAGATAAAAAAGTGATACCATCATCACTATTGATGACGCCACAGGTGCGTATAGATAACCAAGCGGTACAAAAAGTAATGCAGATAAAAATACAGTAGTGGGAAAAGTAAAACCCAAAGTCAAGATGGTATTTTCCTTAGCATTAAAAAGTAATAAGAGTTTCTCTGAATAAAACAATCCGGAAGAATGTTCAAAGCCATGGCGCTTTAATAACCAAGATATTAATACATAATAGAGTATTAAAAAAATGGTTAATATTTTAGGCAGTTGTTTTGGCATATGTTTTATTGTACCGTCTCCAAAGGTGTTACAGTAGCAGCACCAATACTGCTAACCCTTGTTAACCCATGGGTAGTTTTTTCCCAGAAAAAAGGTTTAAAAATCAATTGCCATAATCCCTTATAAGCTGCAATTGAGTGCATGATCCAATACAAAGGATTTAAAGCACCGAACAATATCAATTCATAATATTTGCGCTTAAATACCGAAAGCATATTCACATAAATCATTAAAGTATTTCCTGCTACAAGATTAAAGGTTGAAATATACAATACCCAATCAGGGAACAAATTCGCAACGAATGTTAGTTTTACAATTGAATAGATCAAAAGAAAACCCAATAACAATGGATAAAGTAAGAACGTGATAGATGTGCCCGCAATAAAGAAGTTGAATCCTAAGAAACCCCTCCATCCAAGTCTTCGAATTAACCTTATAGGGTTGCGCATATGCACCAATGAAGTTTGCATATATCCCTTGATCCACCTACTTCTCTGGCGAATCCAGTTAAATGGTTCGTTATTCGCTTCTTCTAAAGTGGTACTATTTACAATACCTACTTTATATCCTTTCTCAAATACACGCACACCCAAATCGGCATCTTCGGTAACATTAAACGGATCCCATCCACCTAGTTCCATTAACTTCTCGAATTTAAAATGGTTACTCGTGCCCCCTAAAGGAATGGGAATATCCAGACTCATTAAACCTGGCAACAGGTAATCGAACCAATAAGTATATTCCAATGTAAACATGCGCGTTAACATGTTCTCATTTTTATTAAAGTAGTTCAATGCTCCCTGCAATACCACAAAATCTGAAGGTAATTTTCTGAAGAGTACCACACATTTTTTTAACTGATCAGAATCGGGTATATCCTCGGCATCGTAAATTGCCAAATATTCTCCTCTACAAAAATAGAGTCCGTAGTTACACGCCTTCGGTTTTGTTTTCGGCATATGGAAGGGCACCACAATGGTTTCGAAATTTGCTGGAAAATCTAGGTTACGCACTTCATTCAACGTCGTATCATCGTCTTCTTCAACCAGCAATTTAATGTCAAGTCTACCTTTTGGATAATCCAAACTTCGCAGGTTCCAAATTAGTTTACGAATTACTTTTTCTTCTCTATAAACAGGTAATAAAATCGTATAAATAGGAAGTGTATTTTCATCTAAGGCTTTTATTTCTGCCTTATTCACCATCTCTTTCATTTCGGCCTTTGACCCGTTTAAAGAAAGATACAGCTTAAATAAAATGGTAAAAAAGAAAGCCACACTAAATATTATATTTATCCACATCGCCGCTGCTAGAAAATCAATAATCAGAAAAACAATCAAAATCGCGATGCCGCCAAAAATCGCCACTAACTGAGGGTCTGTAAATGTAACCAAGCCCGATTGCTCCGGGTCTTTCCGCATCAAACTAAATACGGCTTCCTTCACAAAATACTCACCACGCTTGATATGTATTAACCAGGTAATATCCAGATCAGATGCCGCAACAAAACGAATGGGCATTTTAAATCGTAGAGATAAAAGTGTCTTTAATTTTTCATCCTGCGGATCTGCTGCGGCAACCAATAAACTTCCATCAGACATTTTGCGAAGTGGTGCATAAAGAATGGAGTTCAGTTCAATCAATTCGCATTGTTCAATATACTGCGGATCCATTTCTTCTTCTCGAACAGCTATCAACTGAAAGCCTTCTTGTTCTAAGAAGGACACATATTTTTTTCTGGTAAGAAAACCAAAGTTTAGCGCAGTCTTGATATAGGAATAATCGAACTCATTTGCAATGAGTTCAATTTCCTTCAGTTTACTTGCTTCAAATAAACCAACCGACACCATATTATCAAGGGCACTAACAGGCATAATGATATTTCCTCAAATTGCAGCTTTGCATACAACAAAGCCAACAGAAAAATTAGTTCCGGCATCAACGACACCGGAACCAAATAATTTATTAAACGATTTCCTGAGATTTTTTAACGCGTCTTCTGATAAAGAAGAAACTCCAAATAACCAAGATCAATAAGAAAAACAGGATAAAGTATTTATAGTCTTCCCAAAGTTGCAACAAGCTATTCTTATCACCTTTATAGGTTACCAACTTTTCTTCATCGCGTAACTTAAAGAAGAAACTACTTTTCCCATCACTGGTTGAAATGCACACATTACTTTGAATTGCAGAAGCTTGTCCGCCAAAGCTTTTAATTACACTATGCAATGCCTCCCTGGTAGTACTATCACCCAAAGAAGAGATCAAGAGAATGGTGCTATTCGATTGCCTGAAGATCTGCGCAATCCCACTACTAGAGAAATCATTGAACGAGAAGCTAGTCTCCCCTTCCAGATTTTTATACAACTGGAAGTCGCGATTAAACTGTATCGGCATTCCCGTAAAATTCTTAATAAAAGGATCATTGCGATGTACCAATCCAATTACATTGAATCCACGCAGATCGGCCATGGAAGTCTTATCGCTTTGAACCAATGTAGGCAAGATCATTTCCGCATTCAACAATGAAGCTGCATTGATTTGGTAAATCAATTCACCAACGGCTGAAGTAACATTTGAATTCATGCCCGGAGAGATCAGGAATTTCAATGGACGCTTTCTAAATTCTCCTGGATAGTTGAAGAAGTTATAAAATTCTGTTGCTTGTTCTCCAGAGAACGTAATAGTAGAAGTTCTACTATTGATAAATCCAAAGAAGCTTGCGAATCCATCTTTACAAACACTCTGACTTGGGTGGAAACGCATCTCAATTACCAGTGAATTAATTTTCGAAAGTAAATAAGTGGGTAGATCAATATCGTTATTGAAAGTATTTAAATCCTGCAGTGAGGTAGTGTAAACTAAATTATCATTTAAATAAACATTTAAGAATCCACGATCATTTTCTCTTAAATGCGAGAATAATGCTTCTAAGTGAAGTGTTAATTTTTTAGGAATCGCATTATAATCAATCAGATTAAAAGGATAGTTTGTTTGCAAGGCCAATACACCTTCCATTAATGCAGAAGGCACACCCAACTGTTCTAATGATAATACCTGCGGCAACAAATTATTATCAATGGCTTTAATGGTTGTATTATCAACTAATAATTTTTTAGAGAATGCCCCATTTAAAATATTATAATTACTTAAAATAGTTATCGCCTTCTTATATCCTTCCTCATCATATCCAGTAACAACCAGCACAGGGTTCCCTTCAGCACCCACTACTTGAATCAATCCTTGACCCTTAGTCAATACAGGTAATTGTCGCTTTATTGATTCAGGTAATTTGCTTTGCAAGCCTACAACTATTGTATTATTCAACGAATCGCTTGAACCATAGGCTTTAGTTCCTATGATAGCCTCCTTATTCATTTGTTTCACCAAAGAATAGAGGATACCACCTGCTAAAATATCGTTCAGATCCGGAGAAGCTGGACTAGCTATAGCACTAAATTCCTGAATCGTTTCTTTCATACTACGCTCATAAGAAAGAAAGGGCTGTTTGTTTGCACTGAAGTAGGATGCATTTCGAATATTGATCCATACAGCAGGATTATCAATGTCCTGGCAAATTTGATCTGCAATAGACATTTTAGCAGTCAGCTTTACTTTAACGAAGCGACCATCTGGCTGAAGGTATTTTTTGTTCATCGGAATCACAATCGTGATCAATGAATCCATTGTATTTGCAATGATCCGCTGCGTATAAATTGGCGCATCTTTCAAGCTGATGGTAACAGTTGAAGTATTGGGATTCAATACCTGAGATGGACGAATATATAAGACTAACTTACTACCCTCCATATTATCATCAGGCTTTATTTTTACGAAGTAGGTGATCGAACCACTGATCCCAAAAATGGATTGGTCACGATAGCCCATATCTTCAAAAGTTCGCTGAATAGCTTGCGACCATGCACTCGAAAGTACTAACATGAATAGGGCAAATAATAAGATTCTACGTTTCATATGTTTACAGTTTATACTAAGCCAATGGGAATTTTATTTTAAAATAGTTACCGTAAGTATCATTGCTATTATAGCTTAGCTCACCTCCCAAATCTTCGATCAGCTTCTTAGAAACAGAAAAGCCCATGCCTGAATGGCTGGTTGCTGATTCGTTTTGATTAGGCGAACCTAAGCGATTAAAATATTCATTTAGTTTATCGATACCAATGGCCCTGCCCTTATTGATAAATTCAATCGCACAGTAATTCTCGCTCTGAGATACATGTATACTAATCACTGATGCCTTTTGTGAGAACCGTATAATATTCGATAATAATTTGAAAAATATATGACGAACAAATATTTTGTCGAGGTTCACGATCAATGGTGTAGGTGAAAGATTTAATTGTAAACTAATCTCTTTAATACTAGCTGCATCTACTAAACTTACAGCTGCTTTTTCTACCTCTGCAACCATATCAAAGTCTTCCATTTTAAAAGTCACTTTACCCGTATCTGCATCTGCAGAATCTGATAATTTTTCTGATAAATAGTGGAGCTTCTCGTTACCCATTGTAATATAACTGAGAATTTCTTTTTGATCGGTGGTTAAGTTGCCAGAACTCCGATTAATTAAATCGATTGACATTTGATTTGACCCTATGAAATTTTTCAGATCATGGAGCATAATATTCAATGTATTCTGGCGATAGTCGCTCAACAGCTTTAACCTTCTATTTGCTTCTTCAATTACCTGATGCTGATCATTGATCATTTCGTTTTGTTCTAACAAACGTTTATTAGATTCTTCAATGATCAGGTTCTTTTGAATTTCTCTCTTCACGATCAAATAGCGATTATGCGCAATCAAACAAGAAAAAGCAGAAATGATAAAATAAACACCACCCCCATTTTTAACCAGACCCGCATATCCATCCTCTCTTCCAGAAAGTGAATAGAGCAAAATAATGATCACATAAGTAATACCCACTTGCATGATCGAATAAATGGGTTTCCAAAAAACCATGGTATTCAATAAAAGCGCCATCACCGAGAGAACCATATAATAAGGTAATGCTTGACTAAGCGGAAGCACCCCGCAAGAAAAAGCGCCTAGTCCCAGATTTAATGCCACCACCAAATTCAAATGAACTAAGTGATTCCATTTATTTTTTCCGCCATACCAAAAAATCAGATAAGAAAGTCCAAAGCAAGCAATCCGGATAAACATATAGTCTACCCAGAGCGGTTTAGAGAATAAAAGGTCTAACACCCAAAAAAGTGGCAAAGCAAAAAGTAAGGTCCAAACAGCCACATTTGAGTAAAATGTACCGTTTTTATCCATTTCCTCCTGATACTGCTCGGGCGCAATTTTTACATAAGGAATTTTGTGATAATTCATCATTTTTCAAAAGGGTCCAAATTGTTCGGCAATTATTTGTGAATTTAAGTCCAATAAGCAGAAAATCAGCCTATTTTATATCCACATATCTGATTAACCTTTAATTGATTTTTTTGATAAACGTATAAACCTTCCAATATATTAGATATTTTAAAATAAATAAGAGAAATTCCTTATGAATTGTATTTTTTTCATTGATGGTCCGCAAAAAAGGCGGGATAAGCGGTACGAAATTTTAGGGGGATGGTTCTAACTTCGAAATATCACAATTGCAACAAATAACTAATTCAATTTTATGCAACCCATTCTATCAATTGAAGGCATTTCTAAATCCTATGGAAATATTCAAGCGCTACAAAATGTAAGCTATGAAGTGCCCAAGGGAGCGGTATTTGGATTACTCGGACCAAATGGTAGTGGAAAAACTACTATGCTGAGTATTATCCTTGATGTATTAAAAGCCAACACTGGCACTTTCAATTGGTTTGGCAAACCTGGCTCTCCTGAAACAAGAAAAAGAATTGGTTCTTTACTGGAGACGCCAAACTTTTATCATTATTTATCGGCTGTTGATAATTTAAAAATAACCTGTGCCATAAGTGGCAGAGGAAACGACCAGGCAATTGAGGATGTATTGAAAATAGTAAAGCTCTACGAAAGAAAAAATAGTCGCTTTAGTACTTATAGCTTAGGCATGAAACAAAGACTAGCCATTGGTGCTGCATTGCTGGGCAATCCTGAAGTTCTTTTGTTCGATGAGCCTACCAATGGATTAGACCCAGTAGGCATCGCAGAAATTCGCGAGCTCATTAGAGAATTGTCAAAACAAGGAAAGACCATTATCATGGCTAGTCACTTGTTAGATGAAGTTGAAAAAGTATGTACCCATGTGGCCATCATGAAACGAGGAAAGTTATTGGCAGCGGGTCCAGTTAACGAAGTCCTCGCTAATGAAGACATTGTTGAATTGTCTTCATTACATGCATCAGATTTAAAATTGGCTTTAGAGAACTTCCCTGGCTATAGCAGCATTCAAGAAAACGGCGAATTGATCCAATTGTATTTCCCCATTGGTACCGCACCGATGGAAGAGCTCAATCGCTATTGCTTTGAGAAAGGCATTGTTTTGAATCAATTATTGTTGAAAAAGAAAAGTTTAGAAACTAAATTCTTTGAACTAACGAACGACTAACACTAAAAAATCTAACTATGCTTTCTTTAATAAAAATCGAATGGTTGAAAATAAAAAAGTATCCTGCTTTCTGGTGGATGCTTGGCATTGTTACCCTTACCTATCCGGGCACCAATGCTATGTTCTATTATGGCTATATCGAATCAACTACCGGAAAAGAAGTAGCTAATAATGTTGCAAAAATGTTATTGGGAAATCCTTTTGCATTTCCTGAAACCTGGCATACCGTTGCCTTTGTATCATCCCTCTTTATTATTATCCCTTCTATTCTGGTGATCATGCTGGTAACCAATGAATACAATTATAAAACGCATCGCCAAAACATTATTGATGGCTGGAGTAGAAATCAGTTTGTTTCCAGCAAACTTTCTGATGTATTGATCATTTCTTTGGTATGCACATTCATGTATATCATTGTGTCGGCAGGTTACGGAATCTATGCAGACCCCGACAGCTTAAACAGATGGGCCGAACAATTGCAATATATTCCGCTGTTTTTAATCCAAACTTTTGCACAATTATCTGTCGCTTTTTTAATGGGCTTCCTGATTAAAAAAGCATTTATCGCATTGGGTGTATTTCTTTTCTATGATCTTATTTTAGAAAAAATTGCAGTAGCTTTTTTAAGATTTAAAGCGCATGATATTGGTCGCTTTCTTCCTTTAGAAATTTCTAATCGAATCCTACCCTGGCCTTCTTTTACTAATCATTTTGGTAAAGGGGCAAAAGATTGGTATGAGCAATCGGTAGCAGCAATTCCCATATTTTTAATTCTAACAATTATTTTTACAAGTGCCATCTGGGCTTTCTGTTATTGGCTGCACAAACGCAGAGATCTATAATGGATGAATCAATTGATTAATCGCATCAGCTAGAAAAGGGTATTGATAATTAAATCCTGTGCCCTGAGTTTTAAAAGAATTCACTTTGGCACTCTTTAATACTTCGATACTCATTTCGCCCAGTACCCATTTTAATAAGAATGCGGGAACATGAATGGGAATAAAAAATCTGCCTCGCATTGATTTAGCCAAAGCAATTGTCAACCCTTTGTTACTCACAGTTTCAGGAGCCACGGCATTATATACGCCTTGCATAGTTGGGTCTTCCAAAGCTTTTAGAAATAAGCTAGATAGGTCATCAATATGAATCCAACTGATGATTTGTTTTCCATTACCAAGTATCGCAGCAAACCCGAATCGAATGGGTTTTTTAAATTCTTTCAATGCACCGCCGCTATTACTTAATACAATACCTATTCTAAAAATGGTAAGCCTCTTTCCTAATGCTTGAACACCTTGAATTTGTTGTTCCCAAATGCTGCATGTCTCTCCTAAGAATGCAGTATCGGCGGGATCCTCTTCAGTAAAACCTGTTTGCAAAGATTTTTTTGTATCAGCACCATACCATCCAATTCCTGATGCACTATGAACTGATTGAACTTTATTGGGGAGTGTTTGCAGGGCATGCACTAATAAAGCGCCACTGTCTGCCCTGCTATTTACAATTTCTTCTTTTCTTTTTTTATTCCATCGTTGATCAGCCACTCCGGCCCCAGCTAAATGAATGATATGGTCAGCTGCAGCAAATGCCGCTGGATCAATAAACTTTTTACCAAGATCCCATTTTGCATGAGACACCCCTTTGGGCAAAAGGGCTGACAACAAGGGTTTGCGCGTTAGAATAATTACTTCATGACCCTTTGCTATAAGTATTTCTGTTAATCGGGTACCAACCATGCCTGTTCCGCCAGTAATAAGAATTGTTGACATATCATAAAGTTACATCAGCAATCGTTAATCAGGTTTTTTCCCGTCTAGAAAAGTATTGATAGTTGATAGTTGCGATTGATTATTAGAATCTTTGCCAACAGTTACTTTACTGTAGAAATTTTCTACAGAAGCAAGCGTGCTTCCAAATAATTCCATATTCCTACGGATATAAGCAGGAACTGAATCGAATTCATTATTCGGATCAGTGGTGTTCATATTAAAAGATAAGTTGCGCAACTTCTGAATGCGTTCTGCAGCCCTTCTTCTTTGGTCTTCTGTTTCATCAAAATAACTATCATCCTGCTGATAAGCGGCTTGAACCGGAACGGCTTGCTTTGGTGCCTCTGGCATAAAAGCTTCACGCATTACCAATTGCATTTCGGCTTCTTCTTTTTCAATTAGTTTAATGGCTGGAGCTGGTATAGGAGCTGCTGCAACTTCCACTACAACTGGCGCTGCTGGTTTTTCAACAATGGTTTCTTCAACAACTGCGTAAATATTATTTGGTTTACTTAAGCCACCAAAGCGATTCACAACAGGTTGTGAAGGTTGTTCAGTAACAGTAAAGTCATTGAGTTCTTCTAATTCTGTTTTAGCAACAGGAGCTACCTCAGCCGCTGCTTCTACAACTGGTTCAGGAACTGCAACTGTTTCAGGAAGATCAACGCTCAATTCAAAATGAAAAGTCTCATTTTCAATTTTTTGTTCTTCTACAACCGTAATATCATCTGAATAGAAAAAGCTATGATTTTGCTCCACCTGAATCGTCATCTCTTCTACAACGGGTTCTTGCATATGTGGTTCAAATGGATCTTTGATGATCTCAGCAACGGGTTGCTGTAATTGAACAGGAGCCGCAGGCTTTTCTGCTTCACCTAAAACCATTACGATCTTTTCTTCTTGCTTCACTACTTGTTTAGCAGGAACAGGTTTCGAAAATGGATCTTTATGTTCGAATCCGGTAGCGATCAATGTGATCCCGATTTTTTTATCCAATGTAGGATCGTAACCCATCCCAACAATTACGTCGGTTGCCTCACCAGCCTGCATGCGCAGATAATCGTTGATAGTTTCAACTTCATCCATAGTGCATTCATGATCGCCTTCCGCACTATTAATATTGATCAAGATCCATTTTGCACCTTTAATATCACTATCATTTAACAATGGAGAAGTCAATGCTTCTTCAATGGCACGCTGTGCCCTGTCTTCACCTTCCACTTCACTCTTTCCAAGAATGGCAACACCCCCATTTTTCATCACAGTACACACATCGGCAAAGTCCACTATAATATGACCCCTACTATTTATAATATCAGTGATACATTTTGCAGCTGTTGCCAATACATTATCAGCCTTGCCAAATGCTTCCTTCATTTTAAGATTGCCATATTGCATGCGCAATTTGTCGTTGCTGATCACTAATAAAGTATCAACATAAGGTTTCAGCTGACGAATACCTTCTTCAGCTTGCAGCATTCTGCGTGGACCTTCAAAACCAAAAGGAGTAGTTACAATACCTACTGTTAATATGCCCAGCTCTTTACAGATCTGAGAAATGATAGGTGCACCACCGGTTCCAGTACCACCGCCCATTCCAGCGCAGATAAAAGCCATTTTCGTATTAACTTCCAAGATACGTTTGATCTCTTCTAAAGATTCTTCTGTTGCTTTTTTACCAACTTCCGGATTAGCTCCGGCACCTAGTCCTTGTGTAAGGTGTGGCCCGAGTTGAATTTTGTTTGGCACACGACTCTGTTCGATGGCTTTAGCATCTGTATTACAAATTATAAAGTCAACGCCTTCGATATTTTGGTCAAACATGAAATTAACTGCATTGCTTCCTCCTCCACCTACACCAAGAACTTTGATGATAGAAGATTTTTGTTTTGGAAGATCAAAATGGATCATAAAATACGGTTTAATGGGTTGGTTCGAAACTGTTCCTTGGGGGTATTATTATCAAATAACGAAAAATCAAAGACTTTATTTTATGATCTGATCTTCCTCTTCTTTAAACATGTCAATTAAATTGTTCTTGAATTTATCCCAGAACTTTTCTTTGCGTTTTGCAACATCAACGGTAGTCTCTGGAACTACTGCTAAAGGCGCTTCCGATACTTTTGTGTTTTTAAGTATCGATGGTACTTTTACTTCTTTGAACTTCTCACTGAACTCTTTGTAATTATGTTCATAATCACTATAACCTTTCAGTATCAAACCAATACAAGTTGAGTACATTGGTTTTTTCAATTCATCAATATGATTCGGTGCTAAATGTTCGTTTGGCAAACCAATACGCGCATTTAATCCTGTAGTATATTCTGTTAATTGAATCAGATGCTTCAATTGAGATCCACCACCAGTCAATATCACACCGCCATTTAAAGCACGGCTATCCAATCCCACTTGTTTCAAATGATAACTCACAAAATCCAGGATCTCACTCATACGTGCTTGAATGATCTGCGCCAAATTCTTAACGCTGATCTCTTTTGCAGGCATTCCTTTTAATCCGGGAATAGTGATATAAGCATTTGCTTTTGCTTCATCAGCCAAAGCACTACCAAACTGTACTTTCATTGCTTCAGCCTGACTCTTCAATACACCTAATCCTAAGCGGATATCGTTGGTAATATTTTCGCCACCGAAAGGAATTACAGCAGTATGTTTTAAAATACCTTCATAGAAAACAGCCAGATCAGAAGTTCCACCTCCGATATCTAAGATTGCAACACCTGCTTCCATATCAATCTCACTCATCACAGCACTAGCAGATGCAAGAGGCTGCAAAACCAAGTCCTTCGTAGTTAATCCACTTCTCTCAACAGCACGATTAATATTGCGGATGGCATTGCGATCGCCGGTGATGATATGGAAATTAGCGCCCACTTTCACACCATTGAATCCAACCGGATCTTTAATATTCTGAATATTATCAACATGAAAATCCTGAGGAATCACATCAATGATCTGATCGCCTGCTGGAATAAATGTTTTACGCTGATTGTTAATCAACACATCGATCTCGAAAGATTGAATTTCATCATCCGGTTCCTGACGAACAATGTCGCCTCTTGTTTGCAAGCTCTTGATATGGTGACCCGCTATACCAACGTATACTTCAGAGATCTCTAAATCAGGATTACTTTCATAACAATTGGCAAGGGCCGCTTGTATTGCTTTGATCGTTTGATCAATATTTAATACTTGTCCGTGTTGCACACCGCTGCTCTTGGCTAAGCCAAATCCCAGGATCTCCAATTTGCCGAACTCATTTTTTCTACCCGCGATTGCTGCTATCTTAGTTGTTCCAATGTCCAGACCA
This sequence comes from uncultured Bacteroidota bacterium, assembly GCA_903821465.1. Taxonomy (GTDB): domain Bacteria; phylum Bacteroidota; class Bacteroidia; order Chitinophagales; family Chitinophagaceae; genus Sediminibacterium. Next base: position 11,481 of record CAIJLK010000094.1, on the reverse strand, counting down.
ACAATGATCGGTGATTCATTGTGACTCATAGTTTCTGATTTAATTGTATCGTTAACGGATTATTGATAGGTTTATTGTTTTTTTGGTAATATGATTGCATCTATTTCTGCTTTCCATGCGCCTCTTTTTACTGCCACTACCTGCTTATCAAATCGAATATCCAGTTTCTCATAAGTATTCATACCCTGCTGCATCAATGCTTGTTCATAAAAGGCTTTTAATCTTCTGAACTTTTTGTCCAACTGTTCTGCATCTCCCAACAAGATCAGTTGATCTCCAATTAAAGGCACTAACTCAAATTTTGAATCACCTGTAATATTCACTTGTGCGATCTGTGCCATCCAAAACGAATCGGTTTTGATAAAAGAAGACAGTTTTACAATGCCTTCCAGGAGACTGCTATCCGGTCTAGCCAGGATGGCTTTGTCAGATGGAAAATTGGTGAACACCGGCACTCTTGCAGATAATTTATCGCTTAGCGGCAAACGCAATGCAGCGCTATCTACATAAAAACTATTTCCTCCATTTACAAATACACGCGCAATGGGTTGGCGCTCTAAAACTTTTACCTGCAACAGCTGGTGATTATCAAAATACATTTCGGCATTTTGGATCCAGCTATTCCTCTCTAACACTGTTTCAAAAGCACGCAGGTTGATCTTTCCAACAGGCGAGCCCTCTAATCTTCCCGCCAAATTCAAGATCTCCAGAATCTCTTTCTCATCCAAAAACATATTCTGTGTTGCCCCTGCAATCTCGATCTGTATCCCCGCACATTTTTTCTGATTCTTTTGCAACATCGCCCCTCCAAATAATACCATCGTGCCCAAGCCAATCAACATCCAAACTGATTGAATGATGCGCTTTTTCCAAGGTATATTTCTCAGTTTCAATTTCATTTCAATAAATCCTTTACTGGTAAAACCAATGCATCAATATCACCTGCACCCGCCATCACCACTAATGCCGGTTTATGCGCAGCCATCCATGCTAGCATCGCTGGTTTTTCCAAAATTTGTTTATCTGCCAGTTTCATTTTATTCAATAACATGGTACTAGTAACACCTTCCATTGGCAATTCTCTGGCCGGATAAATTGGCAAGAGAATTACCTCATCTGCCTTATCTAAACTTTCTGCAAACGCATCAGCCAAATCATTGGTTCTACTAAATAAATGCGGTTGAAAAACCAATACCAATCTGCGATCTGCGAACAGACTTCTTACACCACTGATCAATGCTCGTAATTCTTCTGGATGATGCGCGTAGTCGTCGATCAGAATATGCTGCTCATTCTTAATAATATATTCGAACCTGCGTTTCACACCCTTGAAATCGGCAATCGCTGCGCGGATCTGATCGTCATCGATTGATAAATATTTAGCAACAGTGATGGCCGCAATCGCATTTTCAATATTGTGTAAACCACCCATATGCAGTTCAATATCTTTTACGATCCAATCAGCACTCACGGCATCAAAACGATAGCTACCATTACTAGTTTTAATATTTTGGGCATGCACAGCAGCAGATGGATCTTTATAATCGTAACTATATTGATGTGCCGCTTTTAATTCGCCCGATCTGGACAAACCATATTTGTTGATCAAACAACCCCCGGGTTTTATTTTTTGAGAGAATTGCACGAATGCATCTTCTACTGCAGCAGGAGTTCCATAAATATCTAAATGATCAGGATCCATGGAAGTAATCACAGCCACATCGGGTACCAACTTCAAGAAACTTCTATCGTATTCATCTGCTTCAACCACCACTACATTTCTTTCACTGCTCCAGAAATTAGTTTGATAATTAGCGGCGATACCTCCCAGAAAAGCATTGCAGCCATATCCAGAGTGACGCAGCAAATGTGCGATCATGGAAGTCACCGTAGTCTTACCATGCGTACCACCAATACAAATATTAAAAGAGCCCTCCGTGATCCATTGCAATACATCGCTGCGTTTAACAACGATATAATTATGTTCTCTATAATATACCAACTCAGCCTGCAATGCAGGTATGGCAGGGGTATACACAACTACATCAACATCCTTGGGGATCTGGTCCACTCTTTCTTCATAATGAATATCAATACCTGAAGCCTCTAAAGTTCTAGTTAATACGGTGCTTGTTTTATCATAGCCCCGCACATCAGCGCCTCTCGATTTAAAATAACGGGCAAGTGCACTCATACCGATTCCGCCGATACCAATAAAGTAGATCTTTCGTATGTCTTGCAGTTTAATCATTAAATAGAAGTCAGAATTTCGTTAGCTATTACTGTGTCGGCATTTTTCAGAGCGAGCAACTTACAATTCTTAGTAAACAATGCACGCATTTCAATATCCTTCGCTAATTGAATACTGGTACTTACCAATTGTAATTTGGCATCTCCATCACGTACAATTAATGCAGCACTTTTATTTACCAAGCGCATTGCATTATGTGTTTGATGGTCTTCTGATGCTAAAGGGAATGGAACAAACACAGCAGGTTTCGCTTGGATACAAATTTCTGTAACAGCCATTGCACCAGCTCTACTCACTACTACATCTGCAGCAGCATAGGCCATTTCCATATCTGTGATAAACTCATTGATCCATATATATTCTTTGCCTTCAGCAGCATGCTTATATTTATCTGCATTGGTCTTTCCTGTTTGCCAAATCAGTTGTAAGTGTCTTCTTTCAAACTGACCCATATGTTCTAACATAGCGTCGTTAATACTCTTTGCACCGAGACTTCCACCCATCACTAAAATAGTTGTCAATGATTCTTTCAAACCAAAATATTTGATCGCTTCAGTTCTGCTAATCGTACTATTGGTAATTTGTTTACGAACCGGATTGCCCGTGATCATTATTTTATTAGCAGGAAAAAATTTCTGCATTCCATCGCTTGCCACAAAAATGCGGGTAGCTTTTTTTCCAAGATAAATATTAGCCTTACCCGCAAAGCTGTTACTCTCGTGTATGAAAGTAGGTATGCCCTGTGCTTGTGCTAAACGCAATACTGGAAGTGTTGAATACCCACCCACTCCAACAACTGCATCCGGCAAAAACTCTTTAAATATTTTCTTCACCTGAAAATAACTCTTCACAAGTTTAAACGGAAGGCTAATATTTTTAAAAAAAGAACTTCTGTTGAAACCGACAATAGTAATTCCTTCAATGCGATAACCCGCTTCTGGAACTTTTTCCATTTCCATTTTTCCTCTTGCACCTACAAAGAGAATTTCAACAGAAGGGTCCTGAGCTACCAATGCGTTGGCAATTGCAATGGCTGGGAAAATATGTCCCCCCGTTCCACCTCCTGCTATGATAATTCTATTACTCAACTGTTTTAATATTTTCTAGATTCGTATTTACAATTGGTTCTTTCCCTTCTAACTGTTCCACATTTCTTGCTACGCTCAGGACCAATCCAATAGCACAACAAGTAAATAGAAATGAACTTCCACCCATGCTCACCAGTGGAAGCGTAACTCCTGTAACTGGCACCAGGTTTACATTCACGGCCATATTCGCAACGGCCTGTATCACTAGTGTGAAACTTAATCCCAATGCTAAGAAAGCACCGAATGCATACGGACATCTTCTGAAGATCCGGATACATCTGAATAAGAAAATCAAATAAATAAATATGATAAATGCTCCGCCTAACAATCCATATTCTTCAATAATAATCGAATAGATGAAATCGTTGTAAGCCTGCGGCAAGAAATTTCGTTGACGGCTATTACCCGGCCCGAGTCCCATTACAATTCCCCCATTTGCAATCGCGATCTTTGCTTGCTGAACCTGATAAGGTGTTTCTTTATCGTTCGAATATTTAAAATCCTGCACCCTTTTAACCCAGGTACCAATCCTACCGAACGATTTTAGTTTGTCCATTTTCTCATGCGTCTTTACCTCCGTATGCTGATTTCCATCATAAGTATATACGGCAATAAAAATGATCATGCTAACAGGTATGGCCGCTACTAACACCACCAATAAAAGATGTTTAATACTAACTCTACCAATAAACATCAATAACATAGCAGTGGCCCCAGTTAACAACGCGTTCGATAAATTGGCAGGCATGATCAATCCGCAAATAACTAGCACAGGCCAAAAAACAGGCCAAAAACCTTTTTTGAAATCCTTGATCACTTCTTGTTTCTTACTGAGTAATTTACTCATGTACATAAACAACGAAAGCTTTGCCAGATCGCTGGTCTGAAATGTCATATTAATAATGGGCAACTTGATCCACCTGCTACCATCATTAATTTTTGCACCAAATGCCAATGTGTAAATTAATAATGGAATAGAGATCCAAAACAAGATGGTAGCCACTTTCGAAAAAAAAGTATAGTTAACCCGATGTAAAAAATAGATCAATATAAATCCGAGGAAGGTAAAAGACACCTGCTTAAACAAGTAAAAGCTAGTATTACCTCTCGACATTTTATAGGCAAGCGATCCAGTAGCACTGTATACTACTAAAATTGAAATGAGCGACAATAGGATCACGATACCCCAGATATATTTATCTCCTCGGGTTCTGTTCACGATCTGTCCGCGCATACCATCGATGCTTGGGATTTGTGAAAAGAGGGTATCGTTTATTTCCTTCATGTAAATGGAACTAACAGTAATTATAATTCTTTAACAGCTTCTTTAAATTGAACACCTCTGTCTTCATAATTTTTGAAAAGATCGAAACTAGCACAAGAGGGACTTAATAAAACCACATCACCCTTTGTTGCCAATTTGAAAGCAGTGTTCACTGCTTTTTTAGCAGCATCTGTTTCAACGATCACGGGAGCAATATTTTTAAAAGCTTCCAGGATCTTTTTATTGTCAACACCCATACAAACAATTGCCTTCACTTTATCCTTCACCAATTCAGCCAACAAACCATAATCATTACCCTTATCAGTACCACCTAAGATCAACACAGTAGGCTTGTTCATACTTTCCAAAGCATACCAAGTACTGTTTACATTGGTGGCTTTACTGTCGTTGATAAATTCAACACCACGTACCATTGCAACAAACTCCATGCGATGTTCGAGGCTATGAAAGTTTTTCACGGCTTCTCTGATTTTTTCTTTGCGGATGCCGATCGTTGCGGCTGCGATACCTGCTGCCATAGTGTTGTAATTGTTGTGTTTGCCTTTTAAAGCAAAATCATAAATACTCATGCTTACTCTTTCTTCTTGGATTCTCAGCATCATCTGATCGCCTTTGATGTAGCCGCCTTTTTTTAGTTCTTGTTTCATAGAGAATGGTAATGGGTTAGTAGGTAGTATAAGGGTTGTTAGTTTTTCTGTTATCACCGGATCATCGGCGCAATAAATGAAGTAGTCATTCATTGTCTGATTTTCTATGATCCTGAATTTGCTATTGATATAATTTTCAAATTGGTAATCGTATCTATCTAAATGGTCTTCCGTAATATTCAATAGCACAGATACATCGGGTCTGAATGTGATGATATCATCTAATTGAAAAGAACTCAGTTCTGCGATATACCAATCCTTCGGATCTTCTGCAATTTGTTTGGCAAAACTGTATCCAATATTTCCCACCAATGCAGCACTCAATCCTGCCGTTACACAGATATGATAGATGAGTGAAGTAGTAGTGCTCTTACCATTGCTACCAGTAATGGCAATGATCTTGCTATTGCCTTTGAAACGATAAGCCAATTCTATTTCACCGATCACGGTAATTCCTTTTGCGCGAATCTTCTTCACCATTTCTGCTTTCTCTGGAATACCCGGACTCTTTACTACTTCATCTGCATTCAGGATCAATGCTTCAGAATGACCCCCTTCTTCAAAAGCAATTCCTTGATCGTTCAATTCTTTTTTGTAGCTGTCTTTGATCTTTCCACCATCACTCACAAACACATCGTAACCCTGTTGCTTACCCAACAAAGCAGCACCCACCCCGCTCTCACCCGAGCCGAGTATTACTAGTCTGTGTTGTTTTTTAGCAGTGTTCATCATTTTCTATTTCTTTTTCTTCCACTCTTCACTCTTCACTCTTCACTTCTTCTTGTTATCTAATTTTTAGAGTTACTAGACTGGCAACTACGAGCAAGATTGTTATTACCCAAAATCGAAACGCAATTTTATTTTCATGAAATCCTTTCTTCTGATAATGATGGTGCAGCGGACTCATTAAGAATACGCGGCGACCAACTCCATATTTTTTCTTGGTGTATTTGAAATAACCCACTTGAATAATCACACTTAAATTTTCAACCAAGAAGATGCCGCAGAAAATAGGGATCAATAATTCTTTACGAACAATAAAAGCAAGTGATGCAATAATTCCTCCGAGTGCAAGGCTTCCTGTATCTCCCATGAAGACCTGCGCTGGATAAGCATTGTACCATAAGAAGCCAATACAGGCGCCTACAAATGCACCCACAAAAATGCTTAGCTCACCAAGATTAGGGATATACATCACATCAAAGTAATCGGCGAAAATATAGTTACCACTGATGTATACGAATACACCAATACCGGCACCAATGATGGCACTCACGCCAGCTGCCAAACCATCTAATCCATCCGTTAAGTTTGCACCATTCGAAACTGCAGTTACAATAAAAATGACGATCAGTACATAAATAACCCAGGTATATTTTTCTGCACCCGGACTGATCCAGGAAATTAGTCTGCTATAATTGAACTCGTGATTTTTAACAAAAGGAATAGTAGTGATAGGAGTTTGAACTTTCACGAATCTTTTTGCGATACCATCTATTTTTCTAGGAATAATATTAGAATCTTTTGCAAGGCGTTCTCCTTTTTGAAGTTGTGCGTTTCCAGTTGAAAATATTTCGCGTTCAACAGTAACAGCATTACTAAAATATAATGTTACTCCAATGATCATACCTAAACCAACCTGACCAATTACTTTAGAAATACCAGCCAATCCATCGCTATCTTTTTTCTTATAAGCTTCGCCTTTGTTCTGAGCAGCTTTTCTAGCTCTGATCTTGAAGAGGTCGTCCAAGAAACCAATGATACCCAACCATACAGTACAAAGCACCATCAAACGGATATATACTTTGTCGAGGTTTGCGAATAAAAGTGTTGGTATTAAAATAGCCACAAGAATGATGATCCCACCCATGGTAGGGGTACCTTTTTTCTCCTGCTCGCCTTGCAAACCTAATTCACGAACTGATTCGCCAATTTGTTTTTTCTTCAATAAATTAATAATGCGTTTACCATAAACAGTTGCAATCAATAACGAAAACACAACAGCCATCGCAATTCGAAAAGATTGAAACATAAATAGTCCCGCTCCCGGAAAATGGTAAGTCTTGTTAAGCCAGTTAAAAAAATAATACAACATGTTTCGTTTATTTATCTAATGCTTTAAATAGTTCATTCAAAATTTCTTTATCATCGAAATGGTGTTTCACGCCATTCACGTCTTGGTATTTCTCATGTCCCTTTCCTGCAACCAGAATAATATCTTCAGGCTTTGCCAATTTCACTGCTTGAAGGATTGCTTCTTTACGATCAGTAATGGTGATGGTTTTTCTTTTTGCCGCTGTATTCAAACCTGCTTCCATTTCACGCAGAATAGTTTCCGGATCTTCGGTGCGGGGATTGTCGCTCGTAAGAATCAATTTATCACTCCATCCAGCAGCCACTTCAGCCATAATGGGGCGCTTAGTTTTATCTCTATCACCACCACAGCCAACAACGGTAATCACATGCTCATATCCTTTTCTTAATTTCTTAATCGTAGCCAACACATTTTCTAATGCATCTGGAGTGTGAGCGTAATCAATGATTCCAATGATCTTATTTTTGCTGATCACATAATCGAATCTTCCTTCAGCACTGGTTAATAGACTCATTGCGGTCAATACCGTCTCAGCATTTTCGCCTAAACAAATAGCGGCGCCATAAATAGCCAAAATATTATACGCGTTGAATTCGCCGATCAATCTAAAGTGTACTTCTTTATCATTCACCAACATCACCAAACCAGACAAGCCGTTCTCCAAAATTTTTCCTTTGAAAGAAGCTATTGTTTTTAGGCTATAGGTAAACTGACGGGCTACAGTGTTTTGCACCATCACTGTTCCGCGTTTATCATCGAGATTGGTAATTGCAAAAGCGCTGCTCTTTAATCCATCGAAGAATAATTTCTTCACGCGTATATATTCTTCAAATGTTTTGTGGTAGTCTAAATGATCATGAGTGATATTGCTAAATAAGGCACCCGTAAAATTTAAACCGGTGATGCGGTGTTGGTGAATAGCGTGACTGCTACATTCCATAAACACATGCGTACAACCTGCTGCTACCATTTGTGCAAGCAATTCATTCAAGCTAACAGCATCAGGAGTAGTATGAGTAGAAGCAATAATTTTATCTGCGATCTGATTTTGTACTGTGCTCACCAGTCCACAGGTATAACCCAATTGTGTAAATAATTTAAATAGAACTGTAGCAATCGTTGTTTTTCCATTGGTACCTGTAACACCTACTAATTTTATTTTCTCGCTGGGAGAACCATAAAATTCATGCGCGATATAAGCAACAGCTTCATTAGAATTAGTTACTTGTAAATAAGTAACGTTCTTCAACATTTTTTTAGGCAGCTCTTCACAAACAATCGCAATAGCGCCCAATTCAATCGCCTTTGTAATAAAGCTATGACCATCTGAATGTTCACCCTTGATCGCAACAAACAACGCTCCCGCTTTAACTTTGCGAGAATCTATTTCAATGGCAGTAATATCCAGTGCCGTGCTACCGTGCACTGCCTTCAAATGAACTTTGTACAATATGTTTTGCAAGTTTGCCATGCTGTTCTATTAATTCAGTTCTAGATCTAATACTTGTCCCCGCACAATTGCCTGCCCTGCAATGATCGATTGCAGTCCCACTTTTCCTTTACCTCTCACATTCAGTTTCAAACCCATATTCTCACAGATATAAACCGCGTCTTTTAAACCCATGCCTTTTAATTCGGGCATTATATTATCCTCGATTAGTTTTGAAGAAGCCACCAATGTTTTTTGATCGCCATACACTTTGGTCCATGATGCATTATTACTTGAATCAGCCATTTGCATTTTCAATGCTTGCATCACGCGGGTAATATCTTTTTTGTAACCACTGTATTGAACAAGGCTGCTATCAATTTTAGTTGCTTTTAAAGAACCGCCATTTTTGCCTTTTACATAAGTGCTATACAATCTTTCAGCAATTTCTTTGAACACAGGGCCTGCAACGGCAGCACCATAAAATACAGGAGCATGCGGTTTATTTTTGATCACCACAATGCAAGTGTATTGTGGATTATCAGCAGGGAAATAACCAGCGAAAGATGATTGATAAATTTTATCAGCATAACCCTTATTGCCATTTGCAACCAACGCAGTTCCGGTTTTTCCGGCAACAGGAAATAAATTATTCTTGAACAATTCTTTTGCAGTGCCTTCTATGCAAACCCCTTCTAAACAAGACTGCAGCATTTTTAAAGTTTGGTCGCTACATAGTTTATCAGAAACCACCACAGGCTCAATATTTTTTAACAGCACTCCTTCTTCTCTGATCGAAGAAATCAAATAAGGGCGCATCATTTTACCCTGATTAGCAACAGCGTTATAGAGCGCCAAAGTTTGTAAAGGAGATACTTGTAAGTTATATCCGAAAGCCATCCAGGGAAGCGTAGTTGGTCCCCACATTCTATGACCCGGTTTAAAAATAGTAGGCTTCCCTTCACCAACAAGATCAATGCCTGTTGCAGTATCCATGCGCATTCTGATCAGGTTATTAATAAATTGAGCAGGATGATTGGTATAGGCATTCGTAGCCAGTTTTGCCATACCAACATTTGAGCTCAATTCAAAAGCTTGTTTAACGGTAACGCCTCTGTGACCACTCTGTTCTGAATCGTAAACAGTCTGACCCGCTACTTTCCAGGTACCACCTTCCAGGTCAACCATATCGTTGAGGGTAACTTTTTTGTCCTCCAGTAAAGCCATCAGTGTAGCCAATTTGAAAGTAGACCCAGGTTCTGTAGGAGAAATGGCATAATTAAAATCTTCCCAATAACCGCCGTTCTGTTTTCTGCCGAGGTTTGCGATAGCTTTAATTTTTCCGGACTTAGTTTCCATCACAATGGCACAACCATGGTCTGCATCATTCTTCTCCATCATCTTCATCAATGCCTTTTCAGTGATCTCCTGAATGAATACATCGATGGTGCTAACAATATCTTTTCCAGTTTCTGGTTCAATAATATATTCATCAGTGATAGGCACTTTCACGCCGCCAGCAATGGTGCGTACCCATTGCTTACCTTCTCTACCTTTTAAAATACTATCGTAAGTTTTTTCTAAACCCACTTTAGAATTTTCGCGATCAAGTCCAACTGTTCTGAAAGCAAGGATACCATAGGGATTCAGACGGATATTTCTTTCATTAACAATCAGTCCGCTTTTATATCTGCCATCTTTAAACAAAGGGAAGTTGCGAAGTTGTTCGTATTCGCGGTAAGTAGTTTTTTTATGCAATTCAAAATAAGCTTCGTTATCGCGATAAGCTTGTTGCAGCATTCGCTTATAAGAATCAGTAGATTGATCTTTGAAAAGATTCGATAGGTAAAAAGAAAGTGAGTCCACATTATTACGAAAATGAACCCCCGATTTTTCGTGCAGGTATTCTACGCGGAAGTCGATAAATAAATCAAACTGCGGAATGCTGGTGCTCAACATTTGTCCGTCTTCACTAAAAATAGTTCCGCGTTCCGCTTCAATAGAATCGATATGTTGGTGAAGGCTATCGCTCATGCTTCTCCACATGGGGCCTTGCACTTGTTGAATATAGATGGCTTTCCCGAAGACAAAGATGCAGGCAACTATCACCAGCAAGTAGCTGAGATAGACCCTCCAAAGTATGTCGCGTTTTACTTCCATGTTAGCATCTATTATTTCAATTTCAAACTCTTAACTTTTATCTTTTATCTTTTCACTTCTTCTTCACTCTTCACTCTTCACTTTTATCTTTTATCTTTTATCTTTTATCTTTTCACTTACTTTAATCTCTGTGGCGTTTCTCTACTAATCTTCAAACCAATTGGTGTTGCGGCTTTCAGCACTTCTTCTTCCTCACTCTTAAACATCACTTCACTTTTCAGTGTCTTATATTCAAATTGCAATTCTTTCAATTCGTTATTGGTGGTATTGATCTTGCGCACAATTCTATCAGCATTGTGACCATTTGCGATGTACAATACAGTTAGTGCTGTTAGAAATAAAAAAAATGGAATGTTCTTTACGATCCACTGATAACTGAATAAACCCTTTAAAGGATTTTTGTTACCAGCTGCGGTATTTTTTACCTGCTCTGCCATTAGTTTTCGTTCTCGGGTACGGGTGATTAATATCTTTCAGCCACTCTCAACTTTGCACTTCTACTTCTACTATTTCTCTTCAACTCTGC
>CAIJLK010000093.1 GCA_903821465.1 uncultured Bacteroidota bacterium | reverse complement strand
TTTACCTTTTTCAAAATTTTCTTTTCCCTTAACGGTTACAGGGCAGCCAATTAAGTTGAGCCAGGTCCATTGCCATCCTTTAGCAATACAGATAAACCACCACATCCCCTTTGGATCCTTAATAAGCTTTGTTAGCAAAGAAGGGATTAGTATAATTAAAAATGTTATGGCAAAACTAATGAGTCCCCAAAATGCCCAAACTCTTGCAAATATTTGTAATAGTATCCCAGGCTTCGATTGTCTTACTTTCATCTTTCTATTATGAGGGTGCAATATCTTAATTTTCTTTGAAATTGTTTATGGGGATGTAAGTTTCCAATCAATCGGATCATAGCCTTTCCGAACCAGAAATTCATTTGCCTTACTGAAGTGCTTACATCCAAAAAAACCTTTGTCTGCGCTAAATGGAGAGGGGTGTGCCGCTTTTAAAATAAAATGTTTGCCTTCGTCGATCAAAATATGTTTTTCTTGGGCAAATTTTCCCCATAGTAAAAAGACAAGATCCTTTTTTTCGGCCGATAAGATTTTGATGACTGCATCAGTAAATGTAAGCCATCCAATTTGGGCATGACTTGCGGGTTCATTAGCCCTGACTGTTAAACTCGCATTGAGAAGTAATACGCCTTTTTCGGCCCATGCTGTTAAATTTCCCGAGTTAGGAATGGGCATTCCAATATCGGATTGTAACTCTTTAAAAATATTCTGAAGTGAACGAGGAATAGCTACACCATCTTGCACAGAAAAGCTCAATCCATGGGCCTGACCGGGTCCGTGGTAGGGATCTTGTCCCAGAATCACGAGTTTTACCTTGTCAAAAGCTGTTTTTTCAAAAGCTGTAAAAATATTTTTTCCACTGGGGTAAATTACCCTGTTTAGCGCTTTTTCAGCCTTTAAATGCTCAATTAATTGCAGAAAATAAGGTTTTTCAAACTCTTCTTTTAGCTGTTTTTTCCAACTTTCTTCAATTTTTACTGACATTGTTCGAAATGGTTTTGGCTGCAAACTAATTAAAATTTATTTTTGCCGCCCTTCAGATAGGAAACAACTATTTGGGTGGGTATGGTTCGGTAGCTCAGCTGGATAGAGCAACTGCCTTCTAAGCAGTAGGCCATTGGTTCGAATCCAATCCGAATCACCAAAATATAAAAAAGAAAATCCCCAAAATCAGATGATTTGGGGATTTTCTTTTTAAAAGGATAAATCTGATTTATCTCCTAAGTATATAAGTTAGATATGTAATTAGTATCAAAGACGTTCTTCTAATTCTGATGTACTAATTAAATAGATAATCACAGTTAGGCAAACAATTAATATAGCAGCAATAACAATGAAATAAATCATGGTCGATATTTATAAGCGAATTAATACTACAAATTATCATTAATCCATTAAAAACATTTCTCTTAAAAAATCAAAATATTTAACTAATTAAGCAATTTTCAATCAGTTATTGTTATAAATTGGTCATTAATAGTTATAATCAGAAATAAATATGTTAAACAAAGAGGACGCTGAGTTAGATATCATTTGCATTTCGTTGTGTAGGTCAGATTCCGTCATCTCGTCAACAGGATTATTTTTAGCAAAAGAATTTGCCAAAAAGCATCGTGTTTTTTTTATTGATCATCCTTATTCTTTTCGAGATTTTAATAGCCAGGAATTAAGTGTTGAGATGAAAACAAAGAAAAGAGAACTTTTATTCGGGAAGGGTATTTTTTCATTTCAACCAGCGTTCCCTGAGCAGCTTACAATTGTAAAACCACCTGTTACCTTTCCCATCAATTTTCTTCCGAATGGTTTTATCTATAAGACCATGCTTGCAATTAATGAATGGATCGTTAATAGATCTATTCGGGCTTGTATAAAAACTTATGGGATTAACGATTTTGTCTTTATTAATTTTTCTGATCCATTTTTTGTAAATAGTTTTCCAAAAGATATTTGCCCCGTCAAATCAATTTATTATTGTTTAGACGATTTTTCTGAAGTCCCTTATTTTCAGAAGCATGGACTAGAAATGGAAAAAGACTGTTTAACAAATTACGATTATGCACTCGGAACTTCTACAGAACTCGTTAATTTAAAATCTGCAATTGCTAAACAAGTCTATTATCTCCCGAATGCTGCAGATACTGAATTTTTTGCCACAGTTGTAAATAATCGATTGGCAAGGCCAAAAGATTTAGAATCAATTCATACACCCATCATTGGATATACGGGCAGTATTGAGTTTAGAATGGATTTTGATTTGCTCAAAAAAGTGGCATTAGCAAACCCTGATAAAACGGTTGTTTTAGTGGGACCAATTCAAACTGATGAACATATTAAATTGGGTATTGATAAAATTCCAAATGTGATTTTTGTAGGGCCTAAAAACATTGCTGAAATTCCTAACTATTTACAGTGTTTCAATTGTACTATCATCCCGTTCAAAAAATCAACTACCACAAAAAGTGTATATCCATTAAAGATTAATGAACACTTGTCAGCTGGACTACCTGTTGTGACAACTAACTTTTCGGATGATATTGAATCCTTTGATAAACTAGCCTATGTTGAAAGTACCCATGAAGGCTTTTTGAATGCCATAAATCTTGCAATCAATGAAAATTCAGCGGCAAAAGTTCAGGAAAGAACCACCTCCGTTTCAAATAACTCCTGGCAAAATAGGGTGAGCCTTTTTTGGGAAATATTTCGTTTGGAAATGGCTAAAGAACAAAAAAATTAAAATTTTAAGGCTGTTAATAAATATCGACATTCGCATACTAGCGATAACTAATATGAGTTAATTACGCTATTAATGTTGTTATATGAGCCATAATTACTTGCCTTTAGATCAGAACTGGTTGCATTTTGACCAGATCAAAGACCTGCTTGATTTTAAGCAGCAAATTTCCATCACTGTTGATGCAAATGAAAAAATTACTACCTGCAGGACGTATCTAGATTCAAAAATGAAGGATTCAAATAGTTTGTATTATGGTATTAATACCGGCTTTGGATTTCTTCAAAATGTTCAGATCGATGCAGACTCGATAGAGCAGTTGCAATACAATTTATTGGTTTCGCATGCTTGTGGATTAGGAGAAGAAGTGCCCAACGAAATCGTGAAATTGATGCTAATGCTTAAAGTAAAATCATTGAGTTACGGGAATAGTGGGGTGCAGATAGCAACTGTAAACCGCTTGATTGATATGTTCAATAATGATATAACGCCTGTTATATATACACAGGGCTCATTAGGTGCGTCGGGCGATTTAGCACCATTGAGTCATTTAAGTTTGCCTTTACTCGGACTGGGAGAAGTATATTTTGAAGGCAAAAAATGTCAGAGTAAAGATATTTTAGAAAAATTTAGTTGGAAGCCTATTCAGCTTCAAAGCAAAGAGGGATTGGCATTGATCAATGGCACACAGTTTATGACGGCCTATGGGTTATACTGTTTAAAGAAAGCAGAACATATAATTGCAATGGCCGATTTAATCAGCGCTATGTCATTCGATGCATTCGATTGTATCCAGGAGCCATTAGATCCGCATATCCATGCTATTCGTGCACATAAGGGGCAGGTAGCAACTGCTAGCGCTTTAAGGCATTATTTAAAGGATAGTGAAATATCTGGATTGTCAAAAAAACAAGTACAAGATCCATATTCTTTTAGATGTATCCCGCAGGTACATGGTGCAACCAAAGATGCATTTGAACATGTACAGTCAGTTTTTATGCGCGAAACAAATTCCGTAACAGATAATCCAAATATATTTCCAGAAGACGATTTGATTGTAAGTGGGGGCAATTTTCATGGACAACCTTTGGCATTAGTCTTAGATTATCTTTCGATCGCCATGAGTGAATTAGGAAATATTTCAGAACGTAGAACTTATCAATTAATAAGCGGACAAAGAGGATTGCCACTATTCTTGGTCAAGAACCCCGGATTAAATTCTGGATTTATGATCCCTCAGTATACGGCTGCAGGTATTGTGAGTGAAAATAAACAATTGAGTACCCCATCTTCGGTTGATAGTATTTCTTCTTCCAATAACCAGGAAGACCATGTAAGTATGGGGGCGAATGGGGCAACAAAATGTTTGCGGGTAATTAATAATGTTGAAAAAATATTGGGTATTGAATTAATGAGTGCAGCGCAAGCACTTGATTTTAGAAGACCAATGAAAAGTTCCACTCAAGTGGAAGCATTGATGAAGGGGTTACGTGAAATTGTAAGTTTTAATGAAGTGGATCGACTCTTACATGATGATATGAAACGCTCAATTGCCTTTATGACCGGCTATCAAATATTTAGTAAATAATTTTATCATATTTTAATAGAATCAACAGAATAAGTACTAATTTTTCCTCGTAAAAAATCTATATGAAAAAAATCCTATCATTTTTTGTCGCTATCTGTATCACAGTAGCATCTTTTGCCCAAGCAACTGAACAACAGCTTTCAGAGAAGGTTAAAATTGTATTCCCAGGTAAACCCGAAGCAACAGATTTGCCAAACGGACCTAAAGTGTTTTCATACAAAAAAGATAGCTCTATAGCCTTTATGGCAATGGCTTTCGATTTAAGTCCAATGGGCTTAACCGAAGAAGTGATCGCAGCAGCAGGTGATGGTTTATGGGATCAAATTAAAGGCGGAATGATGGGCCAGATGGCTGGGGCAAATCTAACTAAAGACGAAGTAGTGCAGTTTAAAGGAAAGAGTTCGCTTTATTTAGAAATTGATGGAAAAGAAGCTACTGCTCCTCAATTAAAAGGCAAAAAAGCTTTCGGATATTTATTTTTTAGCGGAGCCATCTTGCATCAAGTGCTGTATTATTCAGCTGATGCAGCTGCAAAAAAAGAAGATGCAACAGCATTCTTTGATTCAGTAGCTATAAGTAAATAAACATTTAATTAATAATTCAAAAGCCGAGTCACTTATTTTAAGTGATTCGGCTTTTGTTTGTAATAGCTATGACCTGCTTTTTTGGGATGCCTCAATTTCGTACATTTGCTGTCTAGAAATGTATTGTAATGAGCGAAGACAAGAGCCTGAATTTTATTGAAGAAATTGTAGAAGCAGATTTGAATAGCGGTAAATACCAGTCTATTTTAACTAGATTTCCCCCAGAACCCAACGGGTATCTCCATATTGGACATGCTAAAAGTATTTGCTTGAATTTTGGTCTTTCCCAAAAATATGGCGGAAAAACCAATCTTCGTTTCGATGATACCAACCCAAGTACTGAAGAAACTGAATATGTGGATAGTATCAAAGAAGATGTAAAGTGGCTGGGTTTTGAATGGGCTGAAGAATTGTATGCCTCTAATTATTTTGAACAACTGTATCAATTTGCAGTTCAGTTAATTGAAAAGGGATTGGCATATGTTGATGATAGTGCTAGTGAAACCATCGCATTGGAAAAAGGAACACCTACCCAACCGGGGATTGAAAATGCCTTTAGAAGCAGAACAACAGCTGAAAACCTTCAGCTATTTTCAGATATGCGTGCTGGTAAATACAAGGATGGCGAAAAAGTAGTTCGTGCTAAGATCGATATGGCTAGTTCAAATATGCATATGCGTGACCCGATCATTTATCGCATTAAACACGCACATCATCATAGAACTGGCGATGATTGGTGTATTTATCCAATGTATGATTTTGCGCATGGTCAAAGTGATTCGATTGAAAATATTACCCATTCTATTTGTACGTTAGAATTTATTCCGCATCGTCCATTATACGATTGGTGTATTGAAAAATTGGAAATATTCCCATCCAAGCAATATGAATTTGCTCGCTTAAACATGACATATACTGTGATGAGTAAGCGTAAACTGCTCCAATTGGTAACTGAAAACCATGTGAATGGATGGGACGATCCAAGGATGAGTACTATTTCAGCGATGCGAAGAAGAGGCTATCCTGCCCAGAGTATTCGCGATTTCTGCGATAAGATTGGGGTAGCAAAAAGAGAAAATCTAATTGATATTGGATTGCTTGAATTCTGCGTGCGTGAGCAATTAAATAAAACTGCTTATAGAAGAATGGTTGTTTTTGATCCACTGAAAATTGTGATCACTAATTATCCAGATACAACAGAGTATTTAGAAAGTGAAAACAATCCGGAAGATCTATCTACTGGAACAAGAAGTATTCCATTTAGCAAAGAATTGTTTATCGAGAAAGACGACTTCATGGAACTGGCTCCTAAAAAATATTTCAGGTTGTCTCCGGGACAAATGGTTCGTTTAAAAAGTGCCTATATCATTAAGTGCGATGAGGTTATTAAAGATGGGGACGGTAATATTAAGGAGCTTCATTGCAGTTATATTCCTGAAAGTAAAAGTGGATCTGATACTTCAGGAATTAGTGTGAAGGGAACCTTACACTGGGTAAGTGTTGCTACGGCAATTAAGGCCGAGATCAGATTATATGATCGCTTATTTAAAGTGGAAGATGTGGCAAATGCCGAAGGAGATTTCAAAGATTATATCAATCCCGATTCACTTCAAATCATTGCCAATGCATTTGCAGAACCTGCGTTGAAAACTGATGACCCTTCGATTGGATTCCAATTTATTAGAAAGGGATATTTTGTTATTGACAGAGATAGTACTAATGATCAATTGGTTTTCAATAGAACAGTAAGTTTGAAAGACGGATGGGCTAAGGAAGTAAAGAAAGCATAAAAGTTAGCCATGAATCTACCTACCCATTTTATAAAGCATTGGCAACATCAATTTGCTGATCTCAATACGGGTAATTGCCATCTATTGTTGGCAGTTAGTGGGGGAGTAGATAGCGTTGTTCTGACTGATCTTGTTGCCAAATCTGGATTTAGTTTCAGTATCGCACATTGCAACTTTAAATTACGAGGAAAAGATAGTGAGCGCGATGCATTATTTGTGTCTTCACTCAAAGGAGCTACCGATATCTTCATCAAAGAATTCGATACCGAGTCATTCGCTGTAGAAAATAAAATTGCTATTCAAGAAGCAGCAAGGAAATTAAGATACAACTGGTTTCAAGATTTAATGGATGAGCAACAGATCAGGTGCAATAGTTCAAAACAGGGCGATACTTTTTTTGGAAAGCAAGTTTTGTTAGTTACCGCACATCATGCAGATGATAATATTGAAACTGTATTAATGAACTTTTTTCGTGGCACAGGGATCTTGGGTTTGCGTGGAATCTTGCCCTATCAAAGAGAGCGTTTATTAATTCGTCCGCTATTGCCTTTTAGGAAAAAAGAATTGATCAGTTATGCAACTGAAAATCAGTTGACATTTGTGGAAGATATTTCGAATAACTCAGATAAATACACAAGGAATTTTTTCAGAAACCAACTCATCCCTCAAATTCAAAATATTTTTCCTGAAACAGAAGAAAATATTTTAGAGAATATCGAGAAGATGCGTGAAGTGGCAACCATTTATCAGGACGCAATTGCAAATCAGATAGAAAAATTAGTGGTTAAAAGTGGTAAAGAAATTCATATCCCCATTTTAAAACTAAAGCAGCAAAAAACTTTGACAACGATTGTCTGGGAGATTGCTAAAACTTATGGTTTTGGTGCTGGGCAGGTTGCTGAAATTATAAAAATAATGGATAGTGATAATGGAGCATTTATTTCGTCTGAAACGCATCGGATCATTAGAAATAGAAAATGGTTGATCATTGCCCCTAAAGAAATTAAAGACAGTCTACACTATATTATTGAAGCTGGGGTAGCACATTTTGAATTTTCAAAAGGCTCACTGGGATTGAGTTTGATCAACAAATATCCCGATCAAATCAATCAAAATAGTACAGAGGCATTTTTGGATCTTAAGAAAATACAGTTCCCATTATTGCTAAGAAAGCCTAGTGCTGGAGATTATTTTTATCCATTAGGCATGCAGAAAAAGAAAAAAATCAGTCGATTTTTGATTGATCAGAAATTATCTAAAACCCAAAAGGAAGATTGTTGGATCATCGAAAGCAATAAAAAAATTGTTTGGGTGATCGGATATAGAATCGATGATCGATTTAAACTTTTATCAGATACCAAACAGTCATTGCATATCCAGTTTGTATCCTCTAAACTCTAAGATAATCACGAACCTGACTTACAAACATTTCTACTGGACGATAGTCACTTAAAAAATGACTGCATACAATTAGAAAAACAATTCCGAAGATGGCTCCCCATATATGTGCAGAGTGATTAATATTGCCATGTCCTTTTTTTGCTAAGTAGGCTGAGAGGAGCAAGAAAATTGGACCGAATACAAATCCTGGGATCATTACTGGAATTAAGAATAGTCCCATTTTCATGGTAGGGAATAAAAATATACCTACAAAAATTACAGCAGATACAGCTCCTGACGCGCCTAGACTTCTGTAATGGTAATTGTCTTTGTTTTGCAGATAAGTAGGAAGCAAACAAACCACTAATGCAATTACATATAATAGAATGTAAATCACCCTTCCTTTTATGCCAAATAATTGTATAAATGCATCTTCAACCATCCTTCCAAATAGATAAAAGGAATACATATTAAATGCGAGGTGCATTATATCTGCATGGATAAATCCGCAGGTAATAAAACGATACCACTCGTTACGATTGGTAATAGCTGGGGGATAGAATATTAAATCTTCCGTCATCTTCTCGTTTGAAAATGCAATGAAAGAAACAATACAAGTAATCGCAAGAATCGCAATGGTTATGGTAATCATGCAGGCAATTTAATATAATCTGATTAGGAAATCACAGCTTATAGATGAATATTATGTTAGATTTTTCCTGACAATTTAGATATGGTGATATTTTTCGTTTCTAAGAATGCTGCAGGCCCGATAAATCTGTTCAGCAAGGATGAGTCGCACCAGCATATGCGGGAAAACAAGTTTTGATAAACTCCAGGTAGTATTGGCTCTTTTAAAAACCGATTCTTCTACTCCAAATGCTCCCCCAATTAAGAATACCAATCTCTTTGAGCTTTCATTGGCCCTTTGTTGAATCAGTTGGGCGATGCCAGGGGAATTGAACGTTTGGCCCCTTTCATCTAAAAGAATCAAGTAATCTTCCTGAGCTATCTGCTGTAAAATGAGTAATGCTTCAGCTTTCTTGAGCGCAGGTTCAGATAGACTAGCGGCATTTTTTGGTGCAGAAATAATTTGCCAACTAACGGGAAAATATTTATTGATCCTTCCAGTGAAATCTTTAATTCCCTCTTCCACATAATTTTCATTTGACCTTCCTACTGAAATGAATACAATTTTCATGTTCTTAAAGTTTGATTTTGGTTACATGTAATTCGCTATTCATCATTTCAGTTGGCATTGAAATTTAATATGGCGCATTTTGAATTGCAAAAATAGGATTCCTACCAGCGCTTTGCGCTTTCTTCAAATATAGCTGATTTTAATGCCTAAATGCTAAATAATTTAGTAATTTAGAATAATGGAATGGCGATTTATCATAAGATTTGATCAGCGAAACATACAATTAAAAGCTGATATGATTTATCAATCTAATCAGGTTGAACGGATCAAAGTGACAGGAAGAAACAGGAGCATTGTTTTACAAAATAACCGTCCGCTTTTAAAGTCAAAGGGACTAAAATTGAAAAGAGTTGATTGGAAATTAATTGAGGGTGAAATGCATAATAGTCATGTTCTGCAAACTATTATTCAAAAACTAGAAAAATATTTAAATAGATTTACTTCCAATTGATAAGCTATGCCAAATAAAGCTGCCTCTACCAGATTTGCTTTTATAATGATTACCTCCCTTTTTTTTCTGTGGGGCTTTGTTCATAATCTAGATCCGATATTAATACCACACTTAAAAAAGTCATTTAGTCTAACTACATTTCAATCCTCTCTTATTGATTCATCAGTATTCATTGCCTATTTTATCATGGCCTTGCCCGCTGGTTTTATTATGAAAACTTATGGTTATAAAGCAGGTATCATTACTGGGTTGTCCTTGTTTGCAATTGGATCATTCTTATTTATACCTGCTGCGAATACACAACAGTATTTATTTTTCCTAGCTGCACTATTTATTATTGCTTGCGGATTAACCATTCTGGAAACAGCGGCTAATCCCTATGCATCTTTATTGGGCGACCCATCCTCTGCTACCCAACGGTTAAATTTTGCACAATCATTTAATGGCCTCGCAGTTACGCTAGCACCAATTATAGGGGCTAGGGTTATACTAACGAAAGGGTTTAGTGATCAGGCTTTGGCTGGGATGACAGATGTTGCAAGAAAAGCTGCACTGGCATCAGAAGCAGCTTCTGTTAAAACACCTTATTTTGTTTTAGGCAGCATAATTGTGTTGATTGTCATCATATTCGCGATCATCAAATTGCCAGAGATCAAGCCTAAAGACGCTTCTGTTTCTGGGAAAAGTATTAAACATACATTACGACATATTCATTTAAGATGGGCTGTGGCTGCTCAGTTTTTTTATGTAGGTGCGCAGGTTTGCGTGCTAAGTTTTTTTATTTTGTATGCTATGAAAGCCTCTGGTATTGATAAAATTAAAGCAGCAGATTATTTAGGTATGGGCTGTGGTGTAGCATTTATGGTTGGCAGATTTGCAGGCACCTTCTTCATGAAATTTATTAAACCTGCAAAATTATTGGCTGTTTATGCAGGCGTAAATGTGCTACTTTCTTTTGCAGCCATGTTTGTGCATGGTATGACTGCTGTTTATATTGTTATCGGAATTGCATTTTTCATGTCGATCATGTTCCCCACTATTTTTTCATTGGGAATTAATGAACTAGATTCAGATACTGAAATGGGAAGCAGTTTGATTGTGATGTCGATCGTAGGTGGTGCCATATTACCACCAGTACTTGCAATTATTAGTGATATTACCGGTAATATTCAACTCGGATATATTGTGCCCTTGATCTGTTTTGGGTTTGTGTTTTATTTCGGTTGGAAAGGTCATCGTGTTCAGCCAATTTAATAACGATAAATAATAGTAAGATTTGAAAAGGCATTGCTTCACTTTAGATTTATATGATGACCCTGAATTGATTCGGGGTTATGATCAATGGCATCAACAAGTATGGCCTGAGATCATTGATAGTATTAGGGCTTCAGGAATTGTTACGATGCAGATCTATCGAATTAGTAATCGCTTGTTCATGATAATGGATGTGAATGATCAATTCAATTTCGAATTGAAAGCAAGCATGGATCTGGATAATGAAAAAGTCCAGCAATGGGAAACATTGATGTGGCAGTTTCAGAAAGGGCTACCTTTTGCTAAACCCGGTGAAAAATGGGTGTTGATGAATGAAATATTCTCATTGAAATAATTTTTTATGTTTAGTCTAATTAATAAATCGGCTGTTATTACAGGAGCTGGAAGTGGTATTGGAAAAGCAATAGCCCTTCTTTTTTCAAAACAAGGCGCTACGGTTCATATCATAGAATTTAATTTGGAAGCTGGAGAGAAAGTGGCTGCTGAAATTATTGCTGGTGGTGGTTCTGCAAAAGCGCATCGTTGCGATGTAAGTGATCAACAAGCCATGTTACATGTATTTGAGTCTATTGGACCGATAGATATATTGGTAAACAATGCGGGAATTGCACATGTGGGCAATGTTGAAAATACGAGTGCAGATGATTTTGAAAAAGTATTTCGTGTAAATGTGCAAGGGGCTTATAATGCAATTCATTGTGCAGTTCCAAAGATGAAAATAAATAAGAAGGGTGTTATCTTAAATATTGCATCTATTGCCGCAATCGTGGGTTTGCCAGATCGATTTGCTTATAGCATGAGCAAGGGTGCCATCTATGCTATGACATTGAGTGTTGCCAAAGATTATTTATCAGAAAATATTCGCTGTAATTCAATTTCTCCGGCCCGGGTACATACCCCGTTTGTTGATGGATTTATTGCTAAGAATTATCCGGGTAAGGAGGCTGAAATGTTTGATAAACTATCAAAGAGTCAGCCTATTGGAAGGATGGGAAATGTAGATGAAATTGCAGCACTGGCACTTTATCTATGTAGTGATGAAGCTGGTTTTATTTCTGGAAATGATTACCCTATCGATGGTGGATTTATTAAATTGAATAACTAATATTAAAATATGAAAAACTATCTGTTATTGATTCTTGCTCTTTTCATGGGCTGTATGGCTTTTGCTCAACAAACGTATACGCCAACTAAAGAGAACTTGGCGGCACGTGTGCAATTTCAGGACATGAAATTCGGTATGTTCATTCATTGGGGGGCTTCTAGTGTTTTAGCAAATGGGGAGTGGGTCATGAATAATAGAGGCATCAGAGCAGAAGATTATAAATTATTGCAAAATGTTTTTAATCCCACTGAATTCAATGCGAAAGAATGGGTAAGCATTGCAAAGAATGCCGGTATGCAATATATCACGCTAATAACCAGACACCATGATGGGTTTAGTAATTTCGATACAAAAGAATCTGATTGGAAAATAACGAATACACTTTATGGGAAAGATATCGTGAAACAAATAGCCGATGAGTGTCATCGTCAGGGAATTAAGATTTGTTTCTATTATTCTTTGCTCGATTGGTATCGAACCGATTATCAGTGGGAAACCGGAAAAACAGGTAAGAAGTCCGGCCGAACTGCAAAAAGCAATTGGGATTCTTATATTAAATTCATGAAAGCACAGCTTACTGAATTACTGACCAACTATGGAGAAATTTCAGCAATCTGGTTTGATGGTCATTGGGATCAATTAGATAATGATCTTGATAAGAGCCTGCAATCGAAAGTGAATTGGCATTATGAAGAGATCTATCCCTTAATTCACAAACTGCAGCCACAGTGTTTGATTGGCAATAACCATCATTTATTACCCATTGCAGGAGAGGATTTTCAGATGTTCGAAAAAGACCTGCCAGGTAGCAATACCACTGGTTTTGGTGGCGCAGATATTTCTCAATTGCCATTAGAAACCTGTGAAACAATGAATGATGCATGGGGCTATAATATCACAGATAGAAATTTTAAATCCAGTAAAGCCATCATTCATTATTTAGTAAATGCAGCAGGTAGAAATGCCAATTTTTTGTTGAATGTTGGTCCCAAACCAAATGGAGTGATTCAGAAAGAATTCACTGATACACTTGCTTTAGTTGGAAAATGGATGGCAGTCAATTCTGCGAGTATTCAAGGAACTCGTGGCAATATTGTTGCTGCGCAGGATTGGGGTGTACTCACACAAAAAAATAAAACGATCTATATACACTTGCTTAGTAAAAAAGATGGTAACAATTATATTTTTATCCCCCAACTAAATGAAAAAATAACTACTGCCAACTTATTCAATACAAAAACACCAGTGAAATTTAAGCAAGTTGCAGAAGGCGTTTTTGTTTACTTAGATTCAATACAATTGAACGATATAGATACTATTATTCAACTTAATTAGTCATTACGATCATGAAATTAATTCGATACGGACAAGAAGGGAATGAAAAAACAGGGGTGCATATTGATGGTAAGAACTATGATGTAAGCCATATTGTAAAAGAATACGATGAGTCTTTTTTTGCAAATAACGGATTGAAAACATTAGCAGTTAGTATGGAAGACTTTAAAAACAGGTTGACTGAAATTCCTGCAGGTACTCGCCTGGGATGCCCTGTAACAAAGCCTTCCAAGATAATTTGTATTGGGTTGAATTATGCCAAACACGCAAAAGAAACCAATGCCGCTATACCCACAGAACCAATCATTTTCTTTAAATCTACCACAGCTATTGTTGGTCCCAATGACTCAATTATTATCCCAAAGAATTCCGTAAAAACAGATTGGGAAGTTGAACTTGCTATTGTGATTGAAAAAAAAGCTAGTTATGTAGAACAGAAGGATGCGATGGACTATATAGCTGGTTATTGTTTACATAATGATGTAAGTGAACGTGAATTTCAATTGGAAAGAGGCGGCACCTGGGACAAGGGTAAGGGCTGCAATAGTTTTGCGCCAATTGGTCCCTGGCTAGTTACAAAAGATGAAATAGAAAACCCCCATAATCTTCGTTTATGGCTGAGCTTAAATGGAAAGATGGTGCAGGATAGTAATACAGACGACCTGATTTTTAATGTGCCTTATCTTATTTCTTATATCAGTCAGTTTATGACCCTATTGCCAGGCGATATCATTTCAACAGGAACACCCGCAGGTGTGGGCTTGGGTATGAATCCGCCGCTATATCTTAAACCGGGTGATATAGTTGAATTAGGAATTGATGGATTGGGAACATCTAAGCAAACTGTGGTTGCCTATCAGCCAAATTTCTAATCATGAAAATAGATGCACACCAACACTTCTGGAATTATCATCCTGAAAAACAGGCATGGATCACTGCATCGATGCAAGAAATTAGAACAGATTTTTTACCCGCATCATTGCTGCCGATTTTAAAGCAACATAATTTTGATGGATCTATTGCTGTGCAGGCTGATCAATCTGTGGAAGAAACTAAATTTTTAATTGATTTGGCAGAACAGCATTCCTGGATCAAGGCTGTGATAGGGTGGGTTGACTTATTGGCTGATGATCTTGAAGAACAACTTTCATATTGGAAACAATTTTCCATATTAAAAGGGTTTCGACATATTCTTCAGGCAGAAGAACCCGGTTTCATGTTAACCGAAGAATTTATTCGGGGAATAACAGCATTAGAAAAATTTGGGTATTGTTATGAAATATTAATTTATCCCAAACATTTATCAGCTGTGCTAGAGTTGGTGCAACAGTTTCCTAATATGCGTTTTGTGATGGATCATATTGCCAAACCCAATATAAAAGAGACGCAAATTGCTGAATGGAAAGATGGTTTGATGCAATTGGGACTTCATAAGAATCTCTATTGTAAGATCAGCGGAATGGTTACTGAAGCTGATTGGAAAAATTGGATACAATCAGATTTTGAACCCTATCTTACTATCGTAAAAGAAGCTTTTGGAATTGAACGACTGATCTATGGATCTGATTGGCCTGTTTGTTTGTTGGCGGCAGATTACGCTGCTCAGTTGAATATTTATGAAACCTATTTTCAACAATATACCGACCAAGAAAAGGCATTGATCTTTGGTGGGAATGCATGGAAGTTTTATCAAATTTAAAATAAGGCAAAATGAATTTACAACTTGCAAATAAAGTTATTATAGTAACTGGTGGCGCAAAAGGTATTGGCGCGGGTATTGTAAAATTGTTGGCTTCAGAAAAAGCGATCCCTGTTATTGTTGGCAGAAATGAAAAGGACAATATTGCTTTGATGCATGAGATTCTCGAGCGTGGGGAAAACGCATGGCAGGTTGTGGCCGAATTATCTGATCCTAACTCATCGGAACAAACAGTTGCAGCAGTATTGGAAAAATATAATCGAATTGATGGATTAATTAATAATGCTGGAATCAATGATGGGGTTGGTCTTGAGAAGGGAGATTATGATGGATTTATGAAGAGCCTTCATCGTAACCTTGTTCATTATTATTTACTAGCCCATTATGCATTACCTGCATTGATAACTAGTAAGGGTGCTATCGTAAATATCAGTTCTAAAACTGCTGAAACTGGTCAGGGTAATACTTCTGCCTATGCTGCAGCAAATGGTGGTAGAAATGCATTAACAAGAGAATGGGCTGTTGAATTACTTAAATACAATATTCGCGTCAATGCAGTGGTTGTAGCAGAATGTATGACGCCGCAATACGAAAAGTGGATCAAAACACTTGCTGATCCTGAAGACAAACTCAAAGAAATAACAGCAAAGATCCCTTTGGGAAATAGAATGACCACCGTGGATGAAATTGCCAATATGGTAGCATTTCTATTGTCTTCTTTGTCAAGCCATACAACTGGTCAGATTATTCATGTGGACGGTGGATACGTACATTTAGATCGGGCATTGGCAAATGCCTAGAATTAAATTTTCGCATTAAGCAATAAATACCTTTCGTTTTCGTTATATGAAAATTATACGTTGAAACATATTGAATTATTTATTTCTGTTTAGAATGGTTAACTTTATAGAGAGACCTAAAAAGTATTCCTTCTTTAAATTAGGATCTCTTTCTCTAATAACCCCCAATGTTACTTCTTCTTGCTATTAAGCAGCTTTTGATTTGGTTCTACCTCTTTAGTTTATCACGATAATTGCCTTAACGGTTATTGTCTTTGCTTTTATTAATTCGATTAAAAAGCATCAGTGAAAAAAAGGGTACGATATTTTATTTGTGTAATGCTGTTAATAGCTGTTTTGCCTTTTAAGCAGGTGAACGGGCAGTCTAATAGTTGCAATTCATTCTTATTTCAAAAAGATTCCTTGATTTGCCCTGGGGCCGCTGTTACTCTTGATCTAATCCCTGCCCCTGCACCTGACTCTATTTTACCAGGTGTTTGGAAGCAATTGATTTTTAAAAGTTCTATTGATTCAGTTTTGTTCAATATAAAGGCATTTGGATACGACCGGGTTAATCAATATTTATATAGTATTATTCATCAAAAGATCATTCGTTTTGATCTGAAGAATAATACTGTTTCATCGATCATTGCCAGTAACTGGCCTGGCGATTTTACAGAGTTCACCATCGATAATACCAATAATCGTTTGCTTTGCTGGAGAGGTGGCCGCGACAGTGTTTTTGCAATTCCTGCCTCGGGTGGAAGTTGGGCATTAATTGGAACAGGAAATATTGACCGGGAGTCTTATGGTTCTTCCTCTTATTGGAACCCGATTACCCAACATCCAGGTTTTTATGGGGGCTATGGATATAACCAAATGAAGAGCTGGATCTTTGAAAGTAGTAGTTCGGGATGGATACAAAAAAAGTTGAATCCATTAATTGATTCAGTACCTGCAAAGGGAGGTGATCTGGTTGCTGCAAATGCAAATGGAACTAAATTGTATCTCTTTGCTGGGCAAGGTAGTTATAGTGGCAATGAATTAGATGGTTCATGCACACTTGGAAGCCCTTGGGCAAGTTCGGCTGGATTATATTGTTGGTTAAAAGATTTATGGGAACTAGATCTAAATACTTATAGTTTCAAAAATATTTTACCGGTCAACAATTCTTCCATACAGTATCAAGGTGCTGTTGGGTATGATTATGATAAATCGCGCTTTTATTTATTTGGAGGATTTCAACCAACAGGCAATTATTTACAAAATCAAAATTTGCCGAATACCAATAAAACGTTTCGGTTTCGGAGTGGACTAGATTCAGGATTTGTACCATTTACTGGTCAAGCAGATCAGCCTCCTGCTGCAATTGGAAATGGTTTGAATGGACTTGCCTATTATGATCCTATTGGGAAAAGAATGATCTGGGCTAGATATGATGG
The DNA here is from genome assembly GCA_903821465.1 of uncultured Bacteroidota bacterium. GTDB lineage: Bacteria > Bacteroidota > Bacteroidia > Chitinophagales > Chitinophagaceae > Sediminibacterium. The sequence continues at coordinate 25,848 of CAIJLK010000093.1, read as the reverse complement.
GATCTGGGCTTATTATCCTGATTCAACAAATTTACCTCTTTCTCAAAAATCATATGTATGGTCAACCGGAGATACAACTGCTTCCATAACTGTTAAGCCAACACAAACAACAAAATATAGAATAACACGTACAAGTGGTGGATTTGTTTGTTCTGATAGTATTCTCATTACAGTACAAAATATGCTGACTGCTTTGCAACAAGCAGTAAATATTTGTGGCGACACAACAATATTAGATGCAGGAAATGGATTTAATTCTTATAGCTGGAGTACAGGAGAAAAAACACAGACTATTACGGTTCATAAAAATGCGGTCTATACAGTAGCTGTAACAAAAGCTGTTTGTTCATCAAAAGATAGCAGTACTGTTCAATTTGCTTCACCCATTTTAGATTTTATGGTTCATGCGCAACAAGATTCTATTTGCGCTGGTGAATCAGATACACTTTCCGTAATTAGTCCCCAGTCTGGCGTTGTCTATTCTTGGTATCTGCCAGGAAGTTCTATAAAAATTAATTCAGGAACTTTCTATGGATTGTCAAGTGTTACAAAAAATGTTTCTTATGTGATCAATGCAACTAGCATTCCTGCAGTATGTACCGCAAAGAATGCAACGGCACAGATCATTTTAAGAACAAAGATTCCAAAACCAATTCTTTCGATCGATTCACTGGGAGCAAGCTCGGCTATCTTTAGTTGGAATGCTGATCCAAACGCAACGGGTTATTTAATAAGTCTAAACAATGGGATGGACTTTCAGGATCCTACCAATGGGTCACTCGCATTAAGAGAATTGGTAAATGGAATTCCAGCTGGTCAGTCTATAAAATTTATAATCAAAGCACTGGGACAAGCAAGTTGTCAAACAAGCGATACTAGTCAGCTTACTGCTACCACTATTAATCCATTCGGGAACGGCATTTATATCCCAAATGCTTTTACGCCCAATGCAGATGGATCTAATGATGTGTTTCATGTTTATGGAACTGCTATTAATTCGATTAGGCTAAAAATTTATAATCAATGGGGTGAAATGGTATTTAGCGCTACTGATTTAGCAGTGGGATGGGACGGCAACTATAAAGGAAACAAATCACCAGCAAGTGTTTACAATTATACATTGGAAGCAAAAATGCGAGATGGAACTGAAATAATAAAAAAAGGTTCATTTACTCTGATTAGGTAATTTTTTAAGATTCAACTATAACAGATTCAGATGCGTAAATATTTATTCCTATTAATTGTTCATCTAAGCTTGATGCAGGTTCAATCCTTTGCACAGGTTGATGCACATTTTACGCAATATTTCGCTTATCCGCAGTGGTTGAATCCTGCATTTACTGGGGCAATGAATGGAAGCTATCGAGTAGCCGGAAATTACCGTAAACAATGGCCCAATCTTAGTTCTGCATTATTATCTCAAGGGGTATCTGCGGATATTTCTTTGCCAAAAAATTTTGGAATAGGGTTTACTTTATTCAATCAGAAAACTGATGATGGAGGCTATCATTATACGAGTGGTTATTTGTCGCTCTCTTATCAAGTACACCTTACACAATATCAAATATTAGCAAGTGGCTTTCAATTTGGATTTTTAAATAGGAGGGTAGATCCAGCCAATTTTCAATTTGGAAATCAATTCAATCCATTGATTGGCTTTGACCCAACGATTCCATCAAATGAATCATTTGCTTATCCTTCTGCCACATCAATGGATGGAAGTTTTGGTCTTATTTATTTTGATGGAGATCCCAATCATTCGCTCAATCCATTTCTCGGCTTTAGTGTATATCATCCGACAGAGCCTGATAATCGGTTCATTTCGAGCGTTAATCAAAATAAAGTACCCATTCGTTATTCCATGCATGGTGGGCTCAGAATTAAGATGAACGATCGAATAGATCTGTTGCCCAATGCCATTTATCTTAGTCAAGCTGGCAGTAATGAATTAATTGCAGGTCTTTCATTAAATATTAAAATTGATCCAACGAAAGACTTTATTGTTGGCAGCAATTATAGAATTAATGATGCTATTGCTCCGAATATTGGGTTGCATATAGATGGACTAACTATCGGGTTTAGTTATGATGTGAACACTTCTCAAGTAAAAACCAGCTCCGTTAATAATGGCGGATATGAAATATCGGTCAGTTTTATTAAACCGAAAAAATCACCTGATACAAAATTTGTATGTCCCAGATTATAATAAGAAAAAATATCGCTTGTTCATTAATTACATTGATATTTTCAATGTTGCTTCCTCTATTATTATTGGCTCAGACTGCTAAAAATATGGAGAAGAAGGCTGATCTTAATTTTAAAAACAAAAACTATTATAATGCAGCCATACTTTATTCCGCATTACTAAATGAATCGCCAATAACTGAATCTAGTGAATCACTTGTATATCCTGTATTGTCTTATTCAAAAACTACGATCCACAAAATAAAAGAGTCAGGTAAGAATCGGATAACTTATAAATTGGCTGAATCCTACCGTCTTTATAATCATTACAAAGAGGCCGCAACGCAATACCAGCAATATATTTCAACAAAGGATTCCCAATTCCCATTGGCTGAATTATGGTATGGCTATTGTTTACTTGCTAATGATGAACCCAAAAAAGCGATTACTGAGTTCAATATATTTTTAAAAAAATATAGGAATAATGATGTTTTTACTGAGAAAGCGCATCAAGGCATTGCTTCTTGTAATCTGATCATATCTAATAAATCTGAGAAGCCTCTTGCAACAATTATTAAAATTGCTTCCACTGTTTCAGAAGATGGATCAAATTTTGCGTACGACAAATTAAATGACTCTGTCTTCTGGTTTACAAGTTCCAGACATGAACTAACAAAGAGTCAGAAAAAAATATATCCATTAAGGCTTTATACAGGCAGTACTAAAACCAATTCGGTCACAAAAGTTTTCGATCAGGTTGCAGATAATGTAAACATGGCTGCCTCCTCTTTTTCAAATGATGGTAATACGGTATATTTTACTGGATGGAAAGAGGATGCCAAATTAGGTACACCATCTTTTGCTATTTATTGCATGAGTAGATCAGGTGCTAATGCAAAATGGTCTAGTCCATTTGTTTTATCCTCTCCCGTAAATGTAAAAGGGTATAATTCTAAACAGCCTTTTATAGCTGCAGATGGTAAGTTTCTTTTATATGCATCTAATCAGCCAGGGGGAGTAGGTAAATTTGATATTTGGATGGTGGCAATGAGTGGTATAAATCCGATTGGGAACGCAATTAATCTTGGCCCCAACATTAATACTGCAGGAAATGATATCACTCCCTTTTACTCATTTAATGATTCAAAATTAATTTTTAGCTCAGATGGAAGATTAGGAATGGGAGGGGTGGATATATATGAAACAATCGGTTCGCTTGCTGATAATAAATGGACTGATTCTATTATACATTTGGGAGCTCCCTTTAATTCAGTTAAAGATGATCAATATTTTAGAATCGATGCAAATTCAGATACGGGTTATTTGAGTTCCGATAGATTTTCTTCTTGTTGCTTAGAAATATTCAGAACCGTTAAAATTAAAACTGCAGATACCGTTGCAACAGATGCAGGTTCAAAGAATATAGCAATCGTAACCACTAAACGGGAAACAGAGGCCGTAGTGCAATCAATTATTAAAGAAGTGCCAAATCAATTAGCCGACTCCATTAATGCTATTACATTTATTAGAAGGAATGTTTATTATAATTTTGCTAGTTCCAAAGTGCGTAAAGAGGACTTCGCTCAATTGAACGATATCGTTACTGTTTTAGAAAAGAATCCAGCATTAAATATTCTGATCGCTTCATTTACTGATTGTAAAGGTTCTCAGGAGGCAAATATCCGCTTATCTAGAAAAAGGTCTGAATCCATTCGATGGTACTTGATGGCAAAAGGAATTTCCACAGCCAGGATTAATATCGACTTTTTTGGGAAAGATCATTTTATCCTTCAATGTAAAGAAGATACAACTTATCATACCCAAAATCAAATAGCGAATAGACGTTCTGATCTGATCATTACAAAAGCGCCGAAACCTAAGTGGATACCATCTGGTAGGGAATTGGATATTGCAAAGATTAACATCGATTCTAACTATCATTCACAAGAGTTTTATGCGATCACAAAAAAGTTGCATATCGAATATGAGCCGATTAGTATAGAAAAACTTCCTGGAATCACCTTCAATTATAGTCAGAAAAAATACATGGTGCCTATTCCGAATAAACTTCCAATGAATGAAATGCTAGATATGACTCCTCGATTAAAAGAATCAACCCTGATTGAAGAAATGACAAAAAGAGTTCCAAGAAAACCTATAGAAGTATATTCTAGTTCAGATTCAGTTAGGATCGATTTGTATGATAATGGCATATTTGATTATGATACAGTTTCGGTTATTTTTGATAAACATATTGCAGTTTATAAAGAGTTATTGCAAGTTGATAAACCTATCAGTTTCTATGTAAAATTGAATGGGGAACAGCGTAAAAATGAAATGATATTCTTTGCTGAAAATCTAGGGTTAACTCCACCTAATTCAGCGCTGATGGTAATTACAGATGCTGAAAATAAACGGACCGAAGTTAGTGTGTCGAGCGATTTAAATCATAATGTAGTGATCTATTTCATTAAGCTTAATAAGGAACGGCGAAATTAAAAGCGCGTACACCTTACTTTATCAATGGAAGAATTTCTGATCTTTAAGAAATCAACATAACCAAGTGTTACTTCTAAACCACCTCTCCAATTAGAAGCAACATTCAGTTTTGAAATATTGATATCGTAGCTGACTCCTAAATTAAAATGCGAAAGTCCAATTTTCATTGCAGGAATAATCGCATCACCCCAGCGTAAAAAACTACCTAGATAAAATACATCAGGTTCTGAATTATTATATTCTGCAATATTAAACCCATACATAAAACCGCCAAGTAATTGATGGTTTCCACCCTGCACAAAATAATCCGCAAAAGCCATAATATGTCCATTGTCGCCAGTTTGTGAATGTATACCTGTATTGATGGAAATATTTGAAGGAACGGCATCTGGAACAGAACCAGTTGTTGATTTTATCACAGGATTTGTTACATGCGTCATTCCGGTTGCGATATAGAAATTAGTGCGATCGTTTAAACTGGTACTAAAACATAATCCAGCAGACATATCCCAATAACTATAACTAGTATTTGTGATAGGTTGGGCACTAGCATTTGAAGGATCGTAAGCGCCATTTCGATATTGATCGCCCATTATCAATTTAGAAGCATCAAAATGACTTGAAACTATGCCAAACATAAACGCTCCAGAAAGGTATGTGTCTCTATTGCCACTTAAAGATTTATGAAAATTAATAGCTGGTTTGAATTGTGTTCTTTTAAGATTGATATCACCTGCAGCATCTACTGTCATTAATGATGCTATTGTTAAATAATCATTCTTTTCATTTAGAGGAATTTTATATTCGATACTAACAGCAGAAGTACGAAACGGCACTGTAATGCTGGACCATTGATCTCTATAGGCAGCAGATACTCTTAAATCGCCCGTAAATACACCTGCTAATGCTGGGTTACGAATGATGGGTTGCTCATAAAATTGTGAAAAAGTAAAATCTTGCGCAAAACCGATTTGATAAAAACAAATCATTACACATAGTAGACTGATCAATTTCTTTTTCATCTTTCTTTATTTTAATACGGCTATATTTCCTTTAAAAGTAGCAGGTGTTCCTTTTTCACATATTGCTTCACAGATGTAGACAAATACATCTTGCGATGCAGCTTTGCCCCTGATCTTACCATCCCAACCATTTGATGGATCGCCAGTTTGAAAATTGGTTCTTTCAAAAACCAATTCACCCCAGCGACTAAATATTCTAAAACTCTTTATTAGTTTAATTCCGGAACCTTGAACAAACAATATATCGTTGATGCCATCTCCATCTGGACTAAATGCATTTGGTATAAATATTTCAGAATTAGGACAGAAGGTTTTGATTTCAATAGTATCTGTACTTGTACAACCATAAATATTCGTTGCTATACAATTGATTGCAGCGTCATAAATAGCTTTTGCGATGGTAGTCTGACAATTGATACAGGAGAAAGTAGCACTGCCTCCCCATTGCCATTTGCGAATGTTCTGTAATTCATTGCTGTTGGCCATTATTTTAAACCCAACACCTGATTGCACTACAGTGTCAGTTCCTATATTGAATGTTGTTGGTTTACCAACCACTAATTTAATTCTTGCTGTGTCAGTGAAACAAGCATGTTTTTCTTTGCCTACAACAGTATAAATGGTGGTTGTTAATGGAGATGCAATTGGATTAGCAGAATTGTAATTACTTAAACCTGCATCTGGCATCCAGGTATAGGTATCTGCCCCAGCAACTTTTAATTTAATGGATGTTCCTTGACAGAGCGTATCTATTAAGGATGCTACGATCTTAATTGGTTGAACAATCATTGAGTTCGTATTTGCAATTTGACTGCAACCGTATTGATTATATCCGATTACACTATAAACACTATTGCTTGTTGTTAAAATTTTAAATGTATTGCAACCATTACATACTATATTATTTTGCTGATCCTTCCATATATAATTTGTTGCACCAGTAGCTGTTAATCTTAATGTGTCTCCTTTACATACATAGGTTTCTGCTAGAACTAAAACTACAGGTAATGGTCGAATGGCAATATCTTTTACTGTAGAATCATAGCATTTATTTACAGTTGAAACTAAAAGCTTAATAGTATATTTTCCTTCGCTATAATATTGAACTGATACTATAGAATCTTTTGTATTAATGCCATTTCCCAAATTCCATAATATGGCATTGATACTATCTTTAGAATTAAGGGTCGGGGAAAGTTGTAGCAATTGATTTTTACAAGCTTCATTGATTGCATTGATATTTACTTTCGGAACAAAAAATACTTTAACCTGATAACTTGCACCCGTTGTAACAGTACAGCCTGTATTACTTTGAACAGTTAAACTCACTTTATTCTGACCGGGTTGTGCATATACTTTTGTATAATTTTTATTATTAGTTGTTGTGTCACCTGGTGCACTTGACCATTTAAAATTGGCAATTCCAAAAAGCGCTTTTGATGCATCTGCAAATTGATAGGTTGTACTACCACAATCATTAATTGCAGAGAGGGTGAAATCTACTTTTAGTTTATCTACAATGATTGATACAATACTAGAAGAAGCAGCACAGGTTCCATTGTCGATTTTCCAGGCAAACTGATATGTTCCTGGAACTAGCCCATTTACAGCTGTGCTAGCCAATGTGGCATCATTAAAATAGATATCAGAAGGGCCACTAAGCATTGACCAGATTCCTTCTCCTGAAACTGGGTTGTTAGCTTTTAAAATTGTTGTTGTACTTGAATTGCAAATGACCTGATCTGGTCCCGCATTCGCTATCGTAACTGCCTGAGCAACATTAATAGTTACTGTGTTCGTATATTCAAAAGCACATAGGCCATTCTGAACAAGTGCTCTATAAACTGTAGTTGTATTTAATGATTGATAGTTGAGTAGGTTACTTGTATTAGCAATGATTGTCCAGTTATTTCCATTGTCGCTCGATGATTCCCAATGAAGTATGTTTCCGTTATTGCCAATCAATGTTAGACTTCCATTATTGTTATTTGAACATACTGTAGTAGTACCGCTAATTGTTCCCGCAATAGTAGCTGCTGTAATTGAAATTGGAAGTTGATTGGAATATGCCAATGAACAAACACCACTTTGTACAAGCACTCTGAATTCAGTTGCGGTGGTTAAGTTTGTATAATCTAGATGATTAGTTGAATTATTTAGGGTGATCCAGTTTTTTCCATTGTCTTCTGAATATTCCCAATGAATGATTGTTCCGGTATAACCAGTTAAGTTAATTGTTCCATTGTTATAGCTTTTGCATGCAGTTGAATCTGTTGAAGAAATCGTTCCAGGCGCTGTTAATTGATTAACTGAAATTGTAACAAGATTACTATATCCGGTATTACATGGGCCGCTCTTAAGCAATACCCTGAATTGCGTTCTGGTTAATAGATTAGTATAAGTATAGGAACTATTAGTTGATGGAATAATTATCCAATTAATTCCATTATCTATCGATGATTCCCATTGAATAATTTCTCCTTTATAATTAGTTAATGCAAGTTTTCCTGTATTTGAATCAATGCAAACAAAATCATCTGCAACAAGATTGCCTGTACTAACAGGTGGATAAACAATTATTTGAACTGTATCTTTTGAATCAGCGCAAAGCATATTCGAAATGGTCCATACCAACTGATAAGTGCCAGCGATCAATCCTGAAATAGTAGCATTTGGATCATGTGCATCAGAGAAGCTGATAGCAGAAGGATTATTACCAAATGCTGTCCAACTACCAGTTCCTGAATTGGGCGCATTGGCAGCAAGCTTAGTTGCTGTTTGATTGCAAAGCGATTGATCGATTCCTGCATCAGAGATGGTAGCAGCTTGAAGAACAGTGATGTTTACAATATTGGAATAGATAGCCGAACAAATTTGGTGCTGTATTAAAGCCCTATAAGAAGTAGAATTTGTTAAGTTATTATAAGCATAAGTATTAGTCAGATTCGTGATGCTATCCCAAGAAATGCCATTATTTTTAGAGGATTCCCACTGAAGAATGGAACCGAAAGCCCCATTTAATGTGAGGGTATTAGTATTGTTATTAGCACAAACAATTGCATCAGCAGAAAGAGTACCTGCAATCGTAGGAGCGAAAACAGTAATGGAGACAGTATCTTTTGAATCAGCACAAAGCATATTTGAGATAGTCCATGCCAACTGATAAGTGCCAGCGATCAATCCTGAAATAGTGGCATTTGGATCATGTGCATCAGAGAAGCTGATAGCAGAAGGATTATTACTAAGGGCTGTCCAAATACCAGTTCCTGAATTGGGGGCATTAGCTGCAAGTGTTGTTGCTGTCTGATTGCAAAGCGATTGATCGATTCCTGCATTTGCAATACTTACAATTTGCAAAACAGTTATAGTAACTGTATTGCTAAATAAAGAGGGACAAACCCCATTCTTAACTTCAGTCCTATACTTTGTAGTAATAGTTAGATTGTTGTAATCAAAGCTATTTTTATTCGCAGAGTTGATTATTGGAAGCCAATTCAAACCATCGTCTGTTGAATAACTAGCTCCTAATACACTGCCCGTATATCCTGTCAACTGTAATATCCCAGCATTATTATTTAAACAAACTGTATTGGATGATGCGATTGTTCCTGGATTCGTAGGAGCTTGAATGGTTATCGTAACAGTATCAATAGAATTGTTACAACTACCGTTCGAGATAGTCCATACAAATTGATATTTACCAATTGAAAGACCTGATATGATTGCTTTTGGATCTTTAATATTACTGATGATTGGTGTTGTTGGAGCACCCGAAAGATAAGTCCATGTTCCAGTGCCATTGCTCGGATTGTTTCCATATAATTGAATGGAACTTGTATTGCAAATACTCGAATCAGCTCCAGCATCAGCTATACTTACTGGGTCAAGAACTGTGATGGTAGCAGCTATTCCAGAATATAAAGAAAGACCAACTCCATTTTTAACCAATGCACGATAGATAGTAGTGGCTGTTAAGTTTTCAAAATGAATAGTGTCTTGATCTGTTCCTACAGTTCTTTGAATAATATGCCATCCAGCAATATTTGCAGTTGAATCTTCCCACTGTAAAATATCACCGAAATAATTTGTCAATTTTACAACAGCATTATTTGGGGCTGAACATATAACTGTGTCAGTTCCTGTGAACCCTGGATTAGTTGGGGGTTGTACAGTAACAACCATGATACTTTCCGATGCGGGACAAATACCATTACTAATTGTCCATTTCAAATAATAGATTCCATCAGATGGTGGCGTAATTGGAACAGTTGTTGAATCGGCATAATGGAATGTCAGCTGTCTGATAGTAGCCTTAGAATCTGTTGTATCGGTAAAGATTAAATTAGATGGTCCAAAAGGAGGTATGACTGACCAGCAGCCAGTTCCTGAGCTTGGATAATTACCCTCTAATTTATAACTCGAGAACCCATTGATTAATGTGGTATCTGGTCCAGCGTCAGCAATGGTAGCAGCGGGCAATACTGTAATCCTAATGGTATTAGAATATAAGGAGGTACAAATGCCATTATTAACAAGTGCACGATAGTAAGTGGAAGTAGTAAGGTTAGAATAATTCTGTGAACTATTTGTATTAGAGATAAGATTCCAGTAGGTTCCATTAATCGATGATTCCCATTGTTGGATATTGCTTAGGTATCCATTAAGATGCAGTGTTCCATTATTTGAATTCGCACATACAGTAGCATCAGAAGTTAAAATACCAGGATTGCTTGCTTGATTATTAATTATTTGTACCGTATCCTTTGAATCAGCACAAAGCGTATTAGAGATTGTCCATACAAATTGATAGACACCAGCAATTAAGCCAGAAACAATTGCTTTGGAATCGTTTACATTAGAGAACACTACAGCAGAAGGATTGCTGTTAAGTGCAGTCCATCTGCCAATTCCAAATATTGCAGTGTTAGCAGCAAGAGCGGTTGCAGTTTGATTACAAAGTATTTGGTCTGGTCCCGCATTAGAAGCAGTTGCCGTTTGAAGTACTGTAATGGTTACTTTATTTGAATAAACAGCTGGACAAATCTGGTTTTGAACCAGTGCTCTGAAAGAAGTGGATAGATTTAAATTGTTATAAGAATAAGTGCTATTTATATTTGAGATGCTATCCCAATTAGTTCCATTATTAATAGAAGATTCCCACTTTAAAATAGTTCCGTTAAATCCTGAAATTATAAGGGTGTTATTATTGGAAGTTGCACAAACAATTGCATCAGCAGAAAGCGTACCCGCAACTGTAGGAGCATAAACAGTAATGGATACTGTATCCTTTGAATCAGCACAGATGGTATTGGAAATGGACCAAACAAACTGATAAGTGCCCGTTACTAATCCTGTTACAGAACTATGTGGATCGTTTATATTTGTGAAGTTGACGGTGGACGGATTACTTGTCAATGCATTCCATGTTCCTGTACCCGAAGCAGGGGTGTTAGCTGTAAGTGAAGTGGATCCTAGGTTACATAGTTTTTGATCTGCTCCCGCATCCGATATAGTGGCTGGTTGTAATACGGTGATAATGGCAGTATTGCTATAAACAGACGGACAACTGCCACTTTGAACAGTAGCTCTGTATGCTGTTGTTGCTGAAAGATTGTTATAAGTGAATTGATTTGATGAATCAACAATGCTATTCCAACTAGTTCCATTATTAGTAGAAGTTTCCCAAGCAACAATTTTACCTGTATAACCCGATAAGTTGAGTATGCCATTATTATTATTTGTACATACGATTGCATTAGCCGCTAAAATTCCAGGATTACTGATGGCGCTTACATGGATTGTAATATAATTACTGCTGGCAGGATTACAAGTTCCATTCTGAACGATTGCTCTGTACAAAGTTGTGCCAGTAATATTTGTATAAAGTAAAGAACTGCCTATCGCATTATTGATTGTTTGCCAACTCGCTGCAGCATCAGTAGATGTTTCCCATCTAAGTATATTCCCGCTAAATCCAGTTAAGTTTAAGCTGCCACTATTACTACTGATACATACAACAGTGTCTTTTAATAAAATGCCTGGATTACTATTGTTATTTACAGTAATGCTAACAGGGGTAGAATATACGGTGCTACAATTACCACTTTGTATAATCGCTCTAAATAAAGTTGAACTGGTAAGATTATTATAGGTGTAATTATTATTGCTATTATTGATGGAGGTTGGCCATGTAATTCCTCCATCTGTTGAAGATTCCCAACCTTTTATATTTCCTGTATAACCCGAAAGCGTTACAGTGCCATTATTCAAACCAGTACAAACTGATGTATTTGCAGAAATACTTCCGCCGATTGATTCAGGATTATTAATTATTTGAATCGTGTCTTTCGAAACGGAACAACTGCCATTGCTAATTGACCAGATCAGCTGGTAAGTACCTGCAACTAATCCAGTTACTGTACTGAATGGTGATGAAGGAGTTCCAAATACAACAGCTGAAGGACCAGACAGTATTTCCCATTTGCCAGAACCTACTCCAGGAATATTTGCTGAAAGAATACTGCTATTTACATTACAAAGTACTTGGTCAGTTCCCGCATTTGCAATAGTGGGTAGGGCATATAATAAAATATCAGTTGAATCAATACTAGTGCAACTAGAATTTGAAACAGCAGATATATAATATCGAATAGTTGCATTCGCATTAAAACTGTTATTCAGTAAATCTTTGATCGAATCAGTGGCAGAAAAATTAGCAGATGATGAGTTCCCATTAACGGCCCCAGTAATTACAGCAGATGACCAAGCAAATAAAGTATTAGCTATTGAACTATTGAATTGAATATTACTATTGCCGCCAGTACAAATTGAAGCTGTTGTATTGGAGATACTAATCCTTGGTTTCGGTTTTACAATAACTGTATAATTAAACGGATTGCCAGTGCAAGTAATATTAGATGGAGTAAAAGCAAAAGGCGTGATATTATAAACTACCAGAGCATCTGAACTATTGCTGGTATTAACTAATGAATCATTGATAGTTCCTGTTCCAGTTGCAGAATTTCCATTGACTGAACCTGATAGTATAGAAGATGACCATGAGTAGAAACTTCCTGGAATAGAAGTGGATGGACTGAAATTAATAGGTTGATTAGAACAAATCGTTTGATTTGAATTTGCAGCCATATTTGCAGGATAGATCCTAAGGGTCATAGAATCTTTCCCTAATGCATAGCCACAATTACTAGTTGAATTTAAATTGGATGTAGCAGTAAAATATATCTTAACAATACCCGCTAATTTATCAGCGTCACTTGGCGTATATGCGTTATGAAGAGATACATTATTTGAAAATGTTCCAGAACCAGAACTTGTCCACTGAAAAGAATTGCTTGCAGCCGAAACTACTCCTGATAATGGAATTGCAGCAGTATTATTACAAACAGTTGTATCATGAGAACCCTGAATAGTATCTGCTGATCTTGTGTTCTTATAAACCATCTGTTGAGCAGTACAACTAATCCCATTAGAGGTAAATTGAATTTTAATTGTATATGCATTCCCTGTTTGTAATTGAAGATCAGTGTATCGATTGTTTGCAGAAGAAGCACCCTGGAAAGAGAAAGGGCCTCCAGTAATTGTCCATAAATAAGTATTGCCAGCATTATTATTACTATAGCTAACACCATAATAAGGATCTGTGGCATTAAAATGTGTAATTCCATTATTACATTCAATGATGTCTGACTTGAGACTCACTGAATTTGAGATTAGATTTGTTGATACTGAAGTTGAACAGCCAGCATTTGTAATATTATAAGTAATAGAAACATTTCCGGTACTTATGAAATTTACTATCCCCGATGAGGCGTCTACTGTTGCTATTGAATTGTTACTAGAACTCCATGAGCCGCCTGCTGTGCTATTGGTTAAATTTATAGAACTTCCAACGCAACCTCCAATTGAACCAACAATAGGGGCAAGAACTGGAGTTAGGTTAACTATAACATTACTTGTTACTGATGATGTACATCCATTACTATCAGTTACTGATACAGAATAGTTTCCATTCGCATTGATACTAATATTTGAAATTGAGGGATTCGCTAAATTAGAACTGAAACTATTTGGACCATTCCATGTATAATTATAAGGAGTAGTCCCACTATTTGTTACTGAATTAAGTGTTAAGCTGTTGCCTGAACAGATGGGACTATTATTTGTAACAGAAATATTAGGCACCTGAAAAACAGTAATAGTATCTGTTATAATATCTGTGCAACCTTTGTCTGAAGTGACTTGTAAGTTTACCGGATATTTTCCATTCGTGGTAAAGCTATGTGAGACACTGCTGCCTGTTGCAATATTACCATCTCCAAAGTCCCATGCCACAGAACTGATACTTCCGCCAGATCCAATGGAAGCACTACTCGTGAAATTAAAATTATTGTTTGTTAAACATTGATTGGCTGGAATAATATAGGCAGCAAGTGGTTGTGGGTAAATAGTTACAGTTCTTGTAATACTATCAATGCATCCCTTATCGGAAGTAACAATTAGTTTTACCTGAAAGCTGCCTGCTGTAAAATAGGAATGTGTTACCGATGGGCCTGTAGCGGACTTCCCATCTCCAAAATCCCAGAATTGATTTACGATTGAACCAGAACTGATTGTAGAATTACTAATGAAGTCGAAACTGTTGCCAGAGAGGCATTGAGTACTTGCTGAAAGAAAATTAGCAGAAGTAACAAGTTGAATTGACTTATTGTGAGAAAATGATGACTTTTTATTTTTTGTAAAATGTGTAGAATTTGACGGGTGATTGATTTCAGCATTTCTATCATAAACTGCTCCAGCAGATGCTTCTGTGAAACCGATAAGCGATACACAAAAAAGAATGGCAAACTTGACTTTAGAAGTTTGAAGATTTTTTAGCAGCAAATTATAGAGGGTAGAAATTATCACATGCAGTATATTTTTTATTGTTATGGAATAGCCGTAATACGGATATTATGCAATTCAAAAAAATATGCTGAATAACGATTTCCTCTTTTTAATAATATGGTAGAATATTATAACCATGAAGTAAAAATGATAGTTCAAAAAAATGAACAACCAAATTTACATCTAGTAAGAATTTTTTAGCCTTGTATAAACACGGTATTTATAGCGTTAAAACACCGTGTTTTAAAGGCTTTTGCAGTAGAAATAAACAGTTGAAAATTCGATAGAAATTGACCAAATTATTATGCTCTTTCTAAAAGTAGCTTATAATATTTTTCTTCAATAGCATTCAATACTTCAGTATTGATTGGGGTTGAAATAAAATCAATCACAACAGGATATTTTACAAGCATTAGCATTTCTTGCATATCAACCGAGGCCGATAAGATAGCAATCCTTAAATTCGGAAAATGCTTGCTGTATTTCTCAACATAAAATTCTAGGAATTCCCATCCATCCATATTAGGCATATGTAAGTCTAAAAATATAAACTCTGGGGCCTTGCTGGAAGGGTCAGTTTCGTTCTCTAATAGGCTTTCAAAATATTCTACAGCTTCTAAACCATTGGTAGCGGTAATGGTTTCTTCTGCGAAATTTGAAAGGGTAATCATTTTTTTTGCTATCATTAGCAAAAGCTCATTGTCGTTAACTACCAGTACTTTTTTTAACATAACCTAGGGGTTTTTGTTTTTATAGAAAGTTTGCTTTTATCGCTTTCTTTCTACTGTAAAGTAACCGTAGGCTTGCTGCTAAATCTGTAGTGAACGCCTTGATGTTTTTGTAGTTCTATCACTACAAAATGCCATATTAATGCAGATATTGCTATTATTTCAGGATAATGCCCAACAGATTATGAGTTGGACTTGTAGTATTACTAGTCTAAAATGCAAGTTTTCTTGACAATCAGTTCTAATATAATTCTTAACAGCATTGAGAATGCTTATAAACCTCCATTCCCACGATACAAGCGAATAGGCTGATTAAGTTTGATTTTTAAAACGGTGATATATGGGTCTAAAACCTTTTCTGGAACATCAATATAAATGAGTCCGGGTACTTTGCTCCAAGATATTTTACCTACAATTTTATGGGTTAATTTACTGGCATTTCCTAGCACTTCAATTTCTTCGATCTTAGAGTCTAATCCCTTTAACATGACCTGTCCGCTAGTTTTTCCATGCAAAAACAGGTATAATACAGTGCTGTCTTTTGAAAGGGTTGTTGGACCATAAAAATGTCCTTGAGGAATACCTCCAAGCTGTCCAAAAATGGCTTCCCCATTTTTACGATTCCATTTTCCCAGTTCCGTTAAAATTTCAACCTGTTCTTTAGGGATTGTGCCATCTGCTTTTGGACCAATATCTAATAACAGATTACCTCCATTTGATACCGCATCTACAAAAATGCTGATCACTTCATAAGGGGTTTTCCAATGAGTATCACTTTGCTGATAACCCCAATTATTATTGGTTGTCATGCAAAGCTCCCACCACTTGAACTTAGGCCTAGTTACCGGAAAATTTTGCTCAGGTGTTTCATAATCACCATAGCCCATTAAACGACCATTAATAATTAGGTTAGGATTATAATTCAGTAATTTCCTTCTGATTCCCATAGCATCCCACTCTTCAGCACTATGCTCCCAATCGCCATCAAACCAGATCAGATCAGGTTGATAGTTTTGCATAATTTCGCTGAGTTGATGATCTAAGAATTTCTTAAACCGCGTCCATCTAATAGGGTCATCTGATATTTTATAACGACTACTATCCTTTAAGAACCCAGGGTAGTCCTGGTTACTCCAATCTAATAATGAAAAATAGGCACCGGCTTTGATGCCTCTTGCTTTGATGGCTTTGTAGAAAGGAGCTAAGAGATCTTTTTTAGCGGGACTACCATTCACTACATTCAAACTTTTTTCTGCTGTTGGCCAAAGCGCCACGCCATCATGATGCTTAGTAGTGAGTACTGCATATCTTGCTCCAGATGCTTTAATAAGATCTGCCCATTGATTAGGATCGTATTTCGCTGCAGTAAATCCATTGAGTTGCAGCATATAATCAGGGTAGGAAATTTCTTTGTTATGAAAACTCCAGGATTCACTAATACCGTTTACTGCATAAATTCCCCAATGAATAAAAATGCCCAATTTGGCATCAGCAAACCACTGCATTTTATTTTGAATGCTATCGGATTGAATTTTAGATTGCGCATTGATCGATGTCCCAAAAGTTACTAAGATTGCTGACACTAATACAAAGTTTTTGAAGCAGTTTTTTTTCATATGTATAAACATTTAGTTAGCGCTGATACAAATTAACTATTTAATATCTAATTTCAATTATCGATTCATTAAATGCCAGTTCATGAAATTTAAATTAGTATACCTATTTCTGCTATCAGCAATTGGTTTGTCAGCTCAAAATAAAACCAAAGAACAGTGGGAATATTTATTCAATGGAAAAGATCTAAAGGGTTTTGTGCAATTGAATGGTAAAGCTTCCTATAGAGTTGAACAGGGCGAAATTATAGGAACCACTGTTTTGAATCAGCCCAATAGTTTTTTAGCTACTGAAAAGGAATATGGAGATTTTATTTTTGAAGTGGACTTCAAAGTAAACGATCAGATGAATTCGGGTGTTCAATTTAGAAGCGAACAAAAAACAGAAACAGATAAATGTAAAGTTACTGATAAGAAAACACCCAATCGGGTTCATGGTTATCAGATGGAGATTGACCCTTCTGATAGAGCATGGAGTGGAGGTGTTTATGATGAAGCAAGAAGAGATTGGTTATACACACTTGAAAACAATCCAGCCGCTAAAAAATCTTTCAAACACAATGATTGGAATCATTACAGAATTGAATGTATTGGGAATAGTATTCGCACTTGGGTGAACGGTGTTGCATGCGCACATGTGATTGATGATATGACTCCCAAAGGCTTTATAGCGCTGCAAGTACACGCTGTTAGTGATCCCAAAAATGTGGGTGAAGAAATCAGGTGGAAAAATGTTCGGATACAAACAAAGAATCTAAAACCCTCTGCTCCCGATAATATTTTTGTTGTGAATTTGCTGGTCAATAATATTTCAGAAGATGAAAAAAGAATGGGTGTTTATCTATTATTTGATGGTAAGACAACTAGTGGATGGAGAGGAGCCAACAAAGATTTTTTTCCTGATAAAACCTGGCTGGTTAAAGAGGGTAATTTAATTGTATCGAAGGGGAAAAGTGCGGAATCTCAGAATGGAGGGGATATAGTTACTACTAATGAATACAGTGCTTTTGATTTGCAATTTGAATTTCAAATGACTGATTCAGCGAATTCAGGTGTTAAATATTTTGTGACTGAAAAAGAAAAAACTGCTGGTTCTGCAATCGGATTAGAATACCAAATTTTGGATGATGATAAACATCCTGATTCAAAACTGGGTTCAATTGGAAACAGAACATTGGCATCCTTGTATGATTTAATTCCAGCTAAAAAAAATGGGAGAGAAAAATTGCCGATTGGAGAATGGAATAGAGGTAGAATTACTGTTTATCCTGATGGCAGGGTTGAACATTGGCTAAATGGTTGGAAAGTATTGGAATACCAACGAGGAACACAATATTATTATGCTTTAGTTGCCAAAAGTAAATATGTGGGATTTCAGAATTTTGGGATGGCGGCAAAGGGGCATTTGCTTTTACAAGAACATGGAACCCAGGTTGCATTCAGATCAATCAAAATACAAGAACTTAAATAAAAACTCAATCCCTTTATATGTCAAATACAAGACGCAATTTCATCAAACAAACAGCTAAAGCCGCTGCAGGAACTTATATTGCAAGTGTTGGATTTAGTGCAAAAAGTTATGCTCGAATCATGGGTGCTAATGATCGTGTTAGGGTAGGTGTTGTAGGCTTTTCTGACAGACACCGTAGTTCACATATTCCGCCTTTCATGCAGTTTTATAAAGACATGAATTTTGATATCGTCTCTGTTTCAGATCTGTGGAAAAAAAGAAGAGAAGAAGGAGCGGCTTACCTAAAATCTAAAATGGGTCACGATATAAATGCTTATCGAAATAATGACGAGCTCTATGCTTCTAAAACCTGTGACGCAGTATTTATAAGTACCCCCGATTTTCAGCATGCATTACATGCGACTGAAGCAGTAAAAGCCGGAATGGATGTGTATTGTGAAAAACCATTCGCTGAAACAATGGAAGATAATCGAGCTGCATTAAAAGCAGTTAAAGCTTCTAAAAGTATTGTACAAATTGGCTCCCAACGTAGGAGTGGGGCTAATTATGCAGCTGCGGCTAACTTCATACAATCTGGTAAATTCGGACCAATTACGATGGTTGAATTAACCTGGAATGTAAATCAGCCTGGCAGATGGAGAAGACCAGATTTAGTTGCACAGTGCAAGGAAGAAGATCTTGATTGGAAAAGATTTTTAATGAATCGACCATTTGAAAATTTTGATCCTAGAAAATATTTGGAATACCGTTTGTTCTGGCCTTATTCATCAGGAATGCCGGGTCAGTGGATGAGCCACCAGATCGATACGGTAAACTGGTTTAGTGGTTTATCACATCCAAGATCTGTTACAGCCAATGGAGGTATTTATCAGTGGAAAGATGGACGAAAAAACTGGGATACAACCACCGCAGTTTTTGAATATGGTCCATCTAACGATTTAAACACAGGCTTTCAAGTAGTATTCATGAGCAGAATGCATAATGGAGATGAAAATCCAAGTGAGATTTATTATAGCAATGGAGGAGAATTAAACCTGATTACTAATAAAGTTTCTCCTACAGGTGGATTAAGAGCCGGAGCTGCTTCAGTTATGAAAATGCAACCTAATCTTTTACCAGAGATAAGTTTATCTGAGTTTATAAAAGTGGAAGCTGGTGCAAATACCGGCGGCGATGTTTTAACTACTGCACATGTAAAAAATTGGATGGAATGCATTAGAAGTCGCAAACAGCCAAATACTCCTGTTGAAGCAGGTTATAATCATTCTATTGCAACGATTATGTCGAATGCAGCATGCCGGACTGGTCAGAAAGTAACATTCGATGAGAATACACAGGAAGTGATGGCAGGAGGTAAAATATTTAAATACTAAATCATCCAATCAAATCATACTATGAATTAGTCTTCTAAATTGCTTTTAGGATGGTAACTATATTTTTCCTTAATTTTAGGGTAGTTACCCTTCTGATTGTATCCCCAATAAAATTTTTGCAGAGCCGCTGCTGTTTATTCTAATAGTATCCCAAACATACATTTCTGTATTTCTATGAAATGAATATTATTATGAATAGTGAAACATCTATTAAGCAGCATTTATTTTCGCCAGCACTGGCTAAAATATTCATGATATTCATGATGACAATCCTGATGTTTCATCAGGCTCAATCTCAAATGGGAATTGAAAACCTTCCATTTGGTTCTGGATGCGATCCATTAACATATAATAGGTTCACTGGTTCCTATCATTCAAATTTATATATCGGTAATCAAGTGGGTTCGAATGTTTTATTAGCATGGGGACAAAATATGCTCACCTATACAACTGGTGTAACTGGTAATATCACAGCACCTGTTTTTGTTGCTACTTCAAGTTATGCGGGAATACCTTATGAAGTTAGGTCTTCAAGTACTGGCGGAGGGTCGGGGCAAAGTGTGATGGGACTTCGTACTTCTTCAAAGCTTTACATTTTTGGTGATGCTACTAATATTAGTTCCATTACCAGTATGCCAAATTTTGGAGGAACGTCTTTGCCAGTAGCTAAGAGTGATGTGACTTCACTATTGCCTACAGGAGTTACTAATGCCGATGTTGCACAGTTCGCAATCTCTCCAACGTCTATTGCAATTGTTACTAATTCTGGTCATGTGTATATGCTTACAAAAGTGGTTAATATGCAAGGCGATAAAGCCGCTGCGGGTCCCGCTATTTGGCACCATGTTATTTTGTCAAACGGCAATTTTTTATCAGGAGTAGTTAAATTTTCACTTTCCAATTCTGGCGCATTTGCATTAACATCAACCGGCAAGATCTATTATTGGGGATCACCTGCTAATGTTAGTGGTTCTGCTAATACAGCCACTAGTTATAATTATGCATATGATATGTCAACTCAAATTCCTATCGGAGTTTCTGTTGTGGATATTGTAACAATCGGCGCTTCTAGCAAGCCCAACACTTTATTTTTGTTATGTAACGATATGAAAGTATATAGTTGCGGGTTAAACACATTAGGAATATTGGGTTTGGGATTTGGTTCAACAACTTATAATCAACCAACATTTCAGCCTTTGAATAGCCTGTCTAATATTGTTCGGATTGATGGAAATACAGAAGCGGGTTTATATACCATGGGAGCTATGTCAAGTTCAGGGCATGTCTTTGGTTGGGGCGATGGCGTTTCATCAATGCTTGGAATTGCAGCTCAATCAAGTTTTACTACTACCTATACCAATATTTCACCAGTAGATATTTATGGGGTTGGTGGTTTTAGTGATTTTAGTATTTCTGGTCACTTTACCATTGCATTCTTCACCAACCTTTCCCTTAATATTGATCAATATTGGTATGTTGGTCATAATATCGGTGGCAGCATCGGAATACCATCCAACACTACACCTGTGATTAGTAATGCTGTTACAGCTAAATTAAATGCTCCTGCAACTATCAGTTTTGATTGTTCAAATACGCAACCCACCATCAATTTAACGGGAACCTTTAGTCCCTTTAGCGCCTGTGCTGGTCTAGTAACCTCCACTCAGGTTATATCAGTTTTTGCATTGAATCTTACAAATGATTTGATCGTATCTGCACCAGCTGGTTTTGAGATCTCATTGTTGCCAGGAACTGGATTCGCCAATGCATTAACATTGAGTGGAACTGGGGGCACTTTAACTACAACCAATATTTATGTTAGAGTTAGTGCGGGAACTGCCGGGTTACTCACTGGAAACCTGACTTTTAGTTCCACAGGTGCAACCACTCAAAATGTTCCATTAAATGCAACGATTAATAGCTTACCTACCATTGCGTCGGTGATTGGAGCATCTAGAACTGGACCCGGTTCTGTGATAATTTCGGGTACTGTAAATCCAGCGATTGGAACTACCATTGATTGGTTTGTGAATCCAACTGGTGGATCTGCTTTATTAGCAGGAAGCCTTAGTTATACCACTGGGGTGATAGCAGGAACTACCACCTATTTTGCGGAAGCAAGAAATACTACAACAGGCTGCATTTCAAATTCCAGAACGCCGGTTATTGCAACCATTAATGGAACTTTGTTTGGAGGAAGTATCGGTTCTAATCAATCATATTGTATCGGCCAAAAATTAGATACGCTTCAATCATTGGTTCTTGCTTCGGGAGGAACAGGTAGTATTATTTATAAATGGCAAAAGTCGACTGACAATAGCAATTTTGTTGACATTACTGGCGCAATCGATTCATTTTATTTTCCCATACCTCCAACGCAAACTACTTATTATAGAAGGATGGCCAGCACTATTGCAGATGGAGCCATCGCTTCGAATACGATTACAATTGTGGTAAACCCCAAGCCTGTGGCTAACTTTTAATGGTTGAATTAAAAACCCATTTCTGTTTTAACTTCTTTAATTGCATTCAAAAGATTTAAAACATCATCTGTGAAAATTCTTCCAATATTACCAATGCGAAAACAGCTTGCTTTAGAAAGTTTTCCAGGATAAATCACATATCCTCGTTGATTTAATTCCTGATAAAATATTTTAAAATCAAAAGCAATATTTTCAGGATAATAATAAGTAGTAATAATATAAGCTTGTTTTTCTTCGGATAAATATTCAGTAAAACCCAATTTTGCCATGCCTTCTTTTAGCATAGTGAAATTGGCATGATATCTAATTGCTCTTCCTTCAACACCGCCTTCATCAGCCAATTCTTTGAGTGCCTGTTTAAATGCTAAGAGTGAATGTATGGGAGGTGTAAATCTAAATTGTCCGTCAGTTTCTAAACCTTGCCATTGCGCAAACAAATCAAGCACTAGTGTATCTGCCAAACCTTTGCATGAAATCAAAGTTTCTTTTTTTGCAAGAATAAATGAAAACCCGGGCACCCCTTCAATGCATTTATTGGAAGATGAAATAAGAAAATCAATATTACAACTATCTACTTCTACTGGTATAGCTCCAAAAGCACTCATTGAATCAACTATATAATGAACGCCATACTTTTTTGATAATACTCCGAATGATTCAATAGGATTTAGAATTCCAGTAGTTGTTTCACAATGTACAATCACCATATGCGTAAAATTGCCACTCATTAGCAATTGTTCTGTTTTTTCTAAATCAGGAATTTCATCTTCCGCAAATACAAGTGAGGTGAATGGAATTTTATGTATGGAAGCAATTTTTGCGATTCTTTCTCCATATGCACCATTAATAACGATGAGTAAATTACCGGTTTTGGGTATCGCAGAAGAAATAACAGATTCAACTCCAAATGTTCCTGAGCCTTGCATAATAACTGCTTCATAGCCCTTTTCTTTTGACACATTTCCCAAACTTAAAAGAGTGTATCTAATGTCTTTAATTAAATGGATAAACAGATCGTCTCTTGATCCATAGTCGTAAAGCATTGCTTCTTTAACGGTTAAGCTTGTTGTGAGCGGACCAGGAGTAAATAATAATTTATCCATAGAAAAGGAATTGAATTAGTTATTTTTTATTGAGCGTTATTAATTATTGGTAAGAGTTCCAGTAAATTATCTAAAATAAAATCTGGGTTCACAGTTGCTAATTGCTCTTTAGTGTGAGCTCCTGTAGTGATCCCAATGTTGAATTTACAACCTGCATTTCTGCCTTCTTCAATATCAATAGTTGAATCGCCAACCTTAAGTACTTCTTGAGGGTCTGTAATATGAAACTGTTTCATGGCTAATAATATCATATCTGGTTTTGGCCGATTATTACTTACATCAGATGCTGTTACAAGGCCATCAATCTGCTCTCCAATAACCCAGCCAAGTTTAGTAATTAATGAATTTGCGGTTTGGGAATTATAGCCAGTATTCAAGACCACGATGATGCCTTTTTTCTTTAATGCTTCAAATAATTCAGCTGCATTGTCTTGTGGAAGTATTTCCATGCTGTCATAAGCAGTTTCAAGCTGCTTAATAAAGTTTTGAAAGATGCTATTCGCTAATGAATCATCCTCTATTCCTTCATATACACTTAATACACTTTTAATAGCTTGTAACTTCTCTTTTCCTGCTCCTTCTGCCAATACCTGATTCAAAGTAAAATCAAAGCCAGCTTCGTTAATTGCTTTTCGAAGCGTTTTGTACACCACATTATCTTCATTTACGGTGGTTCCAGCCATATCAAAAACAGTCATTTTGATCATAAGTATGATTATTTATGAATGAAATTAAAAGTATTTAAGGTAAGAAATAGGATGGTAATGTTATCAATTTAACAATAGGCTCAAGAATTGCAAATCCCAATACTGTATCATTCAACTACCTTTACCGCATTATGACATTCGATGATCTTAATTTAAATACGGCACTTTGGACGGCACTTGATGATTTGGGGTATACCACGCCAACAACCATTCAGCATAAAGTGTTCCCCATTGCCATGTCGGGAAAAGATGTTTGCGGAATTGCGCAAACAGGGACAGGAAAAACAATTGCTTATTTGTTACCCATTTTAAGACAATGGAAGTTCGATAAGAATAAAGATCCCCAGATCTTGATCCTTGTACCTACCAGAGAACTCGTGGCACAGGTGGTAGAGACAATAAAACAGCTTACAAAATATATGAGCCTGATTGTAACAGGTGTCTATGGCGGCGTTAATATCAATACCCAGGCAATTGAATTACAGAATGGGGTAGATGTATTGGTTGCCACACCTGGTAGATTTTATGATCTGGCTATGAATGGATCTTTCAAGACCAAGATGATCAAAAAACTAGTGATCGATGAAATGGACGAAATGCTAAATCTAGGATTTCGTACGCAACTAAAGAATATCATGGATCTGTTGCCTTCAAAAAGACAGAACTTACTTTTTTCTGCAACAATTACTGATGATGTAGATGTACTATTGGGAACTTATTTTAATGATCCCGTTTTTGTAGAAGCGGCACCTACTGGTACACCATTAGAAAATATTCTTCAAACCCGCTATAATGTTCCTAATTTTTACACAAAGGCTAATCTCTTGGAATATTTGCTGAAGCAGGATTCTAGTATGTCTAAAGTATTGGTATTCACAGCAACCAAAAAATTAGCTGATCTATTATATGAAGATCTTTCTCTCAGGTTTCCTGATCAAGTAGGAGTGATACATTCTAATAAGGAGCAGAATCATCGCTTTAATACAGTAAAGCAGTTTAAAGATGGAACTTATCGATTTATTATAGCCACTGATATTGTGGCACGTGGTATTGATATTGCTGAAGTAACGCATGTGATTAATATAGATACGCCAGATGTTCCTGAGAATTATATCCATCGGATTGGACGAACAGGACGATTTGATAAGAAGGGGATTGCTATTACGTTTACTACTGAAAAAGAATTGCCTTTAGTGGAAGCGGTAGAAACTTTGATGAAATATCAGATTCCATTGCTGCCTCTTCCTGAAAATCTGATCATTTCTACTGAACTTACAGAAGATGAGACACCTAAAGTGTACATGAAAATCCCAGATTTTAAGATCAAGAAAAAGGATGAAGCGGGTCCGGCTTTTCATGAAAAATCTGCTAAGAACCTCAAGCGGAATGTTAAGGTAAGTCGCAAGGATGCCATGATGAAAAAATATGGTAAGCCTATAAAAAAGGGAGCTAAGAAATAATAAGTGCATTGAAATAATTATCTTAGACGAAATACTTTCATAATTGTTTCGACAGATTCTATTTTTCATATTATTATTAACGACTCAGATTGTCAATAGTCAAAATTGGCAGGCAAAATGGATTTCATCTAATAAGGATAATACGGCTGTTAGTTCCTTTTATGCTTTTCGAAAACAAATTATTATTAATCAGTTACCATCCACTGCTGTAATTGCTAAAATTGCTGTGGATACAAAATACTATTTATGGATCAATGATCGAATGGTGGTATTTGAAGGTGGATTAAAACGCGGACCCAAT
>CAIJLK010000092.1 GCA_903821465.1 uncultured Bacteroidota bacterium | reverse complement strand
CGCTGTATAGGGCGTTAACTTACCGGCTTCAGGCGTATTGAAACTATGCACCATCGAGTCTGCTACATATTTATAAAATAGCCCCATTAATGCACCACTTACAATTGCTAATATTAATCCCTTCTGCGAAACTTTTGAAGCTGAATTGGATTGTAATTTCTGATAGGCTCTTGCATTTAATATGATAGCAATAACGATGAGTGCAACTCCAGCAAAAATTAGCATCGGGTTGCCTTGCGGATTGGCTACATAATTAATCACAACACCCAATACTAATGCGATACCTATACCTACCGGAAATGCAACCGACATGCCGGCAATCCCAATCGCAGCTACTAATAAAATATTTGCCAAATTAAAAACTATACCGCCGATAACTGCAGATTCTAAGTTCCCTGTTTCTGCCTGATGCAGATCGTTTAGAAATGACCTGCCTTCTGCGCCGTTGCTGCCAATTGTAAATGCCAATAGAATCGTTGTAATCAAAATACCAATTCCATAATCCCAATACAATAATTCAAAACGCCATTCTTTACTGGTGAGTTTAGTGGTATTAGCCCAGGAGCCCCAGCAAAGCATGGTTACTACACAAAGCATAATTGCCAATCCGTAATTTTCTACTATCAACATGGTTTAGTTTTTAGTTGTTCAACTATTTATTAGAGTACACGATCAGATCTTTCAATTGCAGACTTGCTATCTTATCTGGATTTAAAATTTTAATTTTCACGGTATGTTTTCCTTCTGCCAATTCGAAGTTTGAATACAATTCATTTCTTCTAAGTCTGAAATTATAAGGCATATTGAATTGTTCTTTTTTACCATCGACATCCATTTCCACTCTAAATGAATAATTGGTAGTTGTGCCCCATTCGTTCGACATACCTGAATGAATCGTAAGTCCATTTCCTTCAAAATCAAATTCATAACTATCTTTTACTTCATCGCTATTCCATCCCAACCATTTTCTTTTTACAGGATGCAATCCAGCAAAAGATTCTTCAAAAGCAACGGGCTTAGGCTGTTGATAAATAATAGTTATTTTATCACCATTAATACTACCGCCATTTCTTTGCAACATTTGTGATGCATGTTTAAATCCCAATTCATACATACGATTTAAAGAAATATTCGTGTATACAAAATTACGATCCGCAACTTCCTTTAAATTATTTTTCCAATAGTCTGGAATCTTATCAAAACCCAACATAGCACCAAGGATTCCACCTGCTGTTGAAGGGTTACAATCTGCATCCTGTCCGCATCTGGTAGCTACCTCCACAGTTTTTCCAAAATCACCCTGACCGTATAACAATCCCATTAACACATAGGCGCTATTCACTCGAGCACTAATATCGAATGGCATGAAAACGCCTTCGGGACAAGCAATATCTTCTGTCCATTTTCTTTGAATCTCGAACCAAGATTTTTTCCAATCGTTGGGATATTGTTTATGCCATTTGATTACATCTTGCATACACTGGCGATACTTACTTTTCTCAGGAATTGATTTCAAAGCTTCTGATACAACAAAATTGATATCATTACTCACAAAAGCAAGGCTATACATATTAGCCACATACACACCACCATAATATCCTTCGCCATAGTTCATAATATGTCCCACTTTATCGCATAATAATGATGCCGAATTACCCATCCCGGGATGCATCAGTCCAGCAAAGTCCGCTTCAATTTGAAAATCAATATCATCGGCATGTGGGTTATTTTTCCAATATCCTGATGCAGGAGCTTTCATGCCATTTAAAATATTATACCTACCTGTTTGGTTCGCATGCCATAAGGGATACGCTGCATTTGCAAATGCATTTGCGAATGAATCAGCTGGTGCATCAACGCCATATTTTTCTATGACATCTACGAAGCTTAAGTCCATATAAATATCATCATACAACCCCGGTTCCAAATCGAAATAACGCTTAACCTGTCCCTCCGGCCAGGTGATTTTTTGATAATCATTGATGAGTGTGCCTAGGTAATGAAATTCATAAGGGCCACCATAGGTAACACCGATAGTCTGACCAGCCCATCCCCCTTTGATCTTATCCTGAAGACTAGCTTTTGAAATGCTGATGGATTGCTTATCAACCAATGCATTTTGTTTTTTTACTTGCGCGCACAATGGCAATGAAAGGATGCTGACAAAATAGAACAGGTATTTTTTCATTGATTGTATTTTATAGATTTATTTCTTTTCTAAATGGAACAGAAGCTTGTGCCCCCATTCTTGTTACGGAAAGCGATGCAGCGGCAATTGCAAATCGAATTGCATCTTCCCAATCTTTATCTTCTGTAAGTGCTACAGTTAATGCGCCGCAAAAAGTATCACCTGCGGCAGTTGTATCAATTGCTGTTACTGATGGTGCCGGGATCAATAATTCTTTGAAGGGAGATTTAAAATAAGCCCCTTGTTTACCAAGTGTGATAATCACATGGCCCACGCCTTTTTGTAATAGTATATCAGCGGCCAAGGATGCAGAAGCCAGATCAGTTACTTGAATGCCAGTAAGAATGCTCGCTTCAGATTCATTAGGTATCAATAAAAATAATCCATCAAGAATCGAATCACTTAGCAGTTGAGCTGGTGCAGGATTTAAAATCACATGTGTTTTATTCAATTTCGCAGTATTGATTACTGCAGCAATAGTTTCAATAGGAATTTCCAGTTGTATTAAAATGAAAGCAGTATCTGTTAATTCAGAAAT
>CAIJLK010000091.1 GCA_903821465.1 uncultured Bacteroidota bacterium | reverse complement strand
TATCAACCAACATTGGCAACAGAAATGGGATTGATGCAAGAAAGGATTACTTCTACTAAAAATGGTTCTATCACTTCCGTTCAGGCGGTATATGTACCTGCGGATGATTTGACTGATCCGGCTCCTGCTACAACTTTCGCTCACTTGGATGCAACTACGGTATTGAGTCGTAAGATCGCCGATTTGGGTATTTATCCTGCGGTGGATCCTTTGGATTCTACTTCTAGAATTCTTACGCCATTGATCGTGGGTGATGTGCATTATGATTGTGCTAACCGCGTTAAATTGATCTTGCAGCGTTATAAAGAATTACAGGATATCATTGCGATCTTGGGTATGGATGAGTTGAGCGATGATGATAAAATGACCGTTCAACGTGCGCGTAAAGTGCAACGTTTCTTGTCTCAGCCTTTCTTCGTGGCAGAACAGTTCACTGGATTGAAAGGTGTATTCGTTGATATCAATGATACCATTCGTGCATTCAACGCTATCATGGACGGTGAAGTAGATGAGTATCCTGAAGCAGCATTTAACTTAGTGGGTACTTTGGAAGATGCAGTTGAAAAAGGTAAGAAAATGATGGAAGCTGCTAAAGCTTAATTAAAAGAATTCTAATGAACGTAGAAATATTAACACCCGAAAAAAAGTTGTACAGCGGCGATGTTTATGGTGTTCAGTTGCCAGGCATTACGGGTCTTTTTGAGATTCTTGACAAACACGCTCCCTTGGTTTCTGCTTTGGGAAAAGGTGCGATCAAGATTTTGAAAGACAAGAACAGCTTTGAACACTTTACTATTGAAAGCGGTTTTGTGGAAGTGTTAAATAATAAAGTAACTGTATTAGTAGAAGGCGCGAAAGAAGCTTAAACTATCTGGTATATTTTTATTTGAGAGCTCGGATTTTTCCGGGCTCTTTTTTTATATTTAGGGATGCAAGAAAATACTCAGGAGTTTCATCAGCAACAATTGCTTTTGTATATGCAAGAGCGTTCCAGAAAATCGCGCAGGCAAATTGCTTATGTGATTGCTGCGATCCTAATTTTACTGATTCTGTTGTTTACTTTTTTTTCTGTGCTGGTTCCTACTATTGCTATCAAATTTATTTCAGTGAATAGCGAGATCAAGATGGGCAATCGTTTATTCAATGGTTTGCAGGAAGAAATTAAGATCGATAAAAATGCGAGTGCCATCGTTCAAAATTTTGCTGATCAATTACACTTGAGTAGAGATTATCCGATCAAAGTTTCTGTAGCTGTTTCGGATGATATTAATGCGTATGCGTTGCCAGGTGGACATATCGTTGTGAACGCTGCGATCCTCAAAGAATTAAAAACGCCTGAGTCGCTCGTTGCCCTGTTGAGTCACGAGTCGGTGCATATTAACAGGCGACATAGTTTGCAAAATATTTTATCGTCGATGGGCACTGGATTTGTGATCAGTATGTTTACCAATGGCGGCGGTGCAGCAGCCAGCGTGATTGTTGGAAATGCGAATTATTTATTGCAAATGAAATATTCCAGGAAGCTTGAAATGCAGGCCGATCTGGAAGGGATGCGGTTGATGGAGAAGAATCAGATCGATCCAAAAGGGATGATGGAACTGATGGAGCGACTCAAGGAAACATCGGCTGACAGCGAGTTGCGGGCCTTATCGTTTATGCGTTCACATCCTTTAACCGATGATCGAATTGCTGATGCCAATCGATATATTCATTCTCATCATTTCACTGCACAAACAATGGATGAACTGTTGGTGGATTATTGGAATCAAATAAAATTTATTGAAAAAGGGGAGGATTAATTTAGCTTGAGTGGCAGAATTTTTGGCGTTCGCAGAGAATTAATTTAGCTGCGGATCTTTGGGATAATTAATCATTTGCTGATACTCGCCGCCTAAATCGAAGAGTGCTTCTTTCCAGATCTCATTGCAATTTTTATAGAACGCTAATCTGCGCGTAGCTTTTGTAGTGATCCATGTTTTTTCTGCGAGCTCTTCTTCTAATTGTTCTGATCCCCATCCGCTATAACCGATGAAGAATCTGATATCTTGTTCCAGTAATTCCTTGGTGAGAATTAAGGAGAGCACCAGATCAAAATCGCCGCCCCAAAAAATGCCATCGATGATTTCTATGCCACCTAATAAGTCGGGCTTGCGATGTATAAAATGCAGCGAATCTTTTTGAACGGGTCCGCCCAGAAACACCGGAAAATTACATCCCTCTAAAACTTCCATCAGATCACCCAGCACTTGATTGTGCAATTTGTTGATCACAAAACCAAGGCTTCCTTCCTTCTCATGTTCGCATAATAGAATTACGGTACGCTGAAAGTTGGGGTCCTTCAAAAATGGATCTGAAATTAACAATATGCCCGGCTCAGGTGCTGCCATATTGAAAAATAGGCCAAAGCAGGTTAACGACAAAAAATATTAGGGCAATTTCATAGCTGAATACGTGAACGGCTGATTGAAAATGCTGCCCGTTAAATTGCTCTTAAATCCGCCATACCCGATTATGCTTAGAATTTCTAAACCCTATATTTGTAGGAATGAAGAGAACTTTCCCCATCATCATCATACTGATTTCTTTATCATTGCTCGGCCTCCTGATGCTGCAAGCTTCTTGGCTGAATAACCTGATAGAAGTTAGGGAAGGGCAGTTGTATAATAAGTTGAGTGTGAATGGACTTAAAGTGGCAGCTGATTTGTACAAGACTGTTTACAGCGGACAAGTTGTGAGGCCCCGCAAATCGGGCATGAGTGGATTTATTCCTGATTTTCATTTACATGCAATTAAGCCGCTAACTATTGGTGAAAAATTTTCTGTGGATGAAGTTTCTGCAAAACTGCGGAAGGAATTTCTGACAGCTGAATGGAATCATTTGAAATATGAATTTGCTATTTATTCGCCCACGGGTGATATTGAAATGCTTACTTCAGGATTTGAAAAAGCGAGTGTTGATACTGCTATTAATAAACCATTTTTTATTCCGATTCTTCCCGATGAATCGCTTACCCTCGATGAGATGGCTTCTTATGAACAACTCATTGTGTTGATACCCGATTATAATAAACAGGTATGGGCATCGCTGCGCTGGATTATAATTGGTGCCGCTATTTTTATGATGATCATTATTGCGGCATTCTATGTTACCGTAAGATCTTTGATGAAACAGAAAAAATTGAGTGAGATCAAAAGTGATTTCATTAATAATATGACGCATGAATTCAAAACACCACTCGCTACTATTTCCTTGGCAGTGGATGCTTTGAAAAACGAAAAAGTATTGGCCAATCCAGAGAAGCTCGAATATTTTCGGGGCATCATCAAAGAAGAAAATGTGCGCATGAACAAGCACGTAGAAACCATACTGCAAGCGGCTTTGATGGACCGTAAGGAATTAAAACTCAATCGCACAGAAATACACTTGCACGAAATGTTGCAGCAGGTTGTAGAAAATTATCAGTTGCAATTAGAAAATAAAAATGGAGAAGTGCAAACACTTTTCAATGCGAAGAATGATCTGGTTTCTGTTGATGAAGTGCACTTCGCTAATTTATTATCGAACCTGATTGATAATGCTATTAAGTATTCAAATGATAGCATCTTCATAAAAGTTTCTACACATAGCACTAGCAAACAACTCATCATTCGCATTGAAGATAATGGGATTGGCATGAGCAAAGAAACCGTAAAACGCATCTTTGAAAAATTCTACCGCGCACATACCGGCAACCTTCACAACGTAAAAGGCTTCGGTCTTGGAATGAGTTATGTAAAAACTGTGATCGACGCGCACAAAGGAAAGATGCGTGTTGAGAGCACACTGGGGAAGGGAAGTATTTTCACGATTGAGATACCTTTGTTAGATAAGAGATAAAAGATAAAAGATAAAAGATAAAAGTGAAGAGTGAAGAGTGAAGAGTGAAGAGTGAAGAGTGAAGAGTGAAGAGTGAGGAAGAAGTGCTTTATCCCCTTCTGGGAGGGTTGGGGTGGGTATAATATTTTAATCTATTTTCTATATCCATTCTTTCGTGTAAAATTCTAATTATTTCTATTCTATTAGTTTGAACTCTGTAAAATA
The DNA here is from genome assembly GCA_903821465.1 of uncultured Bacteroidota bacterium. Lineage (GTDB taxonomy): Bacteria > Bacteroidota > Bacteroidia > Chitinophagales > Chitinophagaceae > Sediminibacterium. The sequence continues at coordinate 4,895 of CAIJLK010000091.1, read as the reverse complement.
TTAAATGAGATTTTACTTTCGCTGCCAGATAACCTTTGCGAACATGCTCCATTGATTTCCCCGAATAATAATTTTTACAGATAAAATTAATTTCGTCAAATATCAGATTATAATATCGATCGGCTTGCTCAACTGACCATGTTTCAACAGTATAAAGCCAAATTTCTTCTAAATCTGATATTGCTTTCTTACTTATTTCAAATGGTAGCGCTTTCATAAAAACTTGCTATGCAATTTTTTTAAATTTGCATTTACGTCGAAATCTTTTTCCATACCGCTTTTCTCTCCTTGGGAAAGAGCTTTGTTTAAATCTTTCGTTTTGGCTTCTTCAAATTCTAAAAGTCTTAATGCAGTTCTTATTACTTCACTTGCAGAGTTGAATTTGCCTGATGAAACTTTTGAAGAAATATATTCTTCAAAATGTTCCCCTAATAAGATAGAAGTATTTTTTGCCATGGGATGCTTTTTATAAATATACCAATAATTGGTATATTTGCAAAAATATTGCACTATAATATTTTTAATGTAGAAGTACTACAATCATTTTATCGTAGCGCATTTTCAAATTCAAGTAATTGCAATTATTAATGAAGTAAATTTTGCATTAATTACTGTATTGTATAGCTTTACAATGAATAAACAATGAAAAAAACGATAACGCATATTACTCATCCTGGTGAACTTTTGAAAAGAGAAATAATAGTTGCAAATAAATTATCTATTTCTGCTGTGTCTGAAATGTTAGGAGTAACAAGAGCCGCATTGTCAAACTTACTTAATGAAAAGGCAGCGATAAGTCCCATGATGGCCTTGCGTATAGAAAAAGTTTTTGGTGGTAATGCTGAGTTATGGATTAGAATGCAAGCAACATATGATTTGCGAATGGCTGAGAAGAAAATAAAGACAATAAAATTAAAGCCGTATAAATTTGAACTAGTCTAAAAAATTATTACACTTTTATATTTCTAACTTACTAACCACTCTTCACTCTTCACTCTTAACTCTTCACTTTTATCTTTTATCTTCTTCTTCCTCAACTCTTCACTCTTCACTCCTCACTCTTCACTTCTTCTTTCACTTTTATCTTTAATCTTTTATCTTCTTAGAAGACATCCGTCTCCATAACTTAAAAACCTGAACTCGTTGTCTAGCGCGTATTGGTAAACTCTTTTCCAATCATCGCCGATTAAGGCGGAGACTAATAATAGTAAAGTGGACTGCGGCTGATGAAAATTGGTGATGAGGGAATGCGCTATTCGAAATGTATAACCTGGCGCAATGATGATCTGCGTCTTGGTAATCAATAATTCCGTTTCATTTTTTTGCATCCATTGCTTGAGCGCTGTCAATGCCGTTGTTGCTGTAATATTGGATGCATCTATTTGATAAGGATCCCATTGATATACTTGCAGGTCCGATAAATCGATAGAGGGATTCAAAATTATTTTCACGCCCAACCAATACAATGATTCGATCGTGCGCATACTCGTGGTGCCTACGGGAATGATCTGTGGTGATTCAATCACGCGCTTATTTGTATTGCCTACAGTAGTGGGTTGCTTAGAAATTTGTTCGATCAATCTTTGTATAAAATCTAATCGTACTTCTATGAACTCTGCATGCATCTCATGCCCCTCGATCTTCTCTGCTTTTACAGGTTTAAAAGTTCCTGCTCCCACATGCAGTGTGAGATATTCGCTTGCTATATTTTTTGCTGCCAGTTTTTCAAAAATTGCATCTGTAAAATGTAATCCCGCTGTAGGCGCTGCTACCGATCCATCAAACTTCGCATAAATGGTTTGGTATCGGTCAAGATCACTTGTTTCTGCTTTCCGATTTAAATAGGGTGGTAACGGAATTACGCCTGCCGCATGTAAGATCTCGGCAAATGAATAACTGGGATCATCCCAATTAAATTCTATTAAATAATAGTCCTCAATTTGTGCCTTGCGCTCGGCAGTCAGTAAAATCTTTTTATCGCCCTGTAAAATAATTTTAGTCAGCAGTGGCTCCTTCCACTTCTTTGCGCCACCCACCAGGCACTTCCACCACAATTTCCCACTTTGAAGCATGGCGGTGGTAATATCGGGGTATCGATCGTCGGGTTCAAGGCAAAAGATCTCGATTGTTGCGCCGCTTGGCTTCTGAAACAAGATGCGGGCTTCGACCACTTTGGTATTATTAAAGACCAGCAGGCTTCCGGCGGGGAGGGACTCGCTGATATTTCGGTAGGTTGACTCGCTGATATTTCGGTAGGTTGACTCGCTGATATCCCTATAAGTTGATTCGATGATTTTCGGATTGTCAGATTTACTGATATCTGGGATGGCTAATTCATTGGTTGATTGGTTGATCAACTCTCCGCTAGCTCCATCCCCCTTGTATATCAATAACTTACTCAAGTCACGCTCGGCCAAAGGGTATTTGGCGATCCGCTCATCGGGTAAATCGTAACTAAAATCCTTGATCTGGAGGTCCTTGGGATGCATCCGGCAAAAATACATTCCGAAAATCTTTTTAGGGGGAATTTGAAGGAAAATTGAAGGATGTTGGGATGCAAACTTGTAAGAAAATGGACAGTTTTCACGCCAATTCAATCAAAATCAATCAAAAAAGTGCCCGTTTTTGCCCTCTGCAGGGGTTATCCACAGCTATTCACACCATAATCACAGGTGGTTTCTGGTAAATCGGCTAAGAGTTAGGCTGAGTATGCATTTGAGTCCATTTTCGCTTGTGGATAAATACAAAGCTTCTAAAACGTGTTACAAAGTGGGAAAAAGTGTTACTTTGTGTCAACAAGTGGGAAAAATAAAAAAACTTATTCACTAATGCACGGATTTCACGGAGAATATGAAGCAACAGTTGACGCGAAAGGTCGCTTCCTACTTCCGGGTGGACTGAAAAGACAGTTGCCGGAAGCGGAGAACCGATACGTGTTAAGCCGTGGCTTGGAAAAATGTCTCACATTATATCCGTTGAAAAAATGGGAAGCAATTACTGCCCAGATTGGTGAATTAAATGATTTCGACCCCAAGGTACGCCAGTTCCGCCGTTTGTTTTTAGGAGGCGCTACCGAAATTGAATTGGATGCTGCTGGTAGAATGTTGCTTCCAGGTTCTCTTCGCGAGTACGCGGGTTTATCAAAAGATATTGTTTTAGTGGCGGTAATTGACCGCTTTGAAATATGGGATTCCAAAATGCATCAGCAGGTATTTGAAAATGTATCTCCTGAAGCATTCAGTGATCTGGCACATGAAGTGATGGGTGGCAAGGATCAGAAAAATGGTTAAAACTCCGAGTATGAACGAGAAAAGTGAAAAAGGTTCGGATGCTAACCAACACCCTTCGGCGAACGACTACCATGTGCCGGTTCTGTTTTATGAATGCATGGATGCTTTGGAAATCAAAAAAGATGGTGTGTATGTGGATTGCACTTTCGGTGGCGGCGGACATAGCAGGGGGATTTTAGAACGACTTGGACCAACTGGTAAATTATTCGCTTTTGATCAGGACGCTGATGCAAAACAAAATTTACCCGATGATGAGCGCATCGTTTTTATTCCTGCCAACTTCCGTCACATTCAACGCTTTCTGCGTTTGCATAAAGTTTCGAAAGTTGATGGGTTACTGGCTGATTTAGGTGTGAGTAGTTATCAGTTCGATGAGGGCGACAGAGGTTTCTCGATTCGTTTTGAGGGCCCACTGGATATGAGAATGGATCGCAGACAAAGTTTATCTGCTGCCGATATCATTCAAACTTATTCAGAACAACAACTGCATAAGCTTTTTGAAAAATATGGTGAAGTAACTAATTCGATTACGCTGGCTAAACATATTGTTCATCAGCGTAAACAATTGCCTTCACAAACGATTCAACAATTCAAAAGCTTGATCAGTGCTGTTGTGAAAGGGAATCCGAATAAATATTTGGCACAGGTTTTTCAAGCTTTAAGAATGGAAGTGAACGATGAGATGGGTGCGTTGAAAGAAATGTTAGAACAAGTGCCCCAGGTTTTGAAAACAGGCGGAAGGGTTGCAGTGATTACGTTTCATTCGATTGAAGACAGAATGGTGAAGAATTTTTTTAAGCAGGGAACCTTTGATGAAGTTGATGAGAATCCGTTGATATCAGTTGAAAAAGAACTGATTCTGAAAATAATAACAAAGAAGCCGATCACAGCTGAAGACGCAGAGTTGAAAAGAAATAGTAGAAGTAGAAGCGCGAAACTGAGAGTGGCCGAAAGATATTAATCACCCGTACCCGAGAACGAAAACTAATGGCTGAGCAGGTAAAGAATACCGCTACTGTTAATAAGAATCCTTTAAAAGGCTTGTTCAATTATCAGTGGATCGTAAAGAATATCCCATTTTTTTTATTTCTAACTGTACTAACGGTATTGTATATCGCAAACGGACACAATGCGGATAGAATTGTACGTAAGATTAATACTACCAATAACGAACTGAAAGAATTACAATTCGAATATAAGACGGTGAAAAGTGAACTGATGCTAAAGAGTGAAGAAGAAGAAGTGCTGAAAGCTGCAACACCACTGGGTTTGAAGATTAGTAGGGAAACGCCGCAAAGACTGAATAAATAAGATAAAAGCGAAGAGTGAAGAGTGAAGAGTGAAGAGAGGAAGAGAGGAAGAAGAAGAAAGTTAGAAGTTAGGAATATTTATAAAGCTTGACATTGAAATAATAGGTTATTATGGAAGTAAAACGCGACATACTTTGGAGGGTCTATCTCAGCTACTTGCTGGTGATTGGCGCCTGTGTCTATGTCTTCGTGAAAGCCGTTTACATTCAACAAGTGCAAGGTCCAAAATGGAGAAGCATGAGCGATAGCCTTCACCAGCATATCGATTCTATTGAAGCAGAACGCGGAACTATTT
>CAIJLK010000090.1 GCA_903821465.1 uncultured Bacteroidota bacterium | reverse complement strand
TTTAGCTTGTGCTTGATTACATATAAGATTATTCTCTAACAATTAAATTCTACGAAAATGGACGCTTCAAAAATGATCAAAGCATATTGCCTTAAAACCAAAGAAAAAAATGTACCAATGCAAGATGCAGTAGTTACTAAAACTGCTAAGGGTGGTTATATGGCAGGTGGTCATGATGGAAAAGGAAATAAAATGGCTGCTATTATGAGCGAAGCAAAAGCATTGCAAGCAATTGCTGATGGTGTTGCTAAAAAAGGATTCTAATAAAGTCAAAACAAAATTAAAAAAGGTCCCGATAGAAAATCGGGGCCTTTTTTAATAGATAATAGATAAGAGATAAAAGTGAAGAGAGGTTAGGAAGATGAAAAGATAATAGTGTAGTCGGCGCTTCACTTTTCACTTTTATCTTTTCACTTTTATCTTTTCACTTTTATCTTTTATCTTTTATCTTTTATCTTTTCACTTGAATATGCATCCGCTCTAAAAACTGATGCATGCTCACCATGTCCTTCACATCATCCACTACTAGTAAAAACATTTTCCCTGCTTGCTTCAGTCTTGCTTTATTGGTTCCTTTTTGTAGGTACTCTAACACATTCTTGAACAGTGCTGATTCAAAATAAGGGGAGTCGGGGCGATTGATAAAATAACAACGCATTGTATCCTCTTTTAAAGTCATTTTTTCAAATCCAATTCCAACAGCCAACCATCTGCAACGCACAGTTGTAAATAGATCTTCTACTTGTGGTACGATGGGACCGAAGCGATCGATCATTTCGGTATAGAACAATTGCAGCGCTTCTTCATTTTCACAACTATCCAATCGCGTATACAAACTCAAACGTTCTGTAATACTTTCTACATAACTATCTGGAATTAAAATTTCAAGATCAGTGTCGATGGTACAATCCACCACAAAATCATCCTGCTTACTAATTTCATCTTTGAATAATTCTTTGAACTCGGTACGCTTTAATTCTCGGATGGCTTCCTCTAAAATTTTCTGATACATTTCAAACCCGATCTCGGCCATAAATCCACTCTGCTCTCCACCTAACATATTTCCTGCACCACGAATATCAAGATCGCGCATGGCAATCTGGAAGCCACTTCCCAGGTCGCTAAACTGTTCCAGTGTTTGCAAGCGTTTTCGACTATCGGTTGGTAGGCTGCTCATAGGCGGACCCATTAAATAGCAGAACGCTTTTTTATTACTCCGTCCCACTCTTCCGCGTAATTGGTGCAAATCGCTAAGACCAAAATGATGTGCGTTATTAATGATGATGGTATTCACGTTTGGAATATCCACCCCACTCTCTACAATATTGGTACAAACAAGTACATCATATTTGCGATCAATGAAATCTAAAATTCTTTCTTCCAGTTCATGCCCTTCTAACTGACCGTGTGCGAAACCAATACTCAAATCTGGACAAAGTCCCTGTATCAGTGCACACATTTCGGCCAGACCCAAAACGCGATTATGGATAAAGAAAACTTGTCCCCCCCGCTCGGTTTCATAATAAATAGCCTCGCGAATAAAATCCTGATTAAACACCTGCACTTCTGTTTGGATCGGCTGGCGGTTAGGGGGTGGCGTATTCATAATACTCAAATCGCGGGCACCCATTAAACTAAATTGCAGTGTACGTGGAATGGGCGTGGCAGTAAGTGTTAGACAGTCCACATTCGTCTTCAGTGTCTTCAATTTTTCTTTATGGCCTACTCCAAATTTCTGTTCCTCATCAATGACCATGATCCCTAAGTTTTTGAATTTTACTTCTTTTCCTAAAAGTCCATGCGTACCAATGATAATATCAATTTTCCCTTCTTCTAAACGCTGTAGGGTTTCTTTCTTTTCTTTAGCTGATTTAAAACGATTAATATAATCTACCGTAACAGGAAAATCTTTGAGTCGGTCTTGAAATGTTTTATAATGTTGAAATGCAAGAATGGTGGTAGGCACTAAAATAGCAGCTTGTTTTCCATCCACACAAGATTTAAATGCAGCGCGGATTGCCACTTCTGTTTTACCGAACCCTACATCGCCACAAACTAATCGATCCATTGGTGAAGCGCTTTCCATATCCTTCTTCACATCTGCTGTTGCTTTACTCTGATCGGGTGTGTCTTCATAAATAAAAGACGCTTCCAATTCAGTTTGCATATAAGTATCAGGCTGATGTGCAAAGCCTTGTTGCGCTTTTCTTTGCGCATAAAGTTTGATCAGGTCGAACGCAATTTCTTTGACCTTGGTCTTTGTTTTTTCTTTTAGTTTATTCCATACATCACTACCCAATTTATTGATCTTGGGAACCGTTCCTTCCTTGCCCGTATATTTAGAAATTTTATGAAGCGAGTTGATATTCACATAGAGGATATCACTATCCTTATAAATAATTCTTACTGCTTCTTGCACTTTTCCATTGATCTCAATTTTTTGCAATCCACTATAGGTACCCACACCATGATCCATATGCGTTACATAATCGCCAGGCTGCAGGTCGCGCAAGGTTTTCAGCGTAAGGGCCTTGTTTTTATTATAGGCTTGCTTAACCTTGTATTTATGATAGCGTTGAAAAATTTGGTGATCGGTATAGCAAACAATTTTCAGGTCCTGATCAATAAATCCTTCGTGAATACTAGTACCCACTGGCACAAACTGAATCTCTGTTTGCAGATCGGTAAAAATGCTGCTCAATCTTTCGAGCTGACGAACCTGTTCGGCAAAAATATAGATCTCATATCCGGCAGACTCATGTGCTTTTAGATCTTTGATCAGTAGGTCGAATTGTCGGTTAAAAGAAGGCTGTATACGTGTATCGAATTCAATTTCATAATTCGATAAATGTGGCTTGTATCCGAACTCTACAATATCTCTAGGAGCCAACAATTCTTTGATCATTGCGGCAGAAACAAAATCTTCTTTGGTCACCGTTTTCACAACCCTGCTATCGTCCTCATCATCTGAATTATTCATGCGATAACCATCTTCCACCAATCCCATGAATCCATCGAGCGCTTCTTCCTCTTGTTCAATTTTTCCGCTGATCACATCCCAATCTTTCAACCACACAATGGTATTGGCTGGTAAAAATTCTAAGAGCGATACTTTCTCTCCCGTTTCGAATTGTGTTTCCACATTCGGGATAATATTTACCTGTAATAATTTTCTTTCGCTAAGCTGTGTTTCAGGATCAAAGATTCTGATACTATCAACTTCGTTTCCAAATAACTCAACACGATAAGGCTTTTCATTTCCGTATGAATAAATATCGAGGATGCCGCCGCGCAAAGCAAACTGACCGGGCTCATATACAAAATCAGTTCTTTGAAAACCATACATCACAAAGAGTTCCATCAGGTTATTCAGCTGAATGGTCTCGTTTACTTTGATATGAATAATATTTCCAGAAAGTGTTTTAGGTAGCACCACTTTTTCGAATAATGCTTCAGGATAAGTAACGATGATTTTTTTATTGCCTCCGGCAGAAAGTTTTGTGAGCGCTTCGGTGCGCAGCATTACGTGCGAACTATTGAGAAGCCTAAAGTTTTTTCTGTTTTTAAAAGAGGAAGGGAAATAAAAAAGATCGAGTGCATTGGTTAAGTTCTCGAGTGTATTTTGAAAATAAGCTGCTTCCTCCGCATCGTTCAAAACCACTAAATGGTTTAACTCCTTGCAAGCTTCGTTCATAAAAACGCTGCTCACCATAAATTCTGCACTGCTACCCTGTAAATTTTTTAGAAAAATCTTTTGAATATCATTCTCCTGGAGGCGTTGGGCAATAGATAACCTGTCCGCCAATTGAAAAAGGCGGGGTGATTTCTGATACTTTTCTAACAATACACCAATATTCATAACTGCCTATCAACCCTTGCAGGTATAACACCTGCCTACCATAAAGGTTTGCAAATATAGGGTGAATCAATAGGTTGCGGACCTAATCAGTTTCAAATTCGCCGTTGTGTAGCCATTGGGAAGCACTTCAAACAATGCAATATGGTTGAATTGGTCGTACAAATTGGCATAAAATCGATCACCCATTTTAATAAATAGCGAGTATTTGCCAATGGGAAGGTTAACCTTGAATTCACCCGTTGAATCTGTATCTACAGCGGCAATCTGTTTGGTATGAATAGCAGTATAAAAAGCAGCAGTTTCATTGGGTTCTGTATCTGAAATGGTGGTGGGTTCATAAACCAGTACGGTACACTGTATTATTTTTGTCATTTTTTGGGGCGCCCCTTTCATTGGCATTTGATTTCCCCTAGTTTCGGTAACAATACCCAAAATGCCTTGTTTTGCTATGATAGATGAGGATATTTTTGTATTTGAACATCCTAAGATTGTTAAAATCAGAGGAAAAAGAAGAAAAAGAATGGGTTTCATACTATATAATTAAGGCTGAAAGTGTCTATTTTAGTAATTCTTACCATATATTGGGCGACCCTTATAAATTTATAATTAATCGGTGATATGAATAGGTTGAAATTGTTAATAGTTTTTGTGGTGCTTTTGGCTATTAAGGGGGGTGCACAATTAACTACCAACTCAGCGCTATTAGAAAGAGCGGGACGAAGTTTTCGTTTGGAAGAAAACGCCAATCAAGCAAAGGCATTTTCACTTGCAAAACAAAAGGGCTGGCAATTAACTATTAAGGGCAGGACTGGAAAGACTGGCAGATTGGTTGGGGTTGATGCATTCGGCTATCCCAAATATTATATGAGTCAGAATAATATCATTGCCGCAGCTACTACCAAAGCCAATCAGTTATGGCCGGGAGGAACTAGTGGATTGGGATTGAGTGGCTCAACAGCAGGTCTGAAAAATAAATTGGCCACTTGGGATGAAGGAAAAGTTTTGGCAACGCATGTTGAACTGGCTGGGAGGGTAACCCAAAAAGATCAGCCTAGTACTACGGAAGACCACGCTACCCACGTTGCTGGAACCATGATTGCAACTGGCGTAAATCCATTAGCAAAGGGCATGGCCTATGGCTTGCAGGGAATGCTGGCATATGATTTTAATAATGATATTTCTGAGATGATGACCGAAGCGCCGAATCTTTTGTTATCAAATCATTCCTATGGGATTATTTCAGGGTGGAGTTTTAATGGCGGAATGAATCGCTGGGAATTTTATGGCAGGCCCAATGAAAATGAAGATTATAAATTTGGATATTATAGCCCCGACGCACAATTACTAGATTCAATCGCATACAATGCCCCAAATTATTTAATTGTAAAAGCAGCAGGAAATAATCGGGCTGAAAACGGACCCGCCGTTGGTGATACCTATTATCGCTATGATAATAATAGCAATATGGTAAGCGCGGGAGCCAGGCCAGCAACCATCAGTGATAATAGTTCATACAATACCATTCCTTGGGATGGTAATGCAAAAAATATTATAACCGTTGGAGCCATCGCTGGAATTCCGGGTGGATATACCCGAAAGGACGACGCAAAAATTGGTTATTTCAGCGATTTTGGTCCAACCGACGATGGGAGAATCAAACCTGATATTGTGGCAGATGGGATTGATGTACTTTCCTGTATTGCAACCACCAATAATAGTTATGCCTTGAGTTCTGGAACTTCCATGGCAACACCTAACACAACCGGATCGCTCTTATTATTGCAGGAATATTATACCAAATTGAAAGCAGGGCAATTTTTACGTTCTGCAACTATAAAAGGTTTGGCAATACATACGGCAGATGAAGCGGGACCAGCAGATGGACCCGATTACCAATATGGTTGGGGTGTTTTAAATGTTGAGAAAGCGGCTGCCGTAATTAATGCAGCTGTAAACACTGGTAATGCCGCGAGCAGTCAGCATTTACTCTACGAAAACAATTTACTGAATGGTGCGTCAACAACTTATAATGTAATTGCATCGGGCGTTGGTCCTTTAGTTGCAACTATTTGTTGGACCGATCCTAAGGGCACTGTTGAAACTGTAAATGTTTTGAATAATCCAGCAAAGAAATTGGTGAATGATTTAGACATTAGAATTACAAAAGCCAGCAGTACTTTTAAACCTTGGGTGCTTGATCCAAATAGTCCAGATAACGCAGCAACCAAGGGCGATAATATCACTGATAATGTTGAGAAAGTTTTGGTGGATAGTGTGGTACCGGGACAAACTTACACGATCAAAATAACGCATAAGGGATCATTGCAGAGAGGTCAGCAAGCTTATTCTTTATTAGTTAGTGGTGTTGGTGGAACTGCTACTTGTGCCTCAAATCCAACGAGTACAGCTGGAGCAAGAATTGATAGTGTCTCATTCAAAACCATGCATTATAGCAATCCGGCAGGATGTACTAGCTATACCGATAATACGAATATCACCACAGATATAGAATCTTTAGAAACCATTCCTTTTTTTGTAAAAACAAGTTCTTGTGATGCATCAGCGAACCCAAGAATCGTAACTGCCTATATTGATTATAATAATAACGGACAGTTTGAACCATCAGAAAAAGTTGCGCAAAGTGCTGTGATCTCTAGTTCCTATACTGGCAATATTACTACTGCTGCTAATTTGCCTGTTGGCAATTTATACATCATGCGCATTATTGTTCAAGAAACAAGTAACGCCGCATCAGTAACAGGCTGTGGCACTTATGCAAATGGGGAGACAGAAGATTTTAGATTGCGCGTTAAGAACCCTTCCAATGATTTGAGTATTGATCAGTTACTAATCCCTACTTCAGGAAGTTGTGGCATAGATAGTCAGTATGTTACAATCTCTATAAAAAATAATGGAACAATTAATCAGTCCAACGTTCCGATTTCTTTAGTAGTGAAAAATGGCAATACTACTATCTTAAGTTTATCAACTGTTTATCCGCTTTCAATTCCTGCATTGAGTACGGTTGAATATACCTTTTCAAGACCTTTCATTAGTGCCCCTGCTACTAGTTTTACCATTATTAGCTCGGTAAATCTTTTAACAGATCAAAACACCGCTAATAATACTAATACAACAACAATTGTTACAGCAGCCAAGCCAATTGGCCCTACGGCAACTGCCTCCATCTGTAGTGGTAATGCTATTTTAAAAGTTACTAATCCCTCTTTAGCATCTAATTATTTCTGGTATTCATCGGCCTCAGCAACAACTCCAATTGCAACTGGCTACAGTACCTCCACCACAAATATTCCGGTCAATAATACATTTTATGTTGGTAAGGAAGCAAGAGGTACCGTTGGGTTGAACAATAAAATGATCAATGCAAATGGAGGATATAATGCCTTTAGTGGACAGTTTATTAATATCACTAATTCAGTTCCAGTTACCATAGAATCTGCCAGATTGTATATTTCCTATCCTGGCAATATCACATTTACTGTTGCTAATTTTGGAGGATGGACAGATGCAGCGCATTCTAGTTATAGTTATACACCACTAAATAGTGTTACTATTAATGTTTATCCAACAACGCCAAATCCTACGCCAGCAAATGCTGATGGAACAACTTCAAATGGCAATAGTGCTGCCGACACTGGAGCAGTTTATGCTTTAAACTTACCTATTCCATCATCTGGCGATCATGTGATTATTATCGATTGTCAAAATGGTGCTTCCATCTTTAGAAATAGTAGTATCACCAACACTCCTTATCCGATCAGCTTTTCAAATATTTTTTCAATTACAGGAAATAGTGCATCCACAACAGCCAATCCGAATCTATTTCAGAGTTATTATTATTGGCTTTATAATATAAAATTCAACACCAACGATTGTGTGAGCGATCTAACAACTGTAGTGGCCACAACAGTACCAAACCCAGTGATTACGCAGGTGGCAGATTCTTTAACAAGTAATGTTGCAAACGGAAATCAATGGTATATTAACGACACATTAATTAATGGCGCTACCCTAAACCACTTTAAGCCTACCCGAACCGGAATTTATAAATCGGTAGTAACAGATGCAAGCAGTTGTTCCAAAACTTCTAATACCATCAGTGCTGTAGTGACTGCATTGAATGATCTTTTGGTAAGTGAAATAAAACTTACAACAAGTCCGAACCCATCGAAAGGAATCGTTAATATTAGTTTTGTGATGAATGTTAGGAAGGATCTGTCATTAGAGATCTTCAATTCCCTAGGGCAGAAGATCCTGGCTGAAGAATATCCTGGATTCATTGGCAATTACAATAAAACTCTTGATCTCAGTGGTTTTGCTTCAGATCTGTATATACTTAAGATCAGGCATAATAACAAGACGTATATCAAGAAAATATTGATTGAAAAATAGTCCACCGGATTCTAATAATAAAGGCAACCAACTAGGTTGCTTTTGTCGTTTATAAGAGATACTATATCTTAGAGAACTAATCATTTAGAAAATGAAAAAAGGGATCATCATATTTTTTGCAGTATTTGGCTTGGCCATTGCAGGATGGCAATGGAATAAAGAAAGTAAAGAGCATAAGAATAATAAGTTCGGGATAGAAGAATCAGAAGATGATGAAGAGAATCCGACAAAGAAAGCTGAGATGAACGCAGCTCGTTTCCAATATGAATATGATATGCTGAAGGATCCCAGGACCGGAAAAATTCCCGATGGTGTATTTAAGGCAGAAATGGAGCAGGCTATGCGCATGCCTCTTGCAGGTGGAAGAATCATGGGAGCCGATGGTGTGATGCGCACAGCGTATGGTGTAAACGGACCCACAACAAATACTTATATCGCAGCCGGGCCCACCAATGTATCGGGTAGAACACGTGCATTTGCATTTGACAAAAGATATAATGGAACAACCAATAAAGTAATGTTGGCTGGTTGCATAAGTGGGGGATTAATGCGATCTACGGATGGTGGTTTGAATTGGGTATTGGTGGCACCCGATAAACAGATCCACAATCTTTCTTGTCTAGCGCAAGACACTAGAGCTGGCCATGAAGATACTTGGTATGCAGGAACAGGTGAGTCGCTCGGCAATTCGGCTAGTGGCAGCTCGGGTTCTGGTGCATTCTATTTAGGTAATGGTATTTATAAATCAACCGATAATGGGGCTACATGGACGGCTCTGGCTAGCACACAATCTGGCGCAATTGCAACATTCGATAACCTCTTTGATCTTGTAAATCGCATTGTGGTAAACCCGATCAATGGCGATGTATATGTTGCTGCAGTAAGTGTGATCTATCGATCAACAAATGGCGGAACTAGTTGGGTGGCCGTAAAACAAAGTACTACTTTAGGAAATAGCATTACTGGTAATACTGATGTTGCGATCACTAAAGACGGCAGTAAAATTTATTGTGCTTTTCATTTAAAGAGTGTGGACAAAGGTGTGTGGCAATCAACAACAGGCGATTTGAATTCATGGAATTTAATCGCAGGCGGAGCCACTGTTGGCAACCCTCCGGGCTTTCAAATCAATACTAGTGCTTCAGCGAATTGGGGCCGGATCCTATTGCAGTTAGCGCCTTCAAACGATAATATTTTATACGTGATGTATGAGAATGGAGCGAGTCAGGCTAGTCCGAGTTTATTACCCGAGGCAGATTTATTCAAAGCCGATTTTACTGGTGGAGGAGCACCCGTATGGACCAACCTTTCTACCAGCATGCCTGATATGCCAGGTGGCAATAAAGCCGGATCAGATCCCTTAGCCCTACAAGGTGGATACGATATGTTATTGGCAGTAAAACCCGATGATCCGAATATGGTATTTGTAGGTGGTACTAATTTATATCGCTCCACAAATGGTTTTACTTCACCAAACAACACAGCATGGCTAGGCGGATATAAAGCAGATTTCACTACGAATATTTATACCAATAGTCACCCCGACATGCACTTGCTTGTTTTTGATCCTACCAATTCAAAAAGAGCATTCGCTTGTAATGATGGTGGAATGCAGATCACAGATGATATTACCGCAGCAACTGTTAGCTGGACGATGGTGAATAATTATCAAACCCTACAGTATTATTCGGTAGCGATCGACCCCGAACAGGGTAAATTAAATTTTGAAGGAGGTGCACAGGATAACGGGACTTGGTACAGAGATGCCAATTTGAATTTCGGTGCTCGTACACCAGACAGACCCGGCGTAAATGATCATGTAAATCTTTTTGGAGGCGATGGTGTAACTGTTGATATTGCTAAGATCAATGCGGGCAAACAGCTCACTTATTTTGGGGTACAAGCTGGTATTTTAATTCGTGATGAATTATTGGATAATGCTAATTATCCGGGTGCTGTGATCAAACCAAAAGTGGCGGATCTTACTTCTAATGGGTCCACCGGTTATGGCGACTTCGTTACCAATTACAAATTGAGTAATTCCAATTCTGAAATCATGTTCTATACCAATTACAATAAACTGTTTAGAACTACTGCTGCTAGTACAGTAGATAGTTCTAAATGGGCTAGAATGATCGGCGTAGAAACTACCGTGAATATTGCGGGTGATGCAACCGTATCGATACGTGGAATGGACTTCTCATGGGGTCCGTATTTAAGCACACATGCTATGTATTTTGGAACCAATACTGGAAAAGTATATCGCTTAGATGATTATGCCAATGTAAACGAGATCACTGCACCAATAGATATTAGTCCAATTGGAATGCAAGGCAATGTAGCAGATATTGCAGTGAATCCAAACGATGATAATGAGATCATGGCGATTGTAACTAACTATAATGCGGTATCAATCTGGTGGACCTACAACGCAAAATCGGCCACTCCTAGTTGGTCGAATGCTGAAGGAGATCTAACCTTACCTTCTGTTCGTTCATGTGTCATCGTTCCTAAAAAAGATGCGAGTAATAATCCTTATACCGAATACTATGTAGGCACTTCTGTGGGATTATATTCTACACAGAGCATTGGCAAAACCTTGGGCACTGGTGGAACAGGAAATATTATCTGGTCGCGCGAGGGTGCATCCATATTGAATTATGCGGTGATCTCATCATTGGACTATCGTCCAGAAGATAATACCTTATTGATCGGCACCCATGGAAACGGCATGTTTTATACCGTTATTGGATCACCGAATTTTACGCCGAATCTTACCACAGCAGTTGTGCCAATTACTTTGAATGATAAGAATTTTGTGAAAGTATTTCCAACTGTTAGCACCGGCACTTATCAATATGCTGCTGGTACAGTAAGTGGTATTAAGTCAATCAACATACAAGTATTTAATATGCTTGGTCAGCCGGTTTATCAGACAAAAGCCAGTTATGGGAATGGACAGATTCCTTTGAATCGCTTACCAGCAGGCAATTATACGGTACAGATCACGAGTGATAATAGGAAGTACCAAACAACTCAACAGCTCATAAAACAATAGAAGTTATATGAGTAAAGCGTTTCTATTCATCGTTTTTGCAATTAGTATCAGCAACGTTTTCGGGCAGAAAACGAGCGCCTCTTTAAGATTAAAAGCTTATCAGCGCAGCTATATTAGTGGAGTTGCACCAACCCCAATTGTTGAAATTGGTGGAAAAGAAACTGCTGCCACTACCCTTGCAAGTGAGCCTGAATATTTTATTTATTTGCTCGCCAATAAAGTGCCCTATTTAAAAATTGAAAGGATCTGGATCAGGAATCAACTCTATATCGCAAGTATTGATAAGATCAACGAAAAGCCTATGGTAATTGATGGGTATAAGAAGAAAGACACGCTGATTAAGTACACCGACGAAATGGTTTGGCAGATAAAGCTCCTTAGAAAAGATACAACGGGGATTAAACCTAAGAAGGATATTGCCAAACAAGTAAAGTCAAATGAGTTGGTGATTCGCTTGAATGATAATGCTGGCACCGTGTTTACAAGAACAATAAAACAGATCCCTGTTCTTGAAGCGATAAGAGGTCAATAACTGATATAAATCAGCTTTTTTTTGATGGGTGTATAAAGCATCTGAATTACCTTTATTGCCTAAAAAAGACGATTGTATGATAGAACCATGGCGCAACGGCAAGGTAATCAGAATTGAAAACGAAACACCTTCTACTAGAAGATTCTGGATTGAGATTCCCGAGATCGAAGATTTTGTATTTGAATCTGGGCAATTTGTAACACTAGACTTACCCATTCACGAACAAAAAAACAAACGCTGGCGTAGTTACAGCATTGCATCGGCACCCAATGGTACCAATGTGTTTGAGTTAGTGATCGTATTGCTTGAGGGTGGGTTAGGAACTACTTATTTGTTCAACAAAGTATCAGTAGGTACGGAGATTCTTTTAAGGGGGCCACAAGGTAAATTCACCATGCCTGATCCTTTAGACAAAGACCTATTCTTGATCTGCACAGGAACTGGTATTGCACCATTCCGATCCATGCTTACCCATATACACAATAAGGGTATTGCACACAAAAACGTGCATTTGATCTTTGGTTGTAGACATTTTGAAGATGGTCTATACATTAAAGAATTGAAAGAATTAGAAGCAAATAGCAATAATATATTTTTCCATCCTTGTTATTCAAGAGAAGCAGAAGTACCTGCAGGAACTTATAAAGGCTACGTGCATCCAGTATATGAAGCATTAAGCGATCATGGTAAAACTCCCGCTAACTTTTATTTATGCGGATGGAAGAGCATGGTTGATGAAGCTAAACAAAGAATTCTAGCAATGGGATACGACAAAAAAGCGATCCATCTAGAATTATACGGTTAATACTGACCCGTTCCTAACATTACTAAAGTGCAAGCCTCCAAAGGCTCAATACCATTGGCTTTGGCCATTTGATACAGGTCATCATTTTCGGTGCCTGGATTAAAAATTAAGCGTTTAGGATGCAGTAATAGTATATAATCTGCCCACTGTTTTTGTAACTCAGGGTTGATATATAATGTTACTGTATCTACTTGCGCTTCTTGCGGTTTGCCAATTTGAATAATGGTATCGCCAATCTTACCCGACTTTCTACCTAATGCAATAACAGGGTGACCATATTTCTTGAGTTTTTCTACAGCCAGATAACTATACCTTTCTGGATTTTCTGAAGCACCAATCACCATTGTTTTTTTAGAATCAGACATTATTTGTTGTTTAGCATTCAAAGAAAAGTGATAATGATGTGCAAAAAAAATTGTTGTTGAAAATAAATTCGTATTGTTTATAAAAATATATTTTCTAACTTTCATAATATATTATTAATCCATCACTCAAATTGATACCATCATGGCAAAAAAAAGTAAGAAAAAGGAAGCAAAAAAAGCAGCAGCTGCTGGAAAATAAAGATGCCCCTCACGCTTCAGGATCAAGGGCTTACTGTTTGACCAGACTTCAGCAGTCATGGAAAAAAACAAAATACTAGTGAATCCAATCAATCCTATCCATGCACGCTTTTGGCGAAAAAATCCATTCCAGCGTCTTCTCGTCAGAGGACTCATCTTTGCCGTGAACTTTGAAAATACACTCATTTGAAATCCTCCTCTCTACTTACTGTTAAAATCAATTCTTGGATCCACTACGACATAAGCAATATCACTCATCAATTGCCCAAACATCACCACACCCGATTGAATTACCGCCACACCCATGAGCACATTGTAATCACGCGAATTCAAACTCTCAATCATCAAGCGTCCCATTCCGGGCAAACCAAATACGGATTCAATCACGATGGATCC
>CAIJLK010000089.1 GCA_903821465.1 uncultured Bacteroidota bacterium | reverse complement strand
TTCACTCTTCACTCTTCACTCTTCACTCTTCACTCTTCACTCTTCACTTTTATCTTTTATCTTTTATCTTCTATCTTCTTACAACCCAAAAAGCCCACTGTTCAACAGTTGCAGGGTCTTTGTCCTGTATTCTTTTGGTACTAATAATGAAATGTTGTGGGGACTTCCACCATAGCTTACCATTGTTACTGGAATTTCGCGGACTGCATCAAATAATTTCATCAACACATCATCGGTCTTTGCAATTTCATTTCCAACAATAGAAACGATCGATTGATCTTTCTCAACTTCTACGTTACCAAATGGCTCCAACTCTTTTACGATTTCTGCAAGGGATGCATCTGAATCAATGGTAACTGAAACAGCCACTTCCGATGTAGTGATCATATCGATAGATGTGCGGTATTTTTCAAACACTTCAAATACTTTGCGTAAAAATCCATATGCCAAAAGCATTCGGCTACTTTTAATTTTAATAGCAATGATTCCGTCTTTGGCTGCTACTGCTTTCACGCCAACACTTCCCGCTTCTTTGGTAATTACAGTACCAGCTGCTTCTGGCTGCATGGTGTTCAATAATTTAACGGGTACATTTTCCTGTTGCGCAGGCCAGATGCAAGTTGGATGCAAAATTTTAGCACCGAAATAAGCCAACTCAGCGGCCTCATCAAAACTCAGTTGTTCAATTGCTACCGTTTTATTTACGATACGTGGATCGTTATTATGCATACCATCAATGTCGGTCCATATTTCACAAACAGTTGCATTGATAGCAGCAGCTACTAATGATGCCGTATAATCACTTCCCCCACGTTTTAAGTTATCAACTTCACCACGAATATTACGACAGATATAACCTTGCGTGATAAATATATTTTTATCTGTATGCTCTGCAAGAATTGCTGTTAATTTAATGCGTATCGCAGGAAAATTAGGTTCTTCGTTTGCATCGATCGACATGAACTCTAATGCAGGCAATAGTAAATGATCGATCCCCTGTTCTTCTAAATAAACACAGAACAATTTCGTACTCATTAATTCACCTTGTGCCAAAATATCTTTATTCAACGCTTCACTAAAAGAAATGCGTAGAATAATATTTAAGAATTCAAAATGTTCAGAAACGATTGCATTTGCTTTAGCACGATTTCCTTCCAACTTTACCAAATCCAACACAAATTGGCGGTAATGTGCTTCCAGATTATCGATTTTCTGTTTGGCAGCTTCTCGGTTACTTTCTGCTAAACTATTGCTGATATCAACCAAAGCATTGGTGGTTCCACTCAATGCACTTAGTACTACAATCTTTGATTCTGCATCTTTGGTGATCAACTGAGATACCTGGTGCATACGTTCTGGCTTCCCTACGCTGGTTCCACCAAACTTCATAATTTTCATGACGCTACAATTTTATCTTTATTGATGGTTATTTAACAGTAACCAATATCCGATGAGTGGCAAATGTAACACGATGTGTTTAAAAATCTGTCAGGAATTGGTGAAATAGTCATTTGATATAAATTTTATATATTTATTGCAGTAACCCCCCTCATCCCATTATTCAATCTTAAAACTATTAGATGAGAGCTCAATTAGTATGCTTATTTATTTTATGTGGGCTATCCTTTTCAGCATTTTCGCAAAGAGATTTCAGGGTTTACACAGAAGCTGACAATTTTAAAAAAAATACGATTCGATTGATGCTTGAAAAAAATAAACCCGGCACTTATACATGCACGATTACTTTCAAGCAATTAATGGGATATAGATGTTCAGAGGGAGACAACAATTTTTCAGTTACTGTAAATGGATCTAACTTGCAACAGATTGCTTCCCTCACTCCCATTGAAAATGCAGGTAGTTATTCAATAAGTTATAGCTACAGTTTTCAAAAAGGAAGAAGCATTACAAAATTAGATTCATTGTATCCCTATTTGCTTCCTAGCTCTCCAGGTAAATCTATTAAAACATCTGGCACTTACTATATTGGCGAACTTTTTGGAAAAAGTAGTTCTGACTTTTATGCCATGGGGTTCCAGTATCATTTAGGAGATACCATTTGCGCTACTAGAGCTGGATTAGTTTATGAAGCATCTGATAATGCTGAGCATGGAAAAGAAAACGAAATATATAATAGCAACTCAAGAAATAATATTTTCATTGAACACATCGATGGCACACTTGCTAGATATAATGTACAGGGTTCTATCAAATTGATTGTTCAGGTTGGAGATAAAGTCATTCCAGGTCAGCCTATCGCGGTCTTTGACAAACAAGATAAAATTTACTCGGTAATTTTTGATGTATTTTATTTGAACATGAAATTAAAAAGTGAAGCAGGTACTAATTATTTTACAGCGCGACCACGCTTTTTGCTTTCTGAAAACAATATTGACTTAGCGTCGGCATTTACAAACTACCCCGATGTCATACATCCAAATGAAATTGTGATCAAGGAACTAACAAATCGAGAGATCAAAAAATTGGGATTGAAACATTAATTTAAAATCCAAAAGGTTTTTGGGTACTGCATTCTGCATTAGGTCCTTTATCAATATGTAAGAAGTCACAGAAATATTGGTAATAGCCATAGCGATACTTGGTTTGCTCGGAATGATTTTGGCCGCATTCTATACCTCCATTTATCACATTAACAACAGTTCCAAAACCAAGTCCACGCCCACCCGCTATATCTTTAGCAGTGGGTTCCCATTGGCCTGCCATTAAATCGTGACAAGAGGGTTTCGGATATTGATCTCTAACCCAGAACCAGATGGCACTTGCGAAGCAAAGCACAGAATCTTTTAAAAGCAGATCAGGATTGTCTAATAAAATTTGTTTGTTGCCGAAGTATGCTTCACTAAACTGACCATAATTATAGTTCCAACTAAGCTGCATGGGGCCCCTGCCATGATAAGAGTTACCAATTACAGGCATCCATTTTTTTTTGCTTGTATCAGCATAATTAAATTGCTGATTTGGGAACCCTTTTTCTTGTATAAAATATAATCCCCATTGGTACATTCCACCAGGTGCATCTTCCCATCCGCCACTGGTCTCATGCGAAATATTGGCTAAGAATGCTGCTAACTCTCTTCTTTGAATGCTATCATTTCCATCACCCAAAAAAATGGGAAACAATTTTGCAGCAGCAACAAAAGCATCGAAACTGTAAAAATCATTCTTTATTACACCCTTAAAACTACTGTCAGGGTACTTAGAAATATGGAACCGATTAGGGAATACACTATCCCATTTTTTGGCGTCTAAAAATTTAGTGAGATTGGTTTGGGTATTTTTTTTATTCGCAACAATTGTATCATCCGTTTCATCATTGACAGCAGCACAAGCCTGCAAAAAAAATAGTGCAAGAAAAAAAGAAATGATATAGGGTGTGCGCTTCATTTATCAACAATTATAATTTCAATCCAAACTTTTCAGCAAGTTCCTGCAAGTCTAACTCAACAGCTTCCACTAAAGGTATACCATCTTTAATCCGGATAGCTTCCATCTCTCTTTCAGGATCGCCCGGAATTAAAACTTTATCGTTTCCTTCTGATGGCCTAGCATTTCTAAAGCGATTGATCCAGTTGTCCATATGGTCTTTAAATTCTTCAGCGGGACGAAATGCATCCACGCGCATTGCTCCAAAAAAATGACCAAGTCCTTGTCCGGGTTGATTTTCAGGCATTGGTACATAAGCCGGAAATGGTGGTGCCCAAGGACCATAAGAGGCACCGCTTAAAACAGCAGAGAAAATATCTACAATACTTCCTAATGCATATCCCTTATGACTCCCATGTTCCCGATCGCTACCCAATGGTAATAAAGCACCTTGTTTACGAATGATATTGGCATCAATAGAAGGATTACCGTCTTTATCCTGTGCCCAACCAAGAGGCATATCTGCATTCTTTCTTTGAAGAATTTCTAGTTTACCATTGGCCGCAGTTGTAGTTGCGAAATCGGCTACAAATGCAGGCTGTTCATTTGCCGGAATGGCAACCGCAATAGGATTTGTTCCAAGCATCCGCTCATTAGAAAAAGTAGGAGCCACTAATGCAGAGGCATTAGTCATTGCCATTCCTATCATGTCTTCTTTTAAAGCCATCATGGCATGCGCACCAGCTATTCCAAAGTGATTAGAGTTCTTAACACTTACCCAACCCGTACCTACCTGTTTAGCTTTATCAATTGCCACTTGCATAGCAAATGGTGCAACCACTAAACCAAGTCCCGCATCTCCATCAACAACCGCAGTACTAGGCGTTTCATACACTACTCGAATATTGGGTTTTGGATTCACTCTACCTGCTTCCCATAAACGCAGGTAACCACTTAATCGAGCTACACCATGACTATCAATCCCTCTAAGATCAGCTGAGATCAAAACAGTTGCGGCTGTTGTTGCATCTTGAAGAGAGCAACCCATTTTAAGAAAAACAGCATGTGCAAACTGGTATAAACGTTCGTAAGAGAATGTATTCACGGTTAATTATTAGGCAGATTCAATAAACTATTAATTACTGCAAATTAAACGATTTATGATCATTAAAATGAAATGACTGATCCCTATCTTTAGTTCATGAAATTTGTTTTAACAATCATATTATTCAGCATTATCAGTCCCATTTTATTTGCACAAACACCAAGAGACACCATTTATTCCAACTTTGTTTTAGATCAAAGAAGAAACAGTTTCAAAGATCACTTGTTGAATACCGTACTCTTAAAAAACATGGAACAGGTTTTGGACAGTTCTACTGAAGAACAGTTTCGCGAATCTTGTTGGGCAATTGCACAATTTATTGTTCAATCAACTTCCATTGAAAAAGGATTTGCACAATTGTTCGACAAATATCAGACACTTGATTACAGCACTAAACGCTCATTTCTTGAAGCCGTTTATGCAAGCTATTCAAAGGAATATGAAAAGGAAATTGGCACATTATTAATTACTGAAACAGTACCCAAGTTATTCGCAATGCAAGCCGTTTATTTGTATCGAATGAATCCCAATAAAGCAACAAAGGAATTTATTCAATCTTATTTGGCAAATCGATTCCCCGATTATGAAAAGATTACCCTTTTAGTTGAACTAGTAAAATATATACAACACAATCAAACAGAATTGCATCAAAAAACACCAAGTCTTACAAAGCTTTTTGAACATCAAAAAAATATTGGCACCAAAATTAATTATAGTATTCAGAGATGGAATAGAGATTATCCTGGCATTGCCATCATTCAAAATGCTGATGGTAGTTTTGTAAGAGAAAAAAATGGGCGTCTTTTAATGATCGAACAACTTGCTAGAGCTGGCTCTAACCTACCTTATTTTCTAACAAATGGCAATACCCCACAAGGTATTTTTAGTATTACCGGAACAGAAGTTTCGCATAATTTATTTATTGGGCCAACCCCCAATTTTCAAATGCTCATGCCTTATGAAGCTGACAGTGCATTCTGGCATACAACTTATGATAACAGGAAAGATTCATTGAGTAATTATAAAAACTTATTGCCCGAAAGTTGGAGTAATTATGCGCCCCTTACCGAATCGTATTATGCCGGCAAAATAGGCAGGTCAGAAATTCTATCACATGGCACAACCATCGATCCCGAATATTTCAAGGGCAAGCCATATTATCCATTAACACCCACGCTAGGTTGTTTGTGTGCCAAAGAAATATGGAACAAGACTACTGGAAGATTAGATCAAAGTGAGCAATTCAAACTCTTAAATGGATTTCTTTCTACCCCTGGCACAACAGGATATTTAATAGTGATCAATTTAGACAATCAGCAAAAGGCTGTAAGTAAAAAAGAGATTCAACTGAACTTAGAAAGAAAAAAATAAAAGGGCACCCGTAAGAGTGCCCTAATTTTTCAAGGATAGAAACTTATAATTTTAATCCAACGCCCAATTGGATCTGCTGGTTGGTCCATTTTGCCTGCTGACTTATATCATTAATATCTTTCAGGCCAACAACATATCGTCCGTATAATCTAAATGTTTTCAGATTCAAGGTTAATCCACCTACCATTCCAAAATCACCATTGGCAAATGCTTGTTGCCCATTGGTTAATAAATTATCATTCTTGTTCATTAAAATGCTGAACTGAGGGCCTGCATTTAGGGTTATCAAACTGCCCAAACTAACTCGTAAAAGAATAGGAATAGATAAATAATTCAGGGTAACATTCTGGTTAGGGTTAAAATTAATTCCAGATAAGCTAGATGCAGACTGTGTGGTAGATTGATTCCACAAAACTTCTGGCTGTATGCCAATTAATTTATTAATATCAATTTCTGCAAATCCTCCTAAGTGATAGCTATAATAAAATCCACTATTAAAGGAAGTTCCTACAACCTGACTCATATTTAAGCCAGCTTTTGCGCCTAATCTAAATCCCGCCTGGGCATTTGCAGCAAATTGAAGGACAAAAAAGGCAATCGATGCGAAAAATAATTTTTTCATAGTTATAGTTTCCTTTATAACTGCCAAAGCCGTGCCAATATTTTAAAAGAAGTATAAAAAGTTGTAATAATCTAAGCTTAAACTAGTTCGATGATAGTAATTTCAGGCATAATACCTACTCTTCCGGGATACCCAATAAAACCATAGCCACGATTCACGTAGAGTTTTTGCTTGCCATCTTCATATAAACCTGCCCACTGACGATACATCCATTGCACAGGACTCCACTTAAAGTAAGGGTTTTCCAATCCAAACTGCATACCATGTGTATGACCGGCAAGCATTAAATCAATATCCTTGTAGTTAGTTTTAACTTCTGCATCCCAGTGACTAGGATCGTGGCTCATCAATATTTTAAAAGGAATTTTTTCGGTGCCAGGATAAGCTTCTTTCATCTTCCCGTATTTAGGGAATCGGCCTTTTGCCCCCCAATTCTCAATTCCCAATAAAGCAATTTGCGATCCTCCCTTTTCTAATAGAACATGTTCATTCATTAGCAAACGCCATCCCAGATCCTTATGTACTTTTTTAAGGGCTTCTAAGTTTTGTATTTTCTCCTCCTTCGTAGGCCAGGCAACATAATCGCCATAATCGTGATTTCCCAAAGTGCTATAAACACCCAATGGGGCTTTAAGGCGATCAAAAACATCCATATAATCCTGCATTTCTGTGGCACGATCATTCACTAGATCACCAGTAAACAGGATCAGGTCAGCGTTTTCTTTTAATATCATATCCACCCCATGATTCACTGCTGTTTTATTTTGAAAGCTACCACTATGAATATCGCTGATATGCACCAGTTTCATCCCTTTAAACCCTGCTGGAAGATTTTGATACGCCAGCTTGATTCTTCTGACCTGATAATTATACTTATTAGAAAAACCATATAAGAGCGTACCAAATAAAGTCCCACCAATACCCAATCCCAACCAACTTAAGAACATCGATCTAGGAATAGCATTCCCCTCCCCCATAAATTGCGCCCCTGAGTTAGGTAGCATTTTGCCTAATAACATTACCGAGCCACGCCTAAGATCATCCGTAAGAAAAAATATAGCCGCAATTAATTTTGCAAAGAAAAGTCCGATGAAAATGGCAAAAATATAATTACGGAAAATTTTAGAGGTCTGCAAAGCCTGAATATAAGGGAACAACATCATCAGTAAAAGTGTTACCCCGGAAACCACCCAGTAGCCAATATGAATAGTTAATCTGATTTTTTCACTCGAAAACTGTGTTACCGTTTTTAAAGCCTGATACACATACAAGTCCAACAAAAACATCACTAAAGCAATAATCCACCACATACCTGAATTTTTCATATTTCTTCTTTACTTTTTAAGGATAGACAAACAGGCATTGCATTTATTGCATCAATTCCTTGTTAAATCAAATTAAATAAAATAACCATGCGTTTCCTAATCCCAGTTAATCCCTGCGAAACTAACAACTAACTGATATTATTGTTTCGAAATCTATGCTAAAGTGTATTTTTGGCTTATTATTGCCGAGAATCGGGAAACCGATTAAGCATTAGAGAATTTTGAATTATTCAAATGGTCTGCGAAGGCAGATAAATGGACTAAATATGGCGAGAATTATTGGCGTTGCCAATCAGAAAGGGGGTGTAGGTAAAACAACTACTGCTATTAATGTAGCGGCTAGTTTGGCGGTTTTAGAATTTAAGACTTTGCTCGTAGATGCAGATCCTCAAGCAAATAGTACCACAGGTGTAGGCTTTGATTTGCACAATATTACCAGCAGTTTATATGATTGCATGGTGAACAATACACAAGCAAGCGATGTGGTTTTAAAAAGTGATGTTCCCAACCTTGATTTATTACCATCACATATAGATTTGGTTGGTGCGGAAATTGAAATGATCAATTATCCCAACCGCGAAAATGTAATGAAAGGAATATTGGATCAAATAAGAGATAAATATGATTTTATTATCATTGACTGCTCTCCTTCTTTGGGTCTAATTACTGTTAATTCGTTGGTAGCTTCCGACAGCGTTATAGTTCCTGTTCAATGCGAATTTTTTGCATTGGAGGGATTAGGGAAATTATTGAATACCATTAAAATTGTTCAAAATAGATTAAACCCCGAACTAAAAATCGAAGGTATTTTAATGACCATGTATGATGGTCGTTTACGTCTTTGCAATCAGGTAGTAAGCGAGGTAAGAAGACATTTTGACGATATGGTTTTTTCAACTATCATCCATAGAAATACAAGACTAAGTGAAGCTCCTAGTGTAGGAAAGCCTGTGATCCTATACGATGCAGAAAGCAAGGGGTCTATAAACTATCTGAATCTTGCTAAAGAAATATTACAGAATAACGGACTCACTAAAATGAGTAATGAAGAAAGAATCATAGAATAGTTTCTAATCATTTCAAGAACTATTGCTACAAATTAGAATTCAAACATGAGTACACCGAAACAAAATAAAGATTTAATAGGCAAAGGCTTACGTTCACTTTTGCAAAATATTGATGCTGATCTTAAGACTACAGAAGGTAGTCTTAAAACTAAAATAGTTGAAGAAGTTACCGCCACTAATCGATTGGCGATTTCAGAAATTTCATTAAACCCAAAGCAGCCCAGAAGAGATTTCGATGAAACAGCATTGAACGAGTTAGCTGCATCGATTAAGTTACACGATATTATACAGCCATTAACCGTTACAAAATTAGCTAACGGAAAATTCCAATTAATTGCAGGTGAAAGAAGGTTTAGGGCCTCAAAAATTGCAGGATTAAAAGATGTTCCCGTTTATATTCGTCAAGCAAATGACCATCAATTACTTGAGCTTGCATTATTAGAAAATTTACAAAGGGAAAACCTGAATGCAGTAGAAGTAGCATTGAGCTATAAACGCATGATGGAAGAATTGAATTATACGCAGGAGCAGGTTGCTGAACGTATGGGCAAGGAAAGAAGTACCGTAACCAATTATATTCGTCTACTCAAATTACCACCAGATATTCAACTAGCCGTGCGCAATGGCAGTCTGAGTATGGGTCATGCTAGAGCATTGGTTAATATTGACACGATCGACAAACAACTTTTTGTATACAAAGAAATACAGAGTAAGGGTTTAAACGTTCGCCAAACCGAGGAACTTGTTCGTAAAATGTACAAGGCCGATAAAGTTTCTACTGTTAAACCTACACTAAAATCTGACTTACCTCCTACCTATAAAAAAATTGAAGATAATTTAGCCTCTCATTTCGGCACAAAAGTTAGGATGGCTCACAATAAAAAAGGCTATGGTAGCATCAGCATAGAATATTATTCTTTGGAAGAATTGAATAAGATTCTAGAAGCGATGAATGTTACGGTCAGTTAATTGTTCATGAAATTGTTTCGACTCTGCATATGTTTTCTCTTTATTACAGCATGGCTGGGTAAATCCTATGCACAAACAATTGCAACTACTGCTAGTACAAAACCTACTATTGTTGTTACGAATGATACGATCAAAAAATCTGCTGCAGACAGTCTCATAAAAAAACATGACCCAAGAAAAGCAACCAGAAGATCGGCCATTATTCCGGGCTGGGGTCAGGCTTATAATCGCGAGTATTGGAAAATACCGCTGGTTTATGGAGCTATTGCTATACCAGCCGGATTATTTGTCTATAATAATAACTGGTATAAGAAAACCAAATATGCCTACGAAGCAAAGTATAATGCAGAAGTAAATAAAGACAGTTCTGGGCTGGCTGGCATTGACCCTCAATTGCAAGGTCTAAGCGCTGCTTCGCTCCAAAGCTATCGGAACAGTTTTCGCAGAGACAGAGATTATTCGATATTATTCTTTTTATTGGCATGGGGACTCAATGTGGTTGATGCCACTGTGTTTGGGCATTTAAAAGACTTTGATGTATCGAGCGATTTATCGATGAATGTAAAGCCCATTTTCAATCCTACTACTAGAACGCCTGGACTCACCTTTACCCTCAGTCCGAAGAAACCCGAACATAAGCTCTATGAAGTACGATAATCTTTTATCTATTTCAATTAGTTTTACAAATAACATCTAAATTAGATAGCATGAATATCGCACTGATCGGATACGGTAAAATGGGTAAAGCCATTGAGGCAATCGCATTAGAAAAAGGGCATCAAGTTGTTCTGAAAATAGACATCAATAATGCTTCCGATTTTAATCTGGAAAATATTTCAAAAGCCGATGTGGCAATAGAATTTACTGGTCCCCATAGCGCATTCGATAACGTCATGAAATGTTTAGAACTGGGGATCCCAGTTGTTTGCGGATCAACGGGATGGTTAGAAAAATGGGATGAAGCAAAAAGCTATTGTACCAAACAGCAGGGCAGTTTATTATATGCAAGCAATTATAGTATTGGGGTTAATCTGTTTTTTGAAATCAATAAATTTGTAGCGCAATTAATGAGCAGCCATACAGATTATGATGTGGTAATGGAAGAAATACATCATACCCAAAAGAAAGATGCCCCTAGCGGAACCGCTATTACATTGGCCGAACAAGTAATGAATTTCATCAAGCAGAAAAAACAATGGGTTAACGAAGCAACTAATAACCTGACTGACCTATCCATCATCTCAAAAAGAATTGATCCAGCACCAGGCACACATACTATCAAGTATACTTCAAGCGTAGATGATATAGAAATTATTCATACTGCACATAATCGTATCGGATTTGCAGGCGGGGCCGTTTTAGCTGCGGAGTTCTTACACAACAAAAAAGGAATCTACAATATGAAAGATGTATTAGGACTCTAAAATATATTTTTTATAAACAGAATATCTTAATAATGAGGACTTAGGCAAACCCTAAATCAGAATATCAACAACTGTTAAATGAGAAAATCTAATTCTTCAATTCTGTTGGCATTCGTTTTCATTTTTTTTTCAAATGTTGATTTCGCACAGGATATCGACTCAATGATGAATGTGTATGCTGATCGTTCTGCACCCGAAAGGATTCATATTCATTTTGATAAAAATATTTATAACAAAGGAGAAACCATTTGGTATAAAGCATATATCCTACAAGGCAGTGACACTGGTTCAGCCAGTATGAACGTATATCTTGAATGGTATGCTGCAGATGGAAAACCAATTAGCCGGTCAGTTGCGCCAATTGTTCTTTCTGCTTCTTCAGGTTCATTTGATATCCCCACCGATTACAAAGGAGAATTAATAGAAGTTAGGGCCTATACACGCTGGATGTTGAACGACGATCCCGCATTCTTATATCGCAGGCAACTAGTTATTAATAATAGCAGTTCTAAAACTCCTGATCCCCCGCCCAGTAAAACCAATGTGATTGTTTTTCCAGAAGGAGGTTATTTAATACAGAGACTCCCTACTCGTATTGCGTTCAAAGCGGTTAATTCATTCGGTAACCCTGTTTTGATAAAGGGTGTATTGACAGATGATGCAAATAATATCCTTGATTCAATTCAGGTGCTTCATGATGGAATGGGCAGTTTTTTCCTGACTGCTTTGCCAGAACATCAGTACCAATTAAAGTGGACAGACGAATTTGGGGTAAGCGGTATTACGCCCTTAACCATTACAAAATCAGAAGGAGCGCAACTTACTGTTACTAGACAAAAGGACAAAGCATTATTCCGGATAGAGCGCAGTGAAAATGTACCCGATAATTTTAAAAATTTGACGTTGGTAATACATATGAACCATGTAGGCCTTTACCAAGTTGCTATCAATGAATCTGAAAAAACGAATCTGAATGCTGAAATCCCTGTCATTGATTTGCCAACAGGGTTGCTGCAGTTTACGCTGTTTACCTCAGACTGGATTCCTATTGCAGAACGGGTTGTATTTATCAATAACCATAAACATGAATTTAATATAGACATTAATACTCCACTGATAAATACAACTGCAAGAGGAAAGAATGTGCTCGATCTGTTTGTTCAAGATACATTGTTCACTAATATGTCAATGGCTATAACCGATGCTGATGTAAGTTTAGCAGATCAGCATACCATATTTTCCGACATCTTTTTGGCTAGTGAGATTAAAGGTAAAGTGTATAATCCCGGATATTATCTGTCTGGTAATACTGATGAAATAGCTGAGCATCTTGATCTAGTTATGCTTACAAATGGCTGGCGCCGGTTTGACTGGGAAAAGATAAAAGCACATATTGGACCGAAAATCGAGCATCCCAAAGAAAATGAATACATGAAATTAATTGGGAAAGTTTCGGGTATCAAAAGCGATAAAGCAGGCGAATTAAATATGATCATTATTAGCAAAGACAGCAGCAGGCAGTTTGTTTCTGCTCCTTTGCAAAAAGATGGCAGTTTTGAACAACCTATCATTCTTTTTGATACTGCTAAAATCTTGTATAGTATCAACAATGACCAATCACTCAGTGAAAAAGCTACACTACAGATTCAAAATAGTTTATTGCAGTTGTCTCCAAAAAATATTTCACCATTACATATTGATTTAAGTACAGGATTTGACATCCAAGTCAAACAAAAACTAGATAATTTATTGGCAAAGCAGGAACTGCTGAGAAAAAAAATGGCTGAAACTACCTTAAAAGAAGTGGTCGTAACAGCTATGATAAAAACACCAGAGAGAAGGCTGGATGAAAAATATTCGTCTGGATTTTTTAAAGAAAGCCCTGCCAAAAAAGCTTACATCCTGGATATGACGGATCCCAAAATGGTAACATCTGCCAATACAGTAATTGAATACCTAGTAAACAGAATTCCTGGTTTGAATGTTAGCCCGAGTGGTTCCATGCAGTGGCGAGGAAGTGGTCCCGTTTTTTATTTGAATGAAGTACGAGCTGATTTAGCAACACTATTAACTGTTCCGTTGATAAGCGTTGCAATGATCAAAGCTTTTCCTCCAATATTTATGTTTGCAACGGGTGCAGGGGCCGGTGGCGCAATTGCTGTTTACACAAAAAATGGAAATGATTATATAGCACCTGAATTACCGGGACTCCAAACTGTTCAGTTATCGGGCTATACCCTATTTAAAGAGTTTTATAATCCCAACTATGATCAACCGGAAAATGGTTTTGTGAAACCTGACAACCGCACAACACTTTACTGGAATCCCCATCTGATTACTAATAAAGCCCAGCAACAATTGCGGGTTGAGTTCTTCAACAATGATATCACTAAATCATTCAAAGTGGTATTGGAAGGAATCAATGCTGCAGGAAAAATGACGCACATTGAAAAAACGATAGGTGTCAATTGAAAAATTGAATAGACACCTACCTTATTAAAAATTATAATTTAAAAGAGAACCCCAATTTTACATTAAACGCATTTGAAGTAATTGGCAGGGGTTGATCCCAATGAGTTTGAGTGGCCTGTAATTCTATACCCAATAGGCGGAAACCAGCTCCATATTCATAAACGAATTTGCTGCCTGTAGCAGGATCACTCGAATAACTTTGAATTGCCGTACCTACATTTCCCAAAAGAAACAAGTGACCCAGAAATAAATATTGTCGAAGGCCTGCTTTAAAAGAAGTGACTTTTAAATTTCCTGAAGGATTCAAAATATTATTTCCATAAGACTGATAGCCAATAGTACCCATCAACATAGTAGAACCCAAACCTATTCCTGCTCCAGCCTCAATTCCCAATCCATTTTTAAACCCGTCTTTGAAAGCGTTACCAGTTGGGGTGGAATAAACACCCATACCTACAATTTGAAAATGAGGCAACTTGAACTGTGCGGATGAATTTGATGCTGCAAAAAGAATAACTAAGCAAACAACCAAATATTTTGATAATTTGTACATAAATTTAGTTTTTGTAAAGAAACTAAAATTCTTTTAATAAGAAGAAACAAAGTCCTACCCAGGTAAATTCTATGTTATCCAAGAAAACTCAATACGCATTCAAGGCTTTAACTTATTTAGCAGAACAAGAAAAAGATGTTCCTATATTAATCGCAGAAATTTCTAAGAAGAAAAAAATACCTCTAAAATTTTTAGAAAATATTCTATTGGAATTGCGTAAAGCAGGAATGCTGGAAAGCAAAAAGGGCAAGGGCGGAGGATATTTTCTTAAAACCGATCCCGATAAGATTCCTCTTTCAAAAGTGATGCGATTAATCGAAGGACCCATCGCTTTATTACCTTGCGTGAGTTTGAATTTTTATAAAAAGTGTAAGGATTGTGACGAAAAAAAATGCGGACTTAACCATGTTATGATTGAAGTCCGCGACAGTATGTTGCAAATATTAGATTATAAAACAGTTGCGGATCTTATTTAAAAAAATTGCTCCTAGATTTCTTTTGGGGCTTTCATTAAATTTTCCAACATATCATTGGTCATTCTGTCAAGATCATAGGCTGGTTTCCAACCCCAGTCCTTGGCAGCTATAGCATCGTCAATACTCTGCGGCCAACTGTCAGCAATCTTTTGCCGATAATCTGGTACACAGCTAAGCTTAAATTCCGGAATAAGTTTTTGAATGGATGCGGCTATTTCAGTGGGAGAAAAACTCATCCCTGAAATATTATAAGAAGTACGAACAGAAATATTATCTGCAGGAGCATCCATTAATTCCATTGTTGCACGAATTGCATCGGGCATATACATCATGGGTAAATAAGTATTCTCGCGTAAAAAGCATTTGTATTTTTTTTCTGCCAAAGCTTCACTATATATTTCCACTGCATAATCAGTAGTACCTCCACCAGGAGCAGATTTATAACTGATTAATCCAGGATAGCGAATACTTCTTACATCAAGGCCATAACGTTGATGATAATAATTACACCAAAACTCCCCTGCATATTTACTAATACCATATACAGTAATGGGTTCAATAATGGTTTGTTGTGGACATAGCTGTTTGGGGGAAGTGGGACCGAATACAGCAATACTACTTGGCCAATACACTTTTTGTAATTTCTCTTCCCGCGCAATATCTAGTACGTTCAATAAGCCTTGCATATTCAAATGCCATGCTAGATTAGGATTTTTCTCTCCAGTAGCAGAAAGTATCGCAGCCAATAAATAGATCTGAGTAATATTCTGACGAATCACCTGCACATGCAGCATTTCTTTATTCATTACATCAAGACTCACATAGGGGCCGGAACCTTTTAATAACTCATTCTCTTCGCGCAGGTCGGATGCAACCACATTTGCAGCTCCATAAATTTTGCGTAAAGCAAGTGTAAGCTCAACACCGATCTGCCCGGAAGCACCAATCACCAATATTTTCTCTTTTGCCATTGTATCTTTTTATGGGGCTCAAAAATAGTTAGTTTTCGGAAACTAACAGTAGTTATCTTTTTCTAAATCTACCAAAGAACTGAATGAATTCACTTAATTTCGCGCTTCAATCTTCCTTTTATGATGCCAGATTTCCTGACCACGCTTTTTAAGAATCAACAATATAATCCTGACAATTTTTTTCTGATTGCCGGCCCCTGCGTTGTTGAGAACGAAGAATTAGTAATGGAAGTTGCTGATAAGGTTTCAAGCATTTGTAAACGTTTAGAAATACCCTATGTCTTCAAAGCCTCTTACAGAAAGGCAAATAGAACCAGCGCCAATTCTTTTACAGGCATTGGGGATGACAATGGATTATCGCTGATAAAAAAAGTAGGTGCAACCTATGGTTTGCCCACTACTTCTGATATACACGCACACGAAGAAGCCGCAATGGCAGCGCCATTTATTGATATTTTACAGATCCCAGCTTTTCTTTGCAGGCAGACTGACTTATTAATAGCTGCAGCTGAAACAGGCAAAATTGTAAATGTAAAAAAAGGGCAGTTTCTAAATGGACCCTCTATGAAATTTGCTGTTGATAAAATCAGAAAAGCCGGAAACCAACAGGTAATGCTCACTGAAAGAGGTAATACTTTTGGATATACAGATCTGGTGGTGGATTATAGAAATATCACTTGGATGAAAGAACATAATGCTCCGGTTATTATGGATTGTACGCATGCATTACAACAACCCAATCAATCATCAGGTATTACAGGAGGAAATCCCCAACTTATTGGCACTATTGCTAAAGCCGCAATAGCTACAGGGGCCGATGGATTATTTATAGAAACACATCCTAACCCAGCCGTTGCAAAGAGTGATGGAGCAAATATGTTGCGTTTAGATCTTTTAGAACCCTTACTAGAACAACTCGTAAAACTGCGTAAAGCCGTTATTTAAGCTTACCAGTTTTTAATGGGGTTTCTTTTACCCGCCATGATATAATTTTTGATATTGATCCAAAAAGCAAGGATCATATAAATTAGGATAGGCGATCCCAATGTGAGAAATGATATATAAATAAACCACATTCTAATCTTGGCGCTAGCAATTCCAAATCTCTCGCCTATTGCTGAACAAACCCCAAACGCCTGCATTTCAATGTTTTCGCGAATTTTTTGCATAGTGACTGTTTTTTATTGAACCTGGGATAATATTGTCGTAAAATTAGACAAATGAAACGAATAATTGTTCAAAACAGTTTTTATTAGACTTGGTTTTAACGTAAATTTGCGCAACCGAAAACTCGGTTGACGCAACAATTTAACTACTCAAAACATAAATTTTTCAGACTATGGCTTTTGATATCGAAATGATCAAAAAACTGTACACAGAAATGCCAGCAAAAGTAAATGCTGCACGTACAGCTCTGGGCAGACCACTTACTCTTTCAGAAAAAATATTGTTTTCACACTTGCACTCAGATCAGCCTTTGAGCAGTTTTGAGCGCGGCAAGCATTATGTTGATTTTGCGCCAGATCGCGTTGCGATGCAGGATGCAACTGCACAGATGGCTTTGCTCCAGTTTATGCAGGCTGGCAGACCTAAAGTGGCCGTCCCTTCTACCGTACACTGCGATCACTTGATCACAGCTAAAGTTGAAGCTAAACAAGATTTACAAGTTGCTACAGCAGAAAGCAAAGAAGTATATGATTTTCTGGCTTCAGTCTCTAATAAATACGGAATTGGATTTTGGAAACCAGGTGCAGGTATCATTCACCAAGTAGTGTTAGAAAATTACGCTTTCCCAGGGGGCA
The DNA here is from genome assembly GCA_903821465.1 of uncultured Bacteroidota bacterium. Lineage (GTDB taxonomy): Bacteria > Bacteroidota > Bacteroidia > Chitinophagales > Chitinophagaceae > Sediminibacterium. The sequence continues at coordinate 2,703 of CAIJLK010000089.1, read as the reverse complement.
TGATGATTGGAACAGATTCTCACACAGTAAATGCTGGAGGATTGGGAATGATTGCTATTGGAGTGGGTGGTGCTGATGCTTGTGATGTGATGGCGGGTTTACCATGGGAATTAAAATGGCCTAAATTAATCGGTATCAAATTAACCGGTAAGTTGAGTGGATGGACTGCTCCTAAAGATGTGATATTGAAAGTTGCTGGTATCCTAACCGTTAAAGGTGGTACTGGAGCGATTGTTGAATATTTTGGTGAGGGCGCAACAAGTATGAGTTGTACCGGTAAAGGAACCATTTGTAATATGGGTGCTGAAATTGGAGCAACTACTTCTACTTTCGGATATGATGCAAGTATGAGCAGATACCTTACTGCAACAGGTCGTGCTGATATTGCAACTGCTGCTGATGCAGTAAAAGATTATCTAACCGCAGATCCTGAAGTATATGCCAATCCTTCTCAATATTTCGACGAAGTCATTGAATTAGACTTGAGTACTTTAGAACCTCATTTAAACGGACCATTCACCCCAGATTTAGCTACTCCAATTTCAAAAATGAAAGAAGTAGCTGCTGCAAACGGATGGCCAACAAAAGTAGAAGTTGGTTTAATTGGTAGCTGTACTAACTCTTCTTATGAAGATATTAGCAGAGCTGTAAGCTTAGCAAAACAATTGGATGCAAAAGGATTGAAACTGGCTGCAGAATTTAAGATCACTCCAGGTTCTGAGCAAGTTCGTTACACTATCGCTAGAGATGGATTCTTGGAGGTATTCCAGAGCGTTGGCGCAGATGTTTTTGCAAATGCATGCGGACCATGTATCGGTATGTGGGATCGTGTAGGTGCTGAGAAAAAAGAAAAGAACACCATCGTTCATAGCTTCAATAGAAACTTTGCAAAACGTGCCGATGGCAATCCAAATACTTATGCATTTGTTGCTTCACCAGAATTAGTGACTGCGTTGGCAATTGCAGGTGATTTAACCTTCAACCCTATCACAGATACACTTACCAACGATAAAGGTGAGCAAGTAAAATTAGATGAGCCAACTGGCTGGGAATTACCTGTTCGGGGTTATGCTGTAGAAGATGCAGGCTATCAAGCTCCAGCAGCAGATGGTAGCGGTGTTTCTATTGCTGTAGATCCAGCTAGCAAACGCTTACAATTATTAGATCCATTTGCTGCTTGGGATGGTAATGATTTGAAGAGTTTGAAATTGTTGATCAAAGCAAAAGGCAAGTGTACCACAGATCATATTTCTATGGCTGGTCCATGGTTGAAATTCCGCGGTCACTTAGATAATATCAGCAACAATATGTTGATTGGTGCAGTGAACTTCTACAACGAAAAAACTGATACTATTAAAAATCAGTTGACTGGTGAATACGGACCAGTTCCAGCCACTCAGCGTGCCTATAAAGCAGCTGGTATTGGAACAATCGTGGTAGGCGATGAAAACTATGGTGAAGGAAGTAGCCGTGAGCACGCAGCTATGGAGCCTCGTCACCTAGGTGTTCGTATTGTATTAACAAAATCATTTGCTCGTATCCACGAAACAAACCTTAAAAAACAAGGTATGTTAGCGTTAACCTTTAACGACAAATCTGACTACGATAAAATTCAAGAAGATGATAGCGTAGATGTTGTAGGATTAACCAGCTTTACACCTGGGACACCTTTAACACTTGTATTCCACCATGCTGATGGAAGCCAGGATACGGTAGTTGCAAACCATACTTATAACCAACAACAAATTGATTGGTTTAAAGCTGGTGCAGCACTAAATATCATCCGTAAACAAGTAGCTAACGCATAATCGTAGCAACTAAATACTTTAAAAGAGGCTGTCACGTAAGTAACAGTCTCTTTTCTTTTTATGGATGATTTTAGATAATGATAAGAGATAAAAGTGAAGAGTGAAGAGTGGTTAGTAAGTTGGATAGTTAAGAGCGTAAATTTTTCACTCTTTTATCTCTTATCTTTTATCTCTTATCTTTTATCTTTTATCTCTTATCTTTTATTTTGTCTTCGAATTAACGAAACCTATCGCCGCGCCAGTTATTGCTTGCATTGCCGTACCCGCACATAAATCAATTAGCAGTCCATTCATATTAAATAAATTTGACGTACCGTAGCTAGTAAAATCATGACCAGCAATAATTAAAAAACCGGCAATAGCACCAACAACCATACCGCTTCCTACTGTATTGATATTGGCCTTCGCGAAAATGTAGGCAAGTGTTAAACCCATGAATAAACTGCCCAACATGATCGACCAATAGATCATTTCAGTAGGTCCCCGCATTACATTGGTTGCCGTACCTGTACTGTTGCCCATTACATTGGCAAGTAAGACGCCGTAAATGGCAAAGCCTACAAAAAAGGATACTACTCCTCCAATCAAGCCAGAGATCCAAAATTTCTTTGCATTCATAACAATCGTTTTAGTGGGTAAATATTGTCTTCCTAAGATACAAGGTTAGTTTCGTTTTTGCAATACCCCTCCATTTGTCAATGCCTGAAATATGTTGACCATTAAAAAGTAAAAAATGGCAACAAGAACAGCATTCGAATTAAACCTTCAAGAGCGTAAAGCACGCCACTTCAGTAAGAATTTTAAGATCATTAAAGTCCGAGAGATCGAGTCTGAGGCAACATCTATTAGCCAGATTAAACACCAGTATCAGGTAAGTTATGCGACTATTTACCGC
>CAIJLK010000088.1 GCA_903821465.1 uncultured Bacteroidota bacterium | reverse complement strand
TGGGTGCGCAGATAAAAAGTCCCGTTGATCTGGTGGTAGGAATGTGCAGAGAATTAAATGTTCAATTTCAACCTGCAACAGATTATATCAGCAACTATGGCTTTTGGAATTACCTGGTAAGTTCACTTGCTAATCTACAACAAAACATTGGAGATCCTCCTGATGTAAGTGGATGGAAAGCCTATTATCAAACTCCACAATTTTATGAGATCTGGATCAATAGCGACACCTATCCGAAAAGGGTACAATTCACTGATACCATGTGTTTGAATGGGTATACTTATAATGGAAAAAAAATAATCATTGATCATATTGCATTTGCTCAAACATTGAGTAATCCGGGAGATCCGAATATTCTGATCACTGATATATTGAAATATTTATACAGAATTGATTTGTCTGCTGTGTCAAAGGCGCAGATCAAAAAAGATATTTTATTGGGTGGTCAGTCTACTGATAGTTATTGGACCGATATCTGGATTATTTATAGCAGTACACCTACTAATGCAGCAAATACCACTTTAGTTAAAAATAGACTGAGAGACCTATTGAAATATTTCATGGAGCTATCGGAATTCCAATTAATTTAATTTTCAAGCAACTTGAAATCGAGCAGATGAAAAGAAGAGATTTTATAAAAAATACATTGCCTGTTGGTATCATGTTGCCTTCGATCATCAATGGGATTTCTGTGAAAGCATTCGGGGCTACTTCACCTCTATTGGCTTCTTTATTAATGCCAACAACCGATACGGATCATGTGTTGGTGCTCGTACAATTAACAGGAGGAAATGATGGCGTTAATACGGTGATACCATTAGAATTTTATGGCAATTATTATAATGCAAGGAAAAATATTGCTATTGATCAATCGAAAGTATTGACTTTAACTGATACACAAAAAGTAGGATTAAACCCTGCAATGACTGGTTTGCAATCTTTGTACAATGATGGCAAATTGAAAATAGTAAATAGTGTAGGGTATCCAACACCTAGCTTTTCGCATTTTAGGGCTACTGATATTTGGATGACTGCAGCTGATAGTAATCAGCAGTTAGATAGTGGTTGGGCTGGTAGGTATTTAAATTATGAATATCCAAATTTTCCGAATGGCTATCCGAATAGTTCCATGACCGATCCATTGAGTATTCAAATCGGATCAGTAACTTCTCTAACACTGCAGGGCCCTGCAGTGAGTATGGGAATGAGTATTACCAATCCTACTAGTTTTTATAATTTATTAAATGGGGTACAGGATCCAGCACCGAATAGTTATGCAGGAAAAGAACTATCTTATTTAAGAAGCATTTCTCAGCAAACGCAACAATATGCTACTGTAGTAAAAGCCGCGGCTAATAATGTTACACAGCAATCAACCTATCCTACAAGTAATAGCCTCGCCGATCAATTAAAGATCGTAGCTCGTTTAATAAAGGGAGGATTGAAGACGAGAATTTATATGGTCACTTATGGTGGATTTGATACGCATTTTAATCAAACTAATGCAACAGATACCAGTATTGGGAATCATGCCAATTTATTGAAGAATGTAAGCGATGCCATTAAAGCATTTCAAGATGATCTGAAATTTTTGAATGTCGAGGATCGCGTAATTGGAATGACATTCTCTGAATTTGGAAGGCGTATTAAGAGTAATGCAAGTGGTGGTACTGATCATGGTGCAGCAGCCCCAATGTTTTTATTTGGCAAGAATATTTTGCCTGGTGTTTTAGGTGACACACCTAATATTCCTGCTACTGCAACAGTAAATGATAACGTACCATTTCAATATGATTTTAGAAGTATCTATGCCACATTATTAACCAATTGGCTCTGTGTCAAGGAATCAGATCTACAACAAGTGATGCTGAAAAACTTTCAGTTATTACCCATTGTAAACGCTGCAACATGCAAAGTAGCTGGTCCGAATACAAGTGGTGAATCATTGATCTCAAATTACCCCAATCCTTTTACCAATAGCACCACCATCCAGTTTACAACTGCCGGAGGGCATACCCTGATCCAAATAATGGATGGAATGGGAAAAGTAATTAGAATATTGATTGATGCAGAATACCCCACTGCAGGAACTTATAAAGTAATATTCGAGACTGCAAATTTA
>CAIJLK010000087.1 GCA_903821465.1 uncultured Bacteroidota bacterium | reverse complement strand
CCCTGCATATGGCTTAAATAACAGAGTGGTTGGTACTTTTAGTTTAGATAATCCTGTTTATATAGATCGACCTGTTCAACGATATAATCAAATTATAGATTCAGCTGGTGGAGAGGAAATTGCAAACGGGATATATACTACGCATGGAGTATATATTCAAGAACATTTAAGTATCAAAAAATGGCAAATAATTGCAGGTGTAAGAGCTGAGTTTTATCAATCTGGAACTGATCCGACTGAAATTACCCATGTAAATAAATTGATTCCAAAAATTGGTGTCAATTATTCGCTAGATCGAAATTATCATTTATATGCCTGTTATCATAACGGTTTCGATCCCTTTGAACCAAGTTCAATTTTACAAATCTTTAATCAACCTTATAAGCCTGTAACAAGTAATATGTTTGAGACAGGAATTAAAGCAGATTTGATTAAAAACAAACTATTAGCTAGCCTTGCATTCTATCAAATAACCATAAATAATTTAGCTGTTAATGCAAATGATTTACTAAATCCAAATTTGTACATACAAAGGGGAACGCAAAGATCAAAAGGTATTGAAACAGAATTGCAAGGGAATATCAATTCTGAATTGAGCATTTCAGCAGAATATGCTTACAATCAAACTGAAATTCTTAAAGCCATTAAGTCAGAAGATGTTGGAAAAATAGCAGAAAATGCACCAAAGCATAGTAGTAATAGTTGGATTAAATACCGCATTAAGAAAGGAGTATTAAATGGATTTGGTTTTGCATTAGGGCATTCACAAGTAGGCCAAAGAAATACACTTGACAAGGATGTAGTCCTTCCAGGCTATATAGTTTTTAATGCAGCAATTAATTATCAATACAACCATTTTAAGTTTGCATTGAATGTCAATAATATCTTTAACGAAGTATATTGGAGTTCGGCATATAATAACACGAATAAATGGCCTGGAGCGCCGAGAAATAGCATGTTTAAAATTTTCTATTCCTTATAATATTCATAAATATTAAGCATCAATGAAACCATTAATTATTGTTCTGATCTCTATTATATGTTTAAATCAAAGTAGCGCTCAATTAAATCCAAAATTGGTTTCCAAAAAAATCGGACTCCCAAATGGTTGGACACTCAGTCCCGCTGGCAAGAGTTTGTCTCTAGGGGATTTACCATTAAACCTTGCTATTTCAGAATCACTGAAATGGATGGCAGTCACCAACAATGGCCAAGGGAAACAAACCTTGCAATTAATTGACATTAAAAAAGAGCAAGTTGTTGATGAGATCAATATTTCAAAATCATGGCTAGGCTTGAAATTCTCTGCAGATGAAAAATTTTTATATGCCTCTGGAGGAAATGATAATTGGATATTAAAATATGCTGTAAATGAAAACAAACTCTTATTAATTGACAGTATTGTTTTAGGAAATAAATGGCCGGTACATATATCACCAGCTGGACTTGATATTGACGATGCTGCTAAGCTTATGTATGTAGTAACAAAAGACAATAATTCGCTTTACACAATTGACTTAAAAACTAAAAAAACTATTGATATTGTAAAACTTCCAGCAGAAGCATTTACCTGTAAATTGACGAACAATAGATCAGAACTATATATTACCTGTTGGGGCGGGGGAAAATTGTTGATCTATAATACCCAATCAAAAAAAATAACCGATGAAATACTTGTAGGAAGTAATCCTAACGATTTATGTATTTCAAAAAATGGAACTTACCTTTTTGTAGCAAATGCAAACGATAATTCAGTTTCAATTATAAATAGCAAAACAAAAAAAGTTATTGAAACATTAAATGCTGCATTATATCCAAATGCACCCAATGGCTCAACCACTAATGCTGTTACTTTAAGTTCTGATGAAAAGACCTTATATATTGCTAATGCCGATAACAATTGTCTATCTGTTTTTGATATTTCAAAACCAGGAAATAGCAAATCAAAAGGATTTATTCCAGTTGGATGGTATCCAACAGTTGTAAAAACGATTGGCAAGAAAATATATGTTGCAAATGGAAAAGGATTTACCTCTTTTGCAAATCCAAATGGACCAAATCCAATTACTGAAAATATTAATTTAAGTTTTCAAAAAGGAGATACAACTAAACCAATAGAAGTTGAATATATTGGTGGATTGTTCAAAGGAACATTATCTATTATTGATGAACCAAATGAAAAAGAATTAAGTATCTATTCACAAGAAGTTTATAGAAATACACCTTATACAAAAACAAGAGAATCAAAATCTGAAGGAGAATTAAATAATCCAATCCCTTTAAAAATTGGTGACTCCTCCCCGATTAAACATGTTTTTTATATCATTAAAGAGAACAGAACTTACGATCAAGTTTTGGGAGATATGCCTGAAGGAAATGGAGATCCCAAACTTTGTTTATTTGGAGAGAAGATCACACCTAATCTTCATGCGATATCACGTGAATTTGTATTATTAGACAATTTCTATGTTGATGGCGAAGTGAGTGCTGATGGACATAATTGGAGTATGGCTGCCTATTCAAATGATTACTTGGAAAAAACTTGGGTAACTAGTTATGGCGGGCGCGGTGGAGATTATGATGCAGAAGGAAATCGTGCGATTGCTAATAATAAAAATGGTTTCATTTGGGATTATTGCAAAAGAGCTGGTGTGAGCTACAGAACTTATGGAGAATTCGCAGATGATTACAAACCAAATATCCCTGTATTAAAAGATCATTTTTGTACCTATTTTACAAGTTGGGATCAAAAAGTGAGAGATACTACAAGGATTGGCCAATGGAAAAGGGATTTTGATTCTTTGTATGCAATTAATGCAGTACCTCAATTAAGCACATTGCGTATCATCAATGATCATACTGAAGGATTAAGTATCGGAAGACCCACTCCGATTGCACATGTAGCAGACAATGATCTGGCTATTGGAATGTTTATTGAGTATTTAAGTAAGCATCCAATTTGGAAAGAATCGGCAGTATTTATCGTGGAAGATGATGCACAAGATGGCCCCGATCATGTAGATGCTCATAGAACAACTGCTTTTGTTGCTGGAGGTTTTGTAAAACGTGGATTTGTTGACAATACCATGTACTCAACTTCAGGCATGTTAAGAACAATCGAATTAATTCTTGGCTTACCACCAATGAGTCAGTATGATGCAGCTGCAACACCCATGTTCAGAAGTTTTAGTAAGCAAGTAAACTATACCCCTTTCATAGCTAAGCCTTTGCAAGTTGATATTAATGAAAAAAATAAAAAAGAAAGTGCTTGGCAAAAAATGAGTGAAAAATTCGATTTTACTAAAGAAGATAGAGTAGCTAGTAAAGCTTTTAATGAAGTGATCTGGAAAGCAGTGAAAGGATTAGAGTCAATCGTTCCTGCACCCAAAAGAGCCGCGTTCCTAAAAGAAACTGAATTAGATGATTAATGATTTAATTCGATCCTTTAATTTGGATTTCAAAAAGGGTTATTTTCCAACAACGTAAAAGCGTTATCAATAATCTTAATTGCATCCATTATTTGAGAACGAGTAATTGTTAGGGGCGGGCAAAGTTGCAAAACATTTCCTTGAGATACTTTAAAGCTAAGTCCGAGGTCTAAGCAGTAATACATTATTTTTTCAGCTTCTTTAATCGCTTTTTCTTTAGTACTTCTGTCTTTTACTAGTTCAATTGCCCATAATAAACCGATCCCCCTAATATCACCAATAAGGGTATGTTTTAATTCTAAAATATTCAGTTGTTCACGAACAAACAACTCGTCTTCACATACTTTTTGAAGTAGATTTGATGTTTCAATAAATTCTAACATGCCAAGTCCCGCTACCGCACCAAGTGGACTCTTTTCATGAGTATAATGACCCAAAGAAATATGTGCAGCTATATTGTATTCTTCCCTAGCAACTACCGCTGCAATTGGTATGATCCCAGCACCCAGACCTTTTCCAAGACAAATTATATCGGGTTCAATTCCATAATGTTCAAAAGCAAACATTTTGCCGGTTCTACCAAATGCAATAGGTATTTCATCTAATATTAAGAGTACTTTATGTTTGGTACAAATCTCTCTAATCCTTTTCCAGTAAGCCTTTGATGGTATTTGAACGTCAGTATTGCGAATAGTTTCAATAATAAATGCGCCAATACTCTCATTCGATTGAATAATCAATTCTTCTAATTGATTCGCATAGTGAATATCATCAAATGATGGATCTGAATTTCGATAATTCAGGGGTGGGCTTATATGAGATACACCCGGCATTAAGGGACCTAATCCAGTTTTAAATTGCTCTTCACCACCTGCTGAAATGGCATCCATAGATGCACCATGAAAAGAGTCCCACAAAGAAATGATTTGATGTTTACCTGTAACAATCCTTGCTAATTTCAAAGCTATACCAATCACACTTGTTCCTCCGGGTGCAAATAGAACTCTGTTTAATCCTTCGGGTAACAAATAAATTAATTTCTCTGCAAGTTCAATAGATGATTGATTGGTAAAACGACGTGGGGAAAAAGGAAGTTTATCAATTTGATTTTTTACTTTTTCAACTACATATGGATTTCTATAACCGATTTGATGCACATTATTGCCGTGAAAATCCATATACCTTTTACCAGAGATATCATAAATAT
>CAIJLK010000086.1 GCA_903821465.1 uncultured Bacteroidota bacterium | reverse complement strand
GTTTGCCTTTACGCTTCACGATCTTACAATCTACACTGCGCTTTTTGATAGAAGCTCTAACTTTCATAAAAGTGTTTTTTGCTCGCCCTGGCTATTGCTTCCGGCTTATTGGTACCTAAAAATGTTTATCCCTTCCTGATTGCTCCTGATTATTTGTATCGGAAAATGATTCTTCCTCTACTCAAATCATACGGACTCATCTCAACTCCCACTTTATCACCCGGCAGAATTCGGATATAGTGCATCCTCATTTTTCCGGAGATGGTAGCCAATATTTCGTGGCCATTTTCTAATTTCACCCTGAACATAGCATTGCTCAAAGCTTCCAGAATTACTCCATCTTGTTTAATCAGTGGTTGTTTCGACATACAATTTTTGGGGCTGCAAAGATATTAGTTTACAGCGGAAATAAGAAAATTAAGTGGAAAAAAATCTTAAAAATGTGGAAAATCATTCCTAAAAGGCTGATTTTGGTGCAAATATGCCTTAAAATATTCAATGATGCCCCGTTTTTTTAACCCAATTTTTCAGAATTGGCAGATCTTCCCTCCTGGCGGGTTACTAAAAAAGGTTGATGGGCATTATAAATTCCCAAACATTTGGCTGGGTAACTCCCCGGAATTCATTATTGAGTAAATGACTGTATCTGATGCCAAAACTGACCGCCTGCTGGTTCCACCAACGTGTATCGAAATAAAGCTCGGCTCCGGTTGATGCAAATGCATACTGCGTGCCTGTTCTTAAGCTCTTGCCGATTGTATAATCGTAAAAAGCATTGATTCGAATCCGAGAAAAGTAGACAATATTGCCAAAACCCCATTCCGGATAGGCAATTGGTAAATGATAATTAGCCCCTATTTTCCACATCCTTGGAAAATCAACAGCAGAATAGCCCCTGGAAAAAGGAAAATTATTGGAAAATAGGTATTGCTGTAAGGTATCCCTTTGGGAATACGCCGCATTTAGTACTAAACTGTGGTTATTACTAAAACCTGGCAGATAAAAACTACCCGAAAGCAATAACTGCTGGGCAGTATATGCTCCAACCGTAGTCTTATACTGAGCAGTTAATCGCTGCCCCCAATGCGGATTAATCTGCTGAGAAGATTGTTGTACCTGACTCAAATAATCAATCCGGCTCTGAATAGCATTAAACTGCTGATCCTTAAATAAGCTTTTCCCTAAACCTGTCCAATTCAACTGATCAAAATGATAGGTGGACGAAATGGTTAAAAATCGATAGGCCTTCCCCACCGATAAATTCAATGGCAATTGAATTCCCACATAAGCATTCGATTCATTCCAATGCAATAATGTATCGCCGTGATAGTAGCCCGACCTACCCCAAAACTGATCCCATCCAAATAGGGGCTGTAAAAATGTTCCACCATAAGTACCCGAAACGCCTAGCTTACTACTTCCTTCATTTTGATTATACGTATACGCCAATTCAGAATGAAAAGTATTCAATATATTATCGCTGTAAAATGTAAAACTATATTCAGGATTGCTATACATAGGGCGCCAGCTATGCAGATTAATCAGGTTTTTTAAAGAAGGATATTTATTTGCAGTCAAATGATTGGAGCCATCTCCTGAATTGAATAGTAACTGCTCTTGTTTATTATATATTTCTGGAAGCGCTAAATTGGTCAATCCCACCGTTGGTGCATTTGCTTCCCAAGCAGGATCGAAAATAGATAAACGATACCCCTCTGCAGTAAATGCAGCACTAACCAATTTCCCATCAGTTCCAATCACCCCCTGGTATAAACCAGTAGCATAGGAAGCGAGTCGGTAGTTTTGAATTTGATTACCCCGTTGAATAGATGCCCAAATTTCATCGCGACCATTATTGCTCATCGTATAGATCAAAGTATCGCCCTGCAGCTGTAAATAACCAATCAGGCGATTCGAAAAAGGCAACACCGTTTCAACAATCGCATTTGAATCGATCGATTTTTTTAAAAGACTCATTTCACCAAGATCATTTCTGGCAGTCATATAAATAGCCTGATCATTGGCCGAAAATTTTGGATTAGCTAATACCCATCCTTCCTTATGAAAATGATTGATTTGTTTACCTTCTTGATCAAGTACTACTAAGGATGAACCTTTGATAGGATCTAATTCGATAGCCAATAAACGTGTGCCATCGTTTGAGATGTCGGGCGAAAAATATTTTGAACCCCTAACAATTGTTTGCTCTGTTCCACTTGTTATATCTAGCAATTTGATCGCGTTAAATTCTCTGTTGCCCCAGCGGATATCGGGTTGATATGCTGCATAGACAACCCTGCCATTTTTATAGGAATAATAATCATCTACGGCAATGGAACGATCAGCAATTTTTTGTTCCTTTCCAGTCTTATCAATTGTATAAAATGCCGGGATTTTTTTGAGCGACTTTTTTAATACTAATAGTTCCCCCTGATTTGTTTTGTATGGATATTTATAATCTACCACATCGTTAACTGCAGCCTTTGTAAGCCAATTGATTTGCGCTTTTTTATCACCTGCCCAAATCTGCTGATAATAGCGCATAGCATTATCTACAAACTGCTCATAGCCTATGCCTGTATATTTTTTAACAGCTTGTTGAAATGGATAAAATAATGGTTTAAACGATGCAGCATCGGCGGTAATCTTTTGCCAGATAGTATCGCCATATTGTTTTCTTCCATAAGCCACTAATAAATATCCTAAGTTATAATGGTCCGGAATATATTTTCGAAATGATCCATTTCGAAGTTGCACATAAGAATACTGCTTATTCGCAAGAAAAAGACTTTTATAACTACTCATAAATAATGCTAGCTTTCCCCTACCCTGCGGCGAAAATCTAGTTTCATTATACACTGCATCGCCTTCAAAAAACCAATCAGGAATTGCTGCTGAGTTGGCCAAGGCCTGACCTTGTTGCCCCAAAATGATCGATGCAAATTTCGAGAGTCCTTTATTGAAATTGCTATATTGTTGAACATGCCTGAATTCGTGAATGGTTAAATTATCTATCCAATTGATAGCACCTAATTCAAAAGGATCTTGTGGTGCATTAGTATAAAATTCAGATCGCCAAGGAGCCAAACCTACATAAGCATTAGATTCGGTTCGGCCATTTTGCAAAACCAGATTGATTTTTCTTTGCGCAACCCCTAAACTGCTTCGGTCGTTTTGCTGAATGCTAGCTGCATTATGTAGAATTCTTTTTGCAGCCAATTCCATGCCTTGGGGAAATATAACTCTTACAGAATCTGTGTTGTATTGTAACCATTTTTGCCCTTTAGGATTACCACCAAAATATTGGGCATCGAGTTGGCTAAAAAAAAATAGCCCAAAAAGTAACATTAAATATTTCATCACGAATGAAAAATTGTTTCTATTATAAAAGAGTATCTCAAAAAAATTACTATAAGTTGCAACCTATCATTAAAACTACTGTTTCTTTTGATTGAATTATAAGAATTAGTATGACAAAAATTGGACTCCTCTCTGATACCCACGGTTGGCTTGACCCAGCCTGTTTAAAACATTTTGCTGGCTGCGACGAGATCTGGCATGCAGGGGATCTTGGCGTTATAGCACTTGCAGATGAATTGAAAGCAGTAAAGCCTTTCAAAGCTGTTTATGGTAATATTGATGGATACGATGTAAGAAGTGAGTACCCTGAAATATTGGAATGGCATTGCGAAGAAGTAAAAGTGCTCATGATACATATTGGTGGCTATCCTCCAAAATATAATCCGCCAACAAAAAAACTGATCAAAACTATCAGGCCTCAATTATTCATTAGCGGTCATTCGCATATTTTAAAAATCATGTACGATGCAGAACAATCTTGCCTGCATATGAATCCGGGCGCTGCTGGTAAACATGGCTGGCATCATATGCGCACCATTATCCGCTTCACTATCGACGGTAAAGAAATCAAAGACTGTGAAGTAATTGAATTAGGAAAAAGATAATTACATACCAGGAAACCAAGGGCGACCGATGCCGGCTCTAAAAGGCCAAGGAATACTCAATAGTATGATCACTAGTGCCAGAGAGAATAATATCGCACTACGTTTATGTTTTACTGCATCAGCAAATGGTTTCTTTGCAACAGTTTTACCTAACGTAATTAAGATAATACCAATGATCATTCCTGTGGTATGTTCTACAGCCCAGAAACGCGAAATACGATCCTTCATAGCAGCACCCATCCCAATATGTTGAATATTAGTTAGTCCCCATGTACCAGTAAACCACTGATACAATCCTAACAACAATGTGGTATGTGCCGCTATCATTAAAAACAGACCCAACTTATTATCAGTTGCAGTAAATGGTTTATTAGCCGCAGAGAAATGTCGAACAATATTAACAACCAAAAGAATTAATATGATCCAACGTAACAAACTATGTAAATGAAGTAATCCTTGATTCATTATGATGTTTTATTTTTTTAAAATAGCCAATTAAAAATTAACCCTTATTATATTTTTTATTAATCAACCCAATCAGCAACAAATAAATTGGTATCGTGTGTACCACCATTGTTACGATTGCTGGCGAAAATTATTTTCTTGCCATTTGGACTAAACATAGGAAATGCATCAAAACCTCGATCGCGGCTGATCTTCTCCAATCCTTTTCCATTAATATCTGTCAGATACATATTGAAAGGAAATCCTCTTTTGTATTCATGATTGCTGCAGAAAATAATATGCTTACTATCTGGGGTGAAATTAGGCGCCCAATTAGCTTGCTCTAAAAAAGTAATTTGTTTGGCATCAGAACCATCTGCATTTGCTACATATACTTCCATATGCGTAGGTGCAACTAGGCCTTGTGCTAAAAAATCTTTGTATTCTTTAATTTCTTCTTCTGTTTTTGGGCGACTAGCTCTCCAAACAATTTTATTTCCATCCGGACTAAACCAGGCGCCACCGTCATAACCTAAAGTATTTGTTACACGCTTTTCTTTACCTGACTTTAAATCCATGATATACAAATCAAGATCTCCATCTTTATCACTGCAATAAATCATTTTTTTGCCATCGGGAGAAAGGGTTCCTTCTGCATCATACCCTTTTGCAGTAGTTAATTGTTTCACTATTTTTCCATCGATTGTAGCCATGAAAATATCGTAAGAGTCGTATAATGGCCAAATATATTTATTGCCATATTTAGCTCTATCAGGTAAAGGAGGGCAAGAATCTCCGCCCTTAAAAGTTGATGCATATATGATATGCTTGCCATCTGGTAAAAAGTAAGAACAAGTAGTTCTACCCTTACCTGAACTCACCATTTTATAGGTAAATGGCTCATCAGGACTAGTCGGTATTTTTCCGATAAAAATCTGATCGCAATTCAACCCTTCTTTAGGATTGGTGCGTTGAAAAATGATGGACTTACCGTCGTAACTCCAATAGGCTTCTGCGTTATCACCGCCAAAAGTTAGCTGTCGGATATTCTTAAAATGCTTTTCTCCAGCAAAATGAACGGAGTCTAAAACGGCCGACTTTTCTTGTGCATTCAACACTAAAGAACTGACAAATAAAAATGTAATTGCTACAATAATTGCTTTCATAAAATGTTAATATCATACAAAAATAGGGGGTTACAGCTTGAGTTTTGTCAAAAAAATCACATAAGCTCAATTGCCTTTGTACTTTTGGGGAATGAGTAAGCAGTTTATTTATATTTCCCTGATTTTATTGATGGCTTGCAATAATGCACCAAAGGATAAAAAAATCAGCAGCCAGCAAAAGTCGTTACCAGCAGAAATTGCCCGGCTTGAAAAATTGGCAAACCAATTTCCAGATAGTGTTGGCCTGCATTTAATATTAGTGAATGCTTTAGATAGTCTGGGTGATTATGCTCCTGCAATAATTGAAGTTGATGCTTTAATAAAAAAAGATAGTAGCAATTTTGGACTTTGGTTTAAAAAAGCACAAATTTCAGAACAGGCAAAAGACACGATTAGTGCCATTAATGCTTATAGTAAGGCTGCAAAAATCTATGCTTCTCCAGATGCCTTGTTAGCATTGGCAAATATTTATGCAGAAATCAAAAACAGTAAAGCTTTAGAGCTATGCCAAAGAGTGGCTGAATTGAGAATGGGAAGAACCTATCAATCGCATTGCGACTTTATTGCTGGTGTATATTTTGCAAGAACAAATGATTCTAAAAAAGCTATTCATTTTTTCACAAACTGTATTTCTAATAATTACACTTATATGGAAGCTTATATGGAAATGGGATTTATCTATTATGATAATAAGCAGTTTAATGAAGCTTTGAAAATTTTTAAAACAGCAATCAGTGTAAAGAACAATTATCCAGATGCTTATTATTGGTTAGGCAAGACCTATGAAGCCCTGAAAGATGTGAATGCTTCTATTGAGAATTATGAGAAAGCACTTTCCCTTGATCCCAAAATAATAGAAGCGGAAACAGCTATAAAGCGATTAAAAAACGCTTTGAGTCGCTAAAAACAAAATCGTAACTTCGCAAAAAATATCCGAATGCCCATCATCGCACCATCCCTATTAGCAAGTAATTTTTTAGAATTAGGTTCAGAATGTAATATGCTGAATGAGAGTGTTGCTGACTGGTTTCATTTGGATGTGATGGACGGAATCTTTGTACCCAACATTAGTTTTGGATTACCCGTAATAGAACAGATTCGAACAGCAACTACGAAGGTTTGTGATGTTCATTTAATGATCGAAAGACCAGGGGAATATGCAGAAGCATTTAAGAAAGCAGGGGCAGATGTATTAACGGTACATTATGAAGCATGCCCGCATTTGCATAGAAATTTACAACAGATCAAATCGTTAGGAATGAAAGCTGGTGTTGCTTTAAACCCACACACACCCGTGCATTTATTAGAGGATGTATTAGATGATATCGATCTAGTTTGTATCATGAGTGTTAACCCTGGTTTTGGTGGACAATCTTTTATTCCCCAAACTATTGATAAGATTAGGCAACTAAAAAAAATGATCAAGGATAGAGGCTTACATACATTGATTGAAATTGATGGAGGTGTAACGCTCTTAAATGCGAAGGCAATCTTGAATGCCGGAGCTGATGTTTTAGTTGCTGGAAATACAGTATTCAAATCAGCAGACCCTAAAGCAACCATTGCTGCACTAAAAGCATTATAAGAAAAAGAATGTTCTGATTATTATAATCCGAAAATTTCATAAAAGATTAATCTATCTTTTATTCAATATATACAATGCAGTATTTCAGACGAAATAATTGTTTTTATATCCACATCTGTTGATAAGAATTACTAGGTTTTAATACGCTTATCCAATTAAATTTGAGAAAGACATTATTAATTGATTCAAGATCCTGTAATCTCTAAAACCGAAGTATATTGACTGACACAATCATTAACCTCGAAACCGTTAACCCCATCGAATTTTTTGGCGTAAACAACGGAAAGTTAGACCTCTTGAAGAAAAAATTCCCTTTACTTAAGATCCTATCAAGAGGAACCCAGTTAAAGTTAAGCGGAGCCCCAGAGCATATCGATACCGCAAAAGAAAAAATCGATCTCATTATTCAATACCTCGAAAGGAATGGACATTTAAGTGAAATTTATTTTCAGCAGATTCTTGGTGGAGATGATGTTGAAACGGTCGACAATTTCATTGACAAAAATCCAAACGACATTTTGGTATTTGGACCAAATGGAAAGACTGTTCGTGCAAGAACACAAAATCAGAAAAAAATGGTGTTGGCGGCAGACAAGAACGATATTGTGTTTGCCATCGGACCAGCTGGAACTGGTAAAACTTATACAGCGGTTGCATTGGCAGTTCGTGCCTTAAAAAACAAACTGGTCAAGAAAATCATTTTAACTCGTCCTGCGGTTGAAGCTGGTGAGAGTTTGGGTTTCCTTCCGGGGGATCTGAAAGAAAAAATTGATCCTTACTTACGTCCTTTGTATGATGCATTAGATGATATGATCCCAGCAGATAAGTTAGGCTATTATATGAGTACGAGAACCATCGAAATTGCGCCATTGGCCTATATGCGTGGACGAACACTTGATAATGCATTTATTATTTTAGATGAGGCACAGAATACAAATGACCTGCAATTAAAAATGTTCCTAACACGGATTGGTGCAAATGCAAAAGCAATTATTACGGGCGATCCAACTCAGGTTGACCTACCGCGAAATATGCGCAGCGGATTGGAAAAATCTACCCGGATCCTTAAAAATGTTGAAGGGATTGCCCATATTGAACTAAATGAAGAAGATGTGGTTAGGCACCGTTTGGTTAAGTCAATTATTAGGGCTTACGAGAAAGAGAAAGAAAGGGAAGATGAGGAATACGGACATAGTCCCCATAGATAAATCGTTCTTAGAAATAAAAAAAGTGGTTCGCCACTTTTTTTATTTGCCCCAAGCTATTGTATTACACAATTTGAACGGGTTTATAGCGTTTAGTTTGGAAGGCTGATGACCATTTTGTTTTAGTTTTGCCCTAGGTTATAGGTATAAACAATTCCCCAGCCCCTGAAAATTGTAGCAAAATGAAAAAAAAATTAGTATCATTCGTTTTTTGCAGCAGTCTTGCTATTTATAGTTTTGGACAAGTTCCTCCAACCATTAAGCCTAAGACCAGCTCAGCAAATAAATCAGTAGCCGGGAATCTGGGCGACGGCAGTAAAGAGAATGTTTTCCCCTCCGCAGGTTTTGTGGGTATTGGAACACAAACACCAAGTGCCCCTATGGAAATCAAACGTGGAGCAGGCAACACAACCAAAAAGAATTTCCTTTTAAAACTGAGCAATGAATGGGCTTCAGCTGGGCAAAATGAACCAAGTATTATGTTTTCAAATGGGAATGTGACTGACCCGAAAAATATTAGCTATTGGACGGTTGGCGCAAGGGTTTCGGGGGATAATACTTTAAAGACTGCTCAGACATTTAAAATAAGTTACAAATCGCCTACTGATGCCACAGAAAAGGAATTCTTTTCAGTAGATTCTTATGAAGGCCGTGTAAAGATTGGCGAAGTTCAGACACAGTATGATGGTTATAAATTATATGTAGAGCAAGGTATTCTAACAGAGAAGGTAAAAGTGGCCATAAAGGATTCGAAGGACTGGTATGATAATGTTTTCGCTCCCGATTATCAATTACTATCAATACAAAAACTGGAAAAATTTATTACAGATAACAAGCATCTGCCAGATGTTCCAACAACTGAAGAAGTCATGGCAAATGGCTTAGATCTTGGGAAAATGAATGCTACTCTTTTGAAAAAGGTGGAAGAGTTAACACTCTATATGATTAGTCTGAAAAAAGAACTGGACGAAACAAAAGCTAGTTTAGAAGAACTAAAAAATAAACATTAAAAAAATGCCTCTCGAACAAAATCGAGAGGCATTTTTTATTTCTTTAATATTTCGTGACCAAGCTTATCGCGCTTAGTAGTCAAGTACCTTTCATTATGTTCATTAGGAATGGTTTCTATTGCAACTGTTTCTACAATTTCAATCCCATATCCCTTTAGTCCGGCACGCTTTCTAGGATTATTACTCATCAGCTTTAATCTAGTAGCATGAAGGCTGCGAAGAATTTGTGCCCCAACCCCATAATCCCTTTCATCCATTCCAAACCCTAAGTGTAAGTTGGCTTCTACCGTATCCATCCCCTCTTCCTGTAATTTGTAGGCTTTCAGTTTATTAATCAACCCAATCCCTCTACCTTCCTGATTCATATACAAAATAATTCCCTTTCCTTCCTTCTCAACCATTTTCATAGCATGGTGTAATTGGTCGCCACAATCGCATCGAAGACTTCCTAAAATATCACCAGTAAAACAGCTGCTATGGACCCGAGTAAGCACAGGTTCATCTGCTTCCCACTGACCTTTAACAAGTGCAAGGTGTTCAGCACCTGTTATTTTTTCCTTGAAAGCTACTAAGGTAAAATGTCCATATTTGGTGGGCATATCAACCCGAACTAATTCTTCAATCAGTGAATCTGACTTCAACCGATAATCGATCAAGTCTTTAATAGAAATAATTCTAAGTTTAAATTTCTTGGCAATTTCAAGTAATTGAGGTAACCGGGCCATTGTGCCATCCTCGTTCATTACTTCTACTAACACACCAGCATGTTCCAACCCAGCTAAACGGGCTAGATCAACTGTTGCTTCTGTATGTCCAGTTCGACGTAAAACACCCCCATTTTTTGCAATTAAGGGAAATATATGCCCTGGGCGTCCAAGATCTGAAGCTTTTGTTGCTGGATTTATTAAGGCCAAAACAGTTTTAGAACGGTCTTGTGCAGAAATCCCTGTAGATGTTCCATGACCATTTAAATCAACCGATACTGTGAATGCAGTTTCATGTAAAGAAGTATTTGACCGCACCATTGGCTCTAATTCAAGCTCCTTACACCGCTCTTCGGTTAATGCCGCACAAATCAAACCCCTACCTTCCTTACTCATAAAATTGATGACTTCTGGACTGGCATGCCTGGCTGCAACAATAAAATCCCCCTCATTTTCACGGTCTTCATCATCCACTACAATAACTAACTGACCATTTTTGATCGCCTCAATCGCTTCTTCAATCCTATCTAACATAATTTTAAATTAGGCAGCAAAAGTACAATCGCTGCACGGAACCATAAAAATTATAAACAAAAAAAGAACATTTGTTAATATTTGGCATAGGGTAACATAAAATTTATAGCAAAATCCATGTTAATTAACTTTTTTAACACCATATTTGCAGCTTTAAATCTGCAATTTATGTTAAATCTGAAGAAAATTTTGCTTGCTGCAATGGCTTATCTCATAGCCATCACAGCAATGTCACAAGTTACTACCGGTACAATAACCGGTACAGTGAAAGACGCAACTAATGCGCCACTTGTAGGAACTTCTATTGAAGTTACCCACGAGCCATCTGGTTCTAGATACAAATCTGTATCTACAACATCCGGAAAGTATACTGTACCTGGCTTACGTATTGGGGGGCCATATAAAGTAGTTTTTACCTATGTAGGATTAAAAACTGAAACTGTAACTGATGTTTATATCCAACTAGGTGAGCCTAGTGTGATAGACGTTTCTTTGCTTGATGCAAAAGCGCAATTAACAGAAGTTACTGTAGTTGGTACCGCTCGTAAGGGTGCTTTGATTTCTAAGGACAGAAAAGGAGCTTCTACCAATATCAGTTCTCGCTTATTGGGAAGTTTACCAACAATCAGTAGAAACGTGACTGACCTTACTCGTTTGGTTCCACAATCAAATGGTTTGTCATTTGCTGGACAGGATGCACGTGCTATTAACTTCACTTTAGATGGATCTATCTTCAACAATAGTTTCGGTCTTAGTGCATTGAATGGCGGTCAGACTAACTCTGCTCCTATCTCTCTTGATGCGATTCAAGAAATTCAAATTAACGTTTCTCCTTACAACTTAAGAGAATCTGGTTTTACTGGTGCAAGTATCAATGCTGTAACTAAGAGTGGTACAAACACTTTACACGGAACTGGTTTCTACAACGTGAGAAATGAAAGCATGGTTGGTACAAAAGCTGGTGCGGCTGGATTACAGGATGTAACTACAAACGCATTCGATGTGAAACAATTTGGTGTTAGTTTGGGTGGTGCTCTCGTAAAAAATAAATTATTCTTCTTTTTAAACTATGAAGGTGAAAGAAGAAATGACGTAGGTACTTTATTTACTGCTGATGCAAGTAATGGTGCTTCTCCAATTAGCGGTAACACTTCTCGTGTTAAGCAATCTGATTTGGAAACATTATCGGCTTTCATGTTAAGCAAATTCAACTATAATACTGGTGCTTATCAAGGCTATCCTTTCATTACCAAGAGTGATAAAGCTGTTGCTCGTATCGATTGGAATATCAACGATAAACATAAATTGAGTATCAGAGGAAATATGTTGAAATCTGTAAGAGATGTAGGTGTTAGTAGTAGTAATACAACCAATGGATCAAGAGGTCCGGGATCTGCATCAATGACTTATGCGAATTCTGCCTATGTAATCAACAATAATATCTATGGTGTTATTGCACAATTAAATAGCCGTTTAAGTAACAGGATCAGTAATGATTTGACTTTCGGTTATACAGCTAACAGAGATTTCCGTGCTGTAAAAGGTGGTGAATTCCCAATGGTTGATATTCAGGATGGAACAAGTGCTTTGACTACCTTACCAACTTCTGCAAGTTCTTCATTGCCTTCAGCTCAAACCTCACAGAGTTTGAACTATATTTCTTTCGGTAACGATCCGTTCACTCCGAACAACTTGTTGAACACAGATACTTGGCAGTTTAGCGATAACCTTACTGCATACTTAGGCAAACATACATTGACTGCTGGGGTATCTTACGAGAGTTTCACATTCACAAACGGATTTACTCCTTTGATTAATGGTGTTTATACTTTCAATAACCTTACAGATTTCTACACAGCTGCAAATGCTTATTTAGCTAATCCGAATCAAGCATTCAGCCCTGTATTTATGAGAAACTACAGAGCAAACTTTAGTAACCTAGCTAGCGGTGGTCCATGGTATGCAACAACAAAATCTAGAGAAATTGCAGCTTATATTCAGGATGAAGTTAACTTGGAATCTAATTTCAATTTGACTTATGGTATTCGTTTAGAACTTCCTTTCTTCTCTGGTGGTGGATATGCAAATCCAGAAGTTGACGGAATGAATTTCGTTGACAGTAAAGGAAACCCAACTAAGTTGAGTACTTCTATTTTGCCTTCTGCAAAATTAATGATCAGCCCAAGAGTAGGATTTAACTATGATATCAATGGTGACAAAAAAACACAAATTCGTGGAGGTATCGGTATGTTTACTGGCCGCCCACCATTCGTATTTGTTAGTAACCAAGTTGGTAACAATGGTGTGTTAAACGGTGGTGTTAATATTAACAATACTGCTGCATATCCATTTAATCCAAATGCACCTGCAAGCTATCCTAGCTTTGCTCCAACTCCAGGTCTTCCTGCTTCTTCTTATAATATTGCTACTTCTGAAGAAGCTTTCCGTTTTCCTAAAGTTTTGCGTACCAATTTAGC
>CAIJLK010000085.1 GCA_903821465.1 uncultured Bacteroidota bacterium | reverse complement strand
GGGATTTCAATCGCACTATTATTTGTAAAAGGTTCAAAAAATTCTCAAAAGGGCGAAGCATACGAATGCGGTATTCCAACTAAAGGTTCTCCCTGGAATCAATTTCATGTTGGATATTATTTATTTGCATTGATCTTTTTAATTTTTGATGTTGAATTAGTATTTATGTATCCATGGGCTGTAGTGGTAAAACAAGTAGGCATTACCGCATTATTTGAAATCATTGTATTCTTTTTTATATTATTTATGGGATTCTTATATGCACACAAATCAGGTGCATTAAAATGGATTTAATACACTATAAATCATTCAAAAGCGCTATCTACTTATATGAGTTCTACAGAAAATACTTTAATAAACGAATTTCCAGGTCAGATACAAGAAGTGCCCGGTGGTGGTATTGTTTTATCAAAAATTGATGACCTGGTTAATTGGGCTAGATCAAATTCTTTATGGCCATTAACTTTTGCAACCAGCTGTTGTGGTATTGAATATATGCAGGTTGCTGGCCCTAAATACGACTTTTCTAGATTTGGATTTGAAGTTGCACGTGCCACACCAAGACAAGCCGATGTAATTATTATAGCCGGCACCATTGTTAATAAAATGGCTCCGGTCTTAAAAAGGTTGTACGATCAGATGGCTGATCCGAAATATGTAATTGCCATGGGGGCTTGCGCTATTAGCGGAGGTCCTTTTTTCTATAATACCTATTCAGTTGTAAAAGGTGCAGACCATATTATTCCAGTGGATGTATATATTCCTGGCTGCCCTCCAAGACCTGAGGCATTGATTCATGCGTTGATCACATTGCAAGACAAGATCAAAATGGGAATGACAAGGGAACAGATGAAACAAGGTCTTTAAGAATTAAATCATTCAAAAATTGACTCCATATATATGTCAAACGAGGAAATAAAAACGATCATCAGCGAATTACTACCAAATGCCATTTTTGAAGAAGGTGGTGAATGGTTGAATATTGGTATTGAAGCTGCAGATTGGAAAGATGCAGCTCAAAAATTAAGGAATTGCGAAGCTTTCCCTTTTAATTTTTTATTCTGCTTAACCTGTGTTGATTGGAAAACTCATTTTACCATGGTTTATCATCTAAGATCAACAACAACGCTGGATAATATTGTTGTGAAAATTAAATTAGACAGAACAAATCCTGAAGTAATAACCGTTTGTGATATCTGGCGTGGTGCTGAATTGTTTGAAAGAGAAGTGTACGATTTATTCGGTGTTATTTTCTTAGAACATCCAGATTTAAGAAGGCTTTTATTGACCGATGATTGGGTGGGTTATCCACTTAGAAAGGATTATGAAGATCCTATCAATATGATCAAATTATAGCATTATAAAGTTGAGACCAATAATGAGCCTCAGGGGATTTAAAAAACAAATCAACAAAAATGGTTGAAGAAATAGGCAAAACAGCAGAAGGAGATTTAATAATTAATGTGGGTCCGCAACACCCAGCAACCCATGGTGTATTACACTTGGTAATTACTTTAAATGGAGAAACCATTAAGAAAGTAGAACCACATTTGGGTTATATCCACCGTTCTATTGAAAAAATGTGCGAGAGCCTAACATATAGGCAGTTTATTTATACAACAAGCAGAATGGATTATTTATCTGCTCATATTAATAACCACGCATGTGCACTAACAGTTGAAAAAGGATTGGGTGTAGAACTTCCTGCAAGAGCGCAAGTGATTCGGGTATTGATGGACGAATTAACACGCATTGCATCTCATGAATTATGGTGGGGAGCAATGGCGATGGACTTAGGTGCATTCACTCCTTTCTTCTATGCATTCAGAGAACGTGAAACTATTAATGATATCATGGAAGAAACTTGCGGAGCAAGACTTACCATGAATTATATGGTTCCCGGTGGTGTGATGATGGATCTGCATCCTAATTTTCAATCAAGAGTTAAAGGTTTCTTGAAATTATATAAACAGAAAATTCATGAATACGATGAGGTAGTAACTGGAAATATCATTTTCCAAAATCGTATGAAAGGTGTAGGGCATTTATCAAAAGAAGCTGCGATCTCTTATGGTGTTACTGGTCCAGCCGCCCGTGGTAGCGGAGTCTCCTGCGATGTTCGTAAACTCTATCCTTACGAAATATACAACCAACTTGATTTCGAAGAAATTTTAGAAACAGAAGGCGATTCATTTGCACGTTATATGGTGCGTTTGCGTGAAATGAATGAATCCATCAAGATCATTGAACAATTAATTGACAATATTCCTGAAGGCGATTTTCAAGCAAAAACTAAAGCAGTTTTAAAATTACCGAAGGGTGAATTTTATCAGCGTGTAGAAACTGCTCGTGGTGAATTGGGTGTATATATTGTTAGTGAAGGAGGAACAACTCCTTATAGAATTAAATTTCGTTCACCAGGATTTTCAAATCTTGCTTGCTTAGACCATATCACAAGAGGAGGAAAAATTGGTGACCTAATTGCATCAATGGGAACATTGGATCTGGTAATTCCAGATATTGACCGTTAGTAAAAGCTATTTTGTTACTTAAGACAACATCAATAAATGTTTAGTTTAGAAAGTTTAACAACACTTGTTCAGGATTGGTTAATTAAAACCTTTCCTCCGGCTATTGCCCTACTCTTTGAATTTGTAATTGTAGGTGTATTGGCTATTGCATTATTCGCAGCTCTTGGGTTGGTGCTAGTGATCATGGAAAGAAAAGTGGCAGCATGGATCCAGATCCGCCTGGGACCAAATCGTGTGGGTCCGAAAGGAATTTTTCAAAGTGCTGCCGATACTGTTAAGTTAATCATGAAAGAAGGACTCACACCAGATGGTGCTGATAAATTCCTTTTCAACCTCGCTCCTTATATTGTAATGATGGTTGCAATGCTCGTATTAGCTCCTATTGGCTTTGCAAAAGGTTTTCATATTTGGGATATTAATATTGGCGTATTGTATGTATCAGCCATTTCTTCTGTTTCGGTCATTGGTATTTTAATGGCTGGATGGTCAAGCAATAACAAATATTCATTATTAGGTGCTATGCGTAGCGGAGCCCAGATGGTGAGCTATGAATTATCAGTTGGATTATCTGTTCTCTCTATTATAGTATTAACTGGAAGCTTGAATATAAATGATATCGTTCTTTCTCAACAAAATGGATGGTGGTTATTTAAAGCACATATTCCTGCCCTCATTTCTTTTGTAGTATTTATTATTGCAGTAACTGCCGAAACCAACCGCGCTCCATTTGATCTATCGGAAGCTGAATCAGAATTAACAGCCGGATTCCACACTGAATATTCTGGTATGAAATTCGCCTTATTCTTCTTAGCAGAATACATCAACATATTTATTGTTTGTGCAATCGGCGCTACCCTATTTTTAGGTGGATGGATGCCTTTTCATATTGGTAACTGGGCGGCTTTTAATCATATCATGGATTATATACCGTCGTTCATTTGGTTTTTCGGAAAAACATTTTTCCTAATCTTTTTGATCATGTGGTTTAGATGGACCTTCCCAAGATTAAGGGTTGACCAATTGTTAAATCTAGAGTGGAAATATTTATTACCAATAAGCATGGTGAATTTGATTGTGATGACATTGGTAGCAATTCAAGGATGGCATTTTTAATTTGAAATAAAACAGTCAGATGTTTATAGTAGATTATTTAAAAGAAGTTTATGGTGCAATGAAATCATTGCTGGTGGGATTGAATCGTACCGGTTATTACTTCACACACCATAAAGAAATTATCACAGAAGAGTATCCTGACAACAGGGATACGCTGAAACTTCCAGAGCGTTTTAGGGGCGAAGTTGTGATGACTCATGATGA
Organism: uncultured Bacteroidota bacterium; assembly: GCA_903821465.1. GTDB lineage: Bacteria > Bacteroidota > Bacteroidia > Chitinophagales > Chitinophagaceae > Sediminibacterium. The sequence goes on along the minus strand of CAIJLK010000085.1, from coordinate 31,600 downwards.
GAACAATGAACACGCTTGTACGGGTTGTTCTGCTTGTGAATTAGCTTGTCCGAATGGCACCATCAAAATCATAAATAAGTTCGATATCAGTCCAGAAGGAAAAAAGAAAAAAGCGATCGACACTTTTGTGTATCATTTGGAGCTTTGTACAATGTGTGGACTTTGTGTTGAAGCATGTCCAACTGCTGCCATCAATATGGCGAATACATTTGAACATAGCGTATTCAATCGCGGACTATTAACTAAAAGATTAAATAAACCTGATTCGAAATTAAAAGCAGGTGTAGAATAAATTTTATCAAAGAATAAAGAAAAATTATGAGTGCAGCATCCATTATATTTTATATCATCGCCGCTTTTATACTTGGCACAGGGGTATTAGCGGTGACTACTAGGAAAATTTTCCGGGCATCGATCTGGTTATTATTTTCTTTGATTGGCATCGCCTCTTTGTATTTCTGGATGCAGCTAGAATTTTTAGCTGCTGTACAAATAATCGTTTATGTGGGAGGTATCGTAGTACTGATCATCTTCTCCATATTCCTTACTATAAAATCAGGTGATGAAATGCCAAAACCAATATTTACTCGAAGCATATTTGCGGCTTTAGCAGTATTATTTGGAGCTGGATTTGTAGGCCGACTCATCAGCTTATATACTTTTAAACCTAACGCTACAACGGCATTTAATTTAAATGTAAATCAAATAGGTACTCAAATGCTGGATACCAAAAACTTTGGTTATCTATTACCATTTGAATTAATCAGTATGTTATTATTGGCTGCCATGATCGGTTGTATTGTGATAGCTATGAAGTCGAATGACAAAGACGCCACAACTTTTCAAAATTCTATTCAATAATCAACCATGAGTGAAATTCCTTTAACCCATATTCTTTATTTAAGTACCGGCTTATTCTTTATAGGCGTATACGGCTTATTTACAAGGAGAAACATGATCACTATGTTGATGTCGGTTGAGCTGATGTTAAACAGTGTGAACATCAATTTTGTCGCATTTAATAAATACCTCTATCCAGAAAAATTAGACGGTATTTTCTTTACCATTTTCGTGATAACCATTGCAGCAGCAGAAGCCGCAGTAGCGATCGCGATCATTATTAACTTATACAGAAGCCATCATTCTATTGATGTAGAAGACGCATCTGACATGAAATATTAACAATCAAAGAATTCATCTCTAACAATAACTGTTAACATGAGTCATCCAATTTATATAGCGTTAATTCCTTTAATTCCACTAGCCTGCTTTCTGGTACTAGGCTTATTTGGTAGAAAATATTTTACTAATTCAGCTGGCATTATTGGAACGCTGGGTCTATTAACTTCTACCCTATTATCATTGAGTACTGCCTACGAATATTTTTTTGTTAGCGGCAAGGTCAATGGAATATTTCAAAAAATGGAAGTCGCAAAATTCACATGGCTTCAGTTTAGTCCAGGTGTTTCGATCGACCTAGGCATCTTGATCGACCCAATTACTGTAATGATGTTGGTAGTTGTGAGCTTTGTTTCTCTAATGGTGCATCTGTTTAGCCTGGGATATATGAAGGGTGAAACCCGCTTTGCTACTTATTATGCATTCTTAGGTTTGTTTACTTTTTCTATGTTGGGACTGGTTTTATCATCAAATATTTTTCAGATCTATTTATTTTGGGAATTAGTGGGTGTTTCTTCTTTCTTATTAATTGGTTTCTATTTCGAGAAACCAAGTGCAGTTGCCGCATCAAAAAAAGCATTTATTGTAACAAGGTTTGCTGACTTAGGATTTTTAATAGGGATTTTAGTTTTGTCATTTTATTCACATACACTTGATTTTGGAGTATTGATAGAAAGATTAACCACAGCTGGTTCTCCTTATTTAACTGCGATTAACGCGGCTTCATTCTTAGGCGTTTCTGCGCTTACTTGGGGGCTACTCCTGGTATTCATGGGTGGTGCCGGAAAATCTGCGATGTTCCCACTGCATATCTGGTTACCAGATGCAATGGAAGGTCCAACCCCTGTATCAGCCTTGATCCATGCTGCAACAATGGTTGTTGCTGGCGTATTCTTAGTGGCTAGATTATTTCCTGTTTTTGCGCTGTCCGATCCAAATGCATTAAACGTTGTGATGTATACAGGTGCCTTCTCTGCTTTCTTTGCTGCAGTAATTGCCTGTACACAAACAGATATTAAAAGAGTGCTGGCTTATTCAACCATGTCGCAGATCGGATACATGATGTTTGCATTGGGTGTATCTAAATATAATGGAGAAGAGGGACTAGGTTTTATGGGTTCTATGTTCCACTTATTTACACATGCTTTCTTTAAATCATTATTATTCTTGGGCGCTGGTGCTGTAATACATATGGTGCATAGCAATGAAATGAAAGATATGGGGGGACTAAGAAAATTAATGCCCATTACACATATCAGTTTCTTAATTGCCTGCTTAGCCATTGCCGGTATTCCTCCTTTCTCTGGATTCTTTAGTAAAGAAGAAATACTGATGGCTTCATTCGAATCAAACAAATTAGTGTATGCTGTTGCTTTATTGACTTCTGGTTTAACGGCTTTCTACATGTTTAGATTATACTATTCCATTTTCTGGAGTAAGCCAGCGGATACACAGCATGGTCATCATGGCGAAGGAACCTGGACAATGAAAATTCCTTTAATTCTACTAGCAATCCTAGCCGTAGTGGCAGGCTTTGTTCCAATCTCAAGTTGGATCACTGCCGATGGAAATGCCATTCATTCAAGTGTTCCAATCACATTCTCAATATTACCTGTTTCATTAGCACTTGCGGGTATTTTATTGGCAACCAGGTTATTTAAAACTGCCAATGAATTACCACAAAGAATTGCCATACAAATGGGAGGGATATATAAAGCCGCTTCACGTAAATTCTATATCGATGAAGTGTATTTGTTTATCACCAAAAAAGTATTGTTCAATCTAATTGGCCGACCAGCTGCTTGGTTTGATAAAAATATAGTTGATGGATTCATGAATTTACTAGCAACACTAACAGCTGGTTTATCTGAATTGATCAAAGGTTTTCAATCCGGCAAAGTGCAGGATTATGCACTGTATTTCTTTGGAGGTATTGCTGGACTAATTATTGCATTCATTTATCTGTGGAAATAAAATATAACACATGAACTTGACATTATTCTTATTATTTCCTCTGTTCACTGCACTTGCGATTCTATTTGCGCAGAATTTGAAACAGATTCGCAGTATTGCACTCGCTGGCGCATTGCTTCAGCTCGGATTGGCTGTGAAATTATTATTGGCCTATAATGCCGAGCGTGCAACAGGTAATAAGTCGCAAATGCTTTTTGAATATATCCAGGACTGGTTTGCTCCTTTGCATCTTCAATATCATATTGGAGTGGATGGTATTTCCATTGCTATGATCTTGCTAACCAGCTTTATTGTAGTGGCTGGGATCTTGGTATCATGGAGCATGGATACACTCTCAAAAGAGTTTTTCTTCTTATTGATTCTACTCAGTCTAGGTGCTTATGGATTCTTTATTTCATTAGATATCTTCACCATGTTCTTCTTCTTAGAAGTAGCAGTAATCCCTAAATTTTTATTAATAGGCATTTGGGGAAGTGGAAAAAAAGAATACAGTGCTATGAAATTAGCATTGATGTTGATGGGAGGTTCAGCACTGATTATGGTCGGAATTTTTGGAATATATTTTAGCTCACACACTTCAACTGGTGCACATACATTTGATTTGTTGTTGCTCTCTAAAATGAATATTCCGATAGAAACACAAAAATTGTTCTTTCCTTTTGCCTTTATTGGGTTTGGTATTTTTACTGCCATCTTCCCTTTTCATACATGGGTACCCGATGGTCACGCATCTGCCCCCACAGCAGCATCTATGTTCTTAGCAGGGATCTCTATGAAATTAGGAGGCTATGGTTGTTTAAGAGTAGCCACATTCTTAATGCCTGATGCAGCTCATGCTTATTCATGGGTAATTATTTTATTAGCAACCATCGCGATCATTTATGGAGCTTTCGCTACCATGATGCAAACCGATTTAAAATATATCAACGCTTATTCATCAGTGAGTCACTGTGGATTTGTATTACTAGGTATTGGGATGCTCACGCAAACTTCCTTGACTGGTGCCGTAATGCAAATGGTTTCTCACGGTTTAATGACTGCCCTTTTCTTCGCAGCTATTGGAATGATCTATAGTAGAACACATACAAGAATGGTTGCTCAATTGGGCGGATTATTAAAAATCATGCCTTTTATTTCTACGGTGTTTGTGATTGCGGGTCTTAGTTCATTAGGATTACCCGGATTTAGTGGATTTGTTTCTGAAATGACCATATTCATGGGCTCATGGCAGAATACAGATAATTTGTACAGACTAGCTACCATACTTGCTTGTGCGTCGATTGTTGTTACTGCAGTCTATATTTTAAGGGCAGCTGGTAAAACAATCATGGGGCCAATAACCAATACACATTATGAGCATTTAAATGATGCCAGTTGGAATGAAAAATTTGCTGCAGTTGTTTTGATTAGTGGCATTCTAATTGTTGGTATGGCGCCTTTTTTATTGATCGACTTAATACAACCAGGAACAGAAATTATTATCAATAAACTCGGTGTAGCCATTAATCATTAATAATAGCGAACTGAAAATTTGAAACTTACATTATGTTGAACGAATACTTACAAGTACTAAAGTCGGAGTGGTTGATCATCGCCATTATTTTTATCTTACTCTTTATAAAAGTAGGATCAAAAGATTGGAAGAATGAAACCCTTCTGTATACCATCAATTTATTATTGTTAGTGAATCTGATCGCAGGTTTCTTTTATAACCTACCGGGCAGTTTATTTAACGGGATGTATCTTTCGAATGATCTGATCTTTTTGCAAAAGAACATTTTAAATCTAGGGATGTATTTGGTTTCTCTAATTGCTTACCCTTGGTTAAAGCAGCATAAGCATTTAATAGAGTTCTATATTTTGATCCTGTCTACATTATTAGGTATGTTTTTTATGATCTCTAGCGGTAATTTGTTGATCTTTTATTTGGGTCTTGAATTATCTACTATTCCTTTAGCGGCTTTAGCAAATTTTGATCTTGAAAAAAGAAAATCATCTGAGGCTGCATTCAAATTAATCATATCATCTGCCTTTTCTTCTGCATTAATGTTATTTGGTATTTCATTGTTATATGGTGTAACAGGTACTTTATTCTTCTCAGAAATCGCACAAGTGATTCATGGTGGTCCAATGGAAATATTTGTATTCATTTTAATTCTAGGAGGATTTAGTTTTAAAATGTCGGTCGTGCCTTTTCACTTGTGGACTGCAGATGTTTATGAAGGAGCCCCTGTTGTGGTTACCGCTTACCTTTCTGTAATATCTAAATCGGCTATCCTGTTTATTTTTATGACAGTAATGTTTACCGTATTTAGAAATTTAGAACCTCAGTGGTATTTCATGATCTTTTTATTAAGCGTACTTACCATTTTAATAGGAAATCTATTTGCGATTAGACAACAAAATATGAAACGATTCCTTGCATTCTCATCCATTGCACAGGTAGGTTTTGTTTTATTGGGTCTCTCAGGTGTTTCTAAAATGGGTATGACATCTGTGATTTATTTCCTTTTAATTTATCTATTCTCTAACCTTGCAGCATTCGGCGTTGTTGCCTTAGTTTCTGCAACAACTGGTAAAGAAAATATTGATGACTTCAAAGGGTTTTATAAAACCAATCCATTCTTATCTTGGGTGTTAGCAATAGCATTATTCTCATTGGCAGGGGTACCTCCTACTGCCGGATTCTTTGGTAAGTTTTTCTTGATCATGTCAGGAGCAGAAAGAGGTAACTATGTATGGATCATTTTTGCGGCATTGAATATGACTATTTCTTTCTACTATTATTTAAGAGTAGTGAAAGCCATATTCATGGATCAAAACGAAAATCCAATTCAGAAAATCATTGTTCCAGCACTACCTAAATTGGCAATGGCAATTTGCTTGATTGGTATTATTAGCACAGGATTCCTAAGCTGGATCTACGATGCCATTTATAATCTTTGTAATTTTTAACTCATTTAATATCCATAATATGGCAATTAATTCAAATCATTTGTTAGAAGAGCTAGATGGTGTTAGATGCATTATTGTAGAGAAAAACCTAACAGCAGAAAGGGTTGCTTTTTTGAAGCCCTTATTGGAATATAATACCTTGAAAGTGGTGGTAGTAGCATCTCCTCCTCCAAAAGTTGCTGCGCCAGCAGCTGCTCCAGTTGCAGAAGCTGAAATCGTTGCTGCACCGGCAGTTCAAGCTCCAGAAACTTTTACAATGGGCGTTACTAATATGTTATTCAATCCGGTAAATGCGGTTTTTGGCAGATTACTTAGAACAGCAGACGGTCATGTAGTTACCCCAGCCTATTGGCATCAAGAAGAAGCCGTTTCGCACGACGAAATTCCATATTACGAAAGATAGTTACTCATTCAGGCATTATATCATTGCATCCCAACCAAATTTCCAAAGCGTTCATCAAATTGGAAAAATTGGTTGGGATTATTTATTTAATTTGAGGATTGTAAATGATTCAAAATGAAAAAAACAATTCTTTTCTCCCTTTTATTGATTTGGACTATAATGACAGAAGCTCAATTAAAATATCCTGCTTCTAAAAAAGTAGATCAGGTAGATGATTACCATGGCACCAAAGTAGCTGATCCCTACAGATGGTTAGAAGATGACAATAGTGTAGACACCAAGGCCTGGGTGGTAGCCCAGAATGACGTAACCTTCGACTATTTATCGAAGATCCCCTATCGCAATGGATTCAAAAAGAGAATTGAAGAACTAAGTAATTATGCTAAGTTTTCTAGTCCACAGAAAAAAGGCGATTGGTTTTATTTTTATAAGAACGATGGATTACAAAATCAGACGGTCTTATATCGTCAAAAAGGACTGGACGGTAAACCCGAATTGGTTTTAGATCCTAATAAATTAACGAAGGAAGGAACTACCCGATTAATAGGATTCGTATTAGATAAGCAAGGACGCTATGCCGCATGGGGAATATCTAAAGGCGGAAGCGATTGGCAGGAATATTATGTGCGAGATATGCTAAATGGCAATGACCTTACTGATACGATCAGTTGGGTAAAAGTTTCTGGTATTGCATGGCAAGGAAATGGATTTTATTATAGTCGTTATCCCGCAACTGCAAAAGGAAAAGAGCTCTCAACTAAAAACGAAAATCACCAGGTTTGGTATCATACTGTTGGCACGAAACAATCGGCTGATAAATTGATTTATGAAGACCTTAAAAACCCACAACGTTTTCATACACTTTCCACAACAGATGATGAGCGATTTGCATTCTTAGTTATTTCTGATAGAGGTAAGGGATTAGATGGGAACGCTTTGTGGTTTAGCGATAATCTTTCAACTGATAAATCGTTCAAACCAATTATTGCTGAACCAAGTAATTTTAATTATGGCGTCATTGAAAATATTGGATCAGATCTTTATATCGAAACAAACGATGCTGCCCAGAATGGCAAGCTAATCAAGGTTTCTACCTTGCATCCTGAAAAAGCAAACTGGAAAATAATACTTCCAGAGAAGCCTGAGCCATTAACAAGTGTATCAAGTGTAGGAGGAAAATTATTCGCGAATTATTTGAAAGATGTAACCAGCAGGATCTATAGTTACGATTTTGATGGAAAATTATTAAGTGAAGTAAAACTTCCTTCATTAGGTAATGCAGGCGGATTTGGTGGGGAGAAGACTGATAAATTTACGTTCTATAGCTTTTCCACCTTTAATTATCCATCCACGATTTTCAAATATGATATTACAACAGGAATTAGTACTGTATTTCAGAAACCAGTATTAGCCTTCGATCCGGCTGCTTATACTGTTGAGCAAATTTTTTATCAGAGCAAGGATAAAACAAAGATCCCGATGTTTATTGTTTATAAAAAGGGACTTAAAAAAGATGGAAAAAATCCAACTATTTTATATGGCTATGGCGGATTCAATATCAGTTCAACGCCATCATTTAGTGCAGCTTTGATTCCTTGGTTAGAACAAGGTGGTGTATATGCATTAGCCAATATTCGCGGTGGTGCAGAGTATGGAGAAAAATGGCATGAAGCAGGTATGAAATTGAAGAAGCAAAATGTGTTTGACGACTTTATCGCTGCCGGAGAATACTTAAATAATAATAAGTATACTTCTAAAAGTTATTTAGCCATCCGTGGTGGAAGTAATGGTGGTTTATTAGTCGGTGCTGTTATGAATCAACGTCCCGATTTAATCAAAGTATGTATTGCGCAGGTTGGGGTGATGGACATGCTTAGATTCCAAAAATTTACAATTGGTTGGAATTGGATCGCAGACTATGGTAGTAGCGATAATAAGGCAGAGTTTGAAGCGCAATACAAATACTCTCCTTTACATAATATCAAGCAAGGAACTGCATATCCTGCTACCTTAATTACTACTGCAGATCATGATGACCGAGTGGTGCCAGCACATAGCTTTAAATATGCAGCTACATTACAAGAGAAAAATGCAAGTAAAAATCCGATGCTAATTAGAATTGATACCAATTCTGGTCACGGTGCAAGTAATACCGCCAAGAACATAGAAACCATGGCAGATATTTATTCATTTATCCTGTTCAATATGGGCGTAGTTCCTAAATTTTAAGGATCGATTCTGAGCAATAAAAAAGCCTTTAGCGAACACTAAAGGCTTTTTTATTGGCGGAGAGTTAGGGATTCGAACCCCAGGACCTGTTACAGTCAACAGTTTTCAAGACTGCCGCAATCGACCGCTCTGCCAACTCTCCGGGTGCAAAATAATAGCAGCCGGGTTGATATTCCAAAAAAACTATAAAAATAGATTAAAATGAGGCATGAAAAACTAACAATAAACCAATGGTAGAAGGGGTTTCAGGGCAACTAAAAAACAATAAATAAATGTTTCGTATGACAAGGAAAGCTGTAGAAAAGAGACAATTTCAATAAAAGGGTTATTACTTCGTCACTTCTTCAATTTTTTCAACTACGATCAAATCGGCCAGGTCAACATTCATTGGCAATACACCAATTTGTACAATAGCACGTTTACCTCGAATCTCTTTGACCTCTCCTACCTGATAATTCTTTTTTGATTTGACCAGTGAGCCAACTTGAATATTATGAGGAAGTTCTTTGTACTTTAAGTCCACTTTCTTAGCCAATTTATTAACTACGATCGTTTCTTTCTGTTTAAATAGTAAGATTTGAAGGTTCTTAACCACCTCGTTTTTATTTTCCGACTTTTTCCAATCCAATACAATCTGCTTCAACTTGCGCTCCATATCTTTTAAGTAAGCGATACGGTCCTCCGCCACTTTATTCTGATGCTTTAATAATTCAACCTGCTGACTGTGTTTTTCTTTTTCCAGCACCTGTTCCATTTCTTTCTTCAACTTCTCGTTTTCTTTCATTAAACGAGTTAGTAGTTTTTTTTCTTTATCGAGGTGTTGCAGATCTTGTTCAGTACGATTCAGTAATTTATCCAATTTAAAATGATCTTCTTCCACCAACTGCCTTGCTCGATCAATTAATTTAGGGGACAATCCAATCCTCTCTGCAATCGCAAAAGTATAAGAGCTACCGGGCTTGCCTATGATCAATTTGTAAAGTGGCATTAAATTCACTTCGTCAAATTGCATAGCCGCATTCAAAATCCCAGGCGTATGATTGGCCATTACTTTCAAATTCAAATAGTGCGTAGTAACAACACCATAGGAATGCCTTTTACAAAGCTCTTCCATGATCACTTCCGCAAAAGCACCACCCAAACTTGGGTCACTCCCACTTCCCAACTCATCAATAAAGAACAAGGTTCTTCCATTGGCAATTTCTATGAAATATTTCATGTGGGTCAAGTGACTAGAATAGGTACTCAACTCAAATTCAATACTTTGTGTATCTCCAATATGAATAAATAATTGTTTGAAAATTCCCATCGTTGAAAGCGGACTAACTGGCACCAGTAATCCACTCTGTAACATGATCTGATTCAGTCCAATGGTCTTCATGGTAACTGTTTTACCACCAGCGTTGGGTCCGCTTATCACCAAGATCCTATTTTTCTCATCCAGTGTAAGTGTTACAGGAATAGTTTTCTTTCCAGAAGCTTTATGGTACAGATATAATAAAGGATGATATGCTTCAATTAAATGAATATGCGCTTTGTCAACCAGATTCGGCAATTGTCCGTTCATGTCCAATGCCAGCTTAGCTTTCCCACGAATAAAATCATATTCACCTGCAACTTCTAAGTAGGTTGTGAGTAAGGGCGCGTAGACCGACATCTTAGCAGTTAATGCCCTAAGGATCCGATGTATTTCCCTGGTTTCTTCGTGCTCTAAATTAAACACATCGTTATTTAATTCGATGGTTTCTTCTGGTTCGATAAAAGCAGTTTTTCTACTATCACTCTCACCATGTAAAATTCCTTTCACCTGACGTTTGTGTTCAGAAAATACTGCTACTACTCGTCTGCCATTACTAAAACTTTCATCAATATCTGCTGAGTAACCGGCTTTAGCCAATTTGCTGATGACCTTATCGAACATGCGCCTGAGTTCATTCCTTTTACGAAATAAGCTCATTCTAATTTTTTGCAGATCATCTGAAGCGTTGTCCCTCACTGTTCCATTCTCATCAAGAATTTCATCAATATTGTCGATAATCTGTTTCTCGAAATAAGTTCCTTCAATTACTCTTGCTAGTCCGGGAAAAGCTTGACGACGATCATTATCAAACCATCTAAAAATAGAGCCCGTATTTTCGGTCAATCTGCGAATGGGCATCCATTGTTCGCCTCCAAGTAAAGCCCCGGGGATCCCCAATAACTTAATATCTTTTGATAAGTTCAGTGAAAAATCGTTTGGAAAATACTGCTGCAACAAACTGATATTCTTGAATTCACTGGTTTGCATCAACTCCAGCTCAATATATTCTCTTCTGGTATGGATGCGCAAATTATCGGCCTTATTTTTAGCATAATCGGTAGCACAATGAGCCTTCAATAAGGCTTTAACCTTATCAAATTCAAGTTGAACGGCGGCAGATTCAGGATATAAACGCATGTACTAATAAACTAAGGCAGTAGCTTTACTAAAGCATAAATGCTGAAGACTACTTGAAGCAAAAACTGACCTATAATTAGGATATAGGTTAACATAGTTGCTTCCATCCATTGGTGTTGTAACCCGTGACTCCATAAAGAGTTAATTGGAATAATATTGGATGGAATATAGATCTGATAGGTAAACAAAACAGAAATCAATAAAAACAATGATAAAATAATATGTATTGAAATTATAGACTGACTCCCTACATTTTGTTGTTTCAAGAACAAATGCAGTATAAAAGGAATGATTAATAAAGCCCAAGAAAAGAAAGCAATATTCCCAAATGCAAAGGAAAAATAAGTACTAGAATAACCAGAATCTAGATCTGCAGATTTGATTAATAAATTCGCTAATACAAGAATAATAATAGGAACAATCATTAATAGATTTTCCAAGCGATTATTTACTTGTTTAGTATATCCTAATTGTAATATCATAAAATTTTCGGCAATTATGCTTGTCCAAAAATAAACCATATATAATTACAAGAACGAATAAATAATTCAAAAATTTTGTTTGTTAAAAATCTCTGCTCATAAACCTACTATTTTTCTCTTTCGTATATTGTAGGCATGAAACCCATTATCAAGAGTGTAATTACACTTAACTTATTGTTTATCATTGTATTAACTGCTTGCTCGCAAAATCCTAAAACCCTTTCCAAAATGAATAGTGAAGTCATACCTAAAGGAATTCTTACCGATACAGCAACTTTTGGAGAAGGCTGTTTTTGGTGTACTGAAGCATTCTTTCAGCGACTAAAGGGGGTTTATAAAGTAATTAGTGGGTATGGCGGAGGACATGTCGAAAATCCTTCATATGAGGAGGTTTGTGATAAAAAGACCGGGCATGTGGAGCTTTGTCAGATCATTTATGATCCCAAACAGATTAGTTATGATGAATTGTTAGAAGTGTTTTTTAAGACCCATGATCCTACCTCTATGAACAAACAGGGGAATGATGAAGGCCCTCAATATAGATCTGTGATTTACTACAAATCTGAATTGGAGAAAACAACAGCATTGCATTACAAAACCGAATTAGACAAAGCAGGTGCTTACCCTAGCCCGATTGTTACAGGAATTGAACCATTTAAAAACTTTTACCCTGCCGAAAATTATCACCAGAATTACTATAACGAGAATCAAAACCAAGGCTATTGCCGTTTTGTGATCCAACCCAAACTTGAAAAGTTTGAAAAAGTATTCAAGAATAAATTGAAAAAGAATTAAGCCATCAAGCGTTATTAGCATTTTGAATTGATCGTCATTAACAAATCCCTATTTCATGCAAAAGAGAATCGTGCTTTTAGGTTTTTTAGCAATTTTAATTGTTAACGATTCAATTGCCCAGAGAGCTGAGAAAAAATATAGCAGGGCCGATACTTTAAGAGGAAGTATCGGTGCAGAACGAGCATGGTGGGATATAAAATTCTACGATTTGCATGTTACACCCAATATTAAAGAGAAAACCATTCAAGGTTTTGTTGATATCAGTTACCAAGTATTACAAAAGGGTAAGACCATGCAGATTGATCTGCAACAGCCTCTTGCAATTGATAGTGCATTTGATATAGATAAAAAGAAATCAATCTCTCTAAATTTTGAAAGGGAAGGAAACGTGTATTGGATTCATTTCCCTACAAATGCAAAAATTGGATCTGCAAAAATCATCAGACTATATTATAAAGGCATCCCACAGGAAGCAAAGAATCCGCCATGGGATGGTGGTGTTACATGGAGCAAAGACAATCTCGGAAATCCTTTTATCAGCACTAGTTGTCAGGGTTTAGGAGCCAGTATTTGGTGGCCTTGCAAGGATCATCAAAGCGATGAGCCAGAAGATGGAGCCAGCGTTTCTATTACTACACCGGACAGCTTAATGGATGTTTCAAATGGACAATTAAAGCAGGTTATTGATCTAAAAGAGACTCATCAAAAGACTTGGGTTTGGGAAGTTAAAAACCCAATTAATAATTATAGTCTATCTATGAATATCGCCAAATACGAAAACTTTTCAGATACCCTGCAAGGCGAAGCGGGAGTATTGCCTTTAAATTTTTATGTTCTTGGCGATCATGTATCAGAAGCAAAAGTTCAGTTTCAACAAGCTAAATCTATGTTACACTGTTTTGAATTTTGGTTGGGCAAATATCCGTTTTATGAAGATGGCTACAAATTAATTGAAGTACCTTATTTAGGAATGGAACACCAAAGTGCTGTTACCTATGGCAATAAATTCAAGAATGGTTATTTAGGTAGAGACTTATCTGGTACAGGTTGGGGATTGAAATGGGATTTTATTATTATTCACGAAAGTGGCCACGAATGGTTTGGGAATAATATCACCACCAAAGATATGGCCGACATGTGGATCCATGAGGGGTTCACCAATTTCACAGAAACGCTTTATACGCAATGGCTGAGCGGCAAACAAGCTGGCTTCGAATACAATTTTGGGATCAGAAAAAACATTAGTAACCGCGCTCCTATTATTGGAAAATACGGGGTTAATTCAGAAGGAGGCAATGATAAGTATTACAAAGGATCTAATCTAATTCAGACCATCCGTAATAGTATTGATGATGATAGTTTGTTTCGACAAACCTTAAGAAATATGAATGCGGTTTTTTATCATAAAACAGTCATGTCTGCCGACATTGAAACTTTTATCAGTAAATCAGTTGGGTTCAATTATCAAAAAGTTTTTGACCAATATTTAAGAAATACCTCGATTCCTGTTCTTGAATTATCCTATCAAAAAGAGAAGAAAAAATTATTTTTCCGTTGGTCTAATTGTATTGAGGGGTTTGACCTGCCAATAACTTTTAAAACTGATAAGGATAAAAAGAAGATTGCTCCACAAAAAAATAATTGGAATTCGATTGATATTACAGAGGGTGAAGAAGGCTTCTTTAATCCTGCGGCCATCGAATTCAAATATTATATCAAAGTAAAAGAATTAGCCAGCACTGATTCATTTTAGAAAAGTTATGGGGAGTATTCGAAAACAAACAATCATTTCCAGCATTCTGGTTTATTTCGGATTCTTTATCGGAGCAATTAATATATTCTTTTATACCAAAATTGGTGGTGGACACGGTGCATTTACTGCTGAGCAATTCGGATTAACACGCATATTTTTTGATTATGCGCAAAATATGTATGCCTTTAGTAGTCTAGGTATCATTCCAATTATTTATAAATTTTATCCTTATTATAAAGACAATTTAGAAGAACACGAAATTGACTTAATGAGTTGGGCAATGGTTACCGCCCTTTTTGGTTTTGTTTTAATATTGATCGCAGGATTTTATTTCGAACCCCTATTTATAAAACAATTTTCACTTCGTTCAAAACTAATAGTTGACTACTATTATTGGATGTTTCCCTTTGCCATGGGCATGTTGTTTTTTTCGGTAATTGAGGGATTCTGCTGGGGCATTCAAAAGACCGTAATCTCGAACTTTTTAAAGGAAACGGGGTTGCGAATTTTCACCCTCATATTGATCTTGTTTTTTTATTTTAAGATCATTTCATTTGACTCTTTCATTAAAATCTTCGCCTTTCTATACCTCGCCATTTTTCTAATCCTTGCTATCTATTTATACCGAACAAAAAAATTGCATTTCCCATTTAAGATGAGCAGGGTTACCAAAAAGTTTAGGCGAAAAATAATTGGTATGCAATCTCTGATTTTTGGCGGAACCCTTATTGCATCTGTTGCTGCAACCATTGATAGTTTTATAATAGCAAAATTCATGGGACTGGGTGTGGTGGCTGTATTCGGCCTTGCGCAATACGCCGCAAACTTGGTACAAGTGCCACAAAGAACCATCCAATCAATATCGGCGGGTGTTTTATCAAGGGCATGGAAGGATAAAAATCTGATTGAAATTGAAAGAATTTATCAACGTTCTTGTATTAATTTATTATTGATCGCACTATTTATTTTCGGTAATCTCTGGTTGAATGTTTACCAGGGTATTCAGGTATTGCATATTCAGAAAGAATACGAAGCTGGGATTGGTGTGATTTTTGTTTTAGGAATGGTACGGATCATTGATGCAGGAACTGGTTTAAATAATATGGTTATCAATACTTCTACCTATTGGAAATTTGATTTTTATAGTGGCATTATTTTGTTGGCCTGCAGACTACCACTTACTTATTTCTTGATCAAAAATTATGGAATTATCGGATCAGCATTTGCAGAATTGGCTGCATTTAGTTTGTATAATTTTATTCGATTTGAATTCTTAAGGAGAAAGTTTAAGATGCAACCTTTCAATAGCAAAACCATTTATGCGATCCTCTTAGGTATTGGTAGTTATGCAGTTTGTTATTTTTTATTCAATGGCATTTTGGGTTGGATCGGAATTATAATTAGAACCCTCGTATTTTCTCTACTCTTTAGTGTAAGTATAATTTATTGGAAAATCACACCCGATGCGGGTCAGCTTGTAGCACAATTACAGGATCGATTCAGAAAAAAATAAAATCAGTTTTAGCGGATTCTACCACCACCCCTGAATTTTGGTTGCCAATATTTTTCGTTCAGATCGCTGATCATTACTCCACCACTTGTAGCTGCATGAACAAACTTATTGTTTTGAAGATATACTCCTACATGGGTAATCCTCTTTTTGTTTCTCCCGGAAGTATGAAAAAAAACAAGGTCGCCCTCTTCTAAATGATGCTCTTTTATTTTTTCAGAAGCATTATATTGTTCTTGAGCCGTTCTCGGCAAACTTGTATTGTAGATTTCTCTGAATAGAATTTGAGTAAAAGCAGAACAATCCAAACAATTTTCGGTGCTTCCCCCCATACAATATTTAGTTCCCCACCATCTGTCGATTTCATCGAGTAAATCAATATTATTTAGTTGATCAACTGGAACACCTATCATCACAGAATACTTTAACTGAAGATAACTGGCATTTTGGGCGTTGAATAAAGGATCCGTAGCTTTTGGTTTTTTACTTTCTCCTGCTTTGATCTTGGTATTAGCCGATGTGGACTTCTGTTTAGAAGTAACTACAGTTCCTGGGGTTACTTCAATATTATCGATGAATTCAGTCTTTTTACCCTGATTTGATTTTTTTTTGGCAGAAACGGTACTATTATTATCTCTGGATGACAGCTGCCTGAACGACCTACAGCTGGCAAAAACTGAGATCAGCAAGATTAAAATAAGGATTTCTGACTTTTTCATGTAGCCATGCAATATAAGTTGCTCCTATTAAAAGGCAAAATACCTTAAGAAGAAACCTGAAAATGATTGGAAATATTGCAATTGTGGATAACTAAACCCCAGTTTTTTGTCCCATTAAATTGTGGAAATTTTTTGGAAATTAAGACTGGGTTTGTAACGATATTTGAACAAATCAACAGAAAGGAAAATCCTGTTTAAATAGAAAATAACTATTTAACTAGTATTTTTTTCTCTTATAATCAATCGCTGCATGTCGCAATTTTCTCATTTACACGTTCATACCCAATATTCATTACTAGATGGTGCAGCCAATATTAGTAGCCTTTTTAATAAGGCCGCCAAGGATAATATGCCAGCAGTTGCAATCACAGACCATGGTAATATGTTTGGTGCATTTGAATTTGTAAGTCAGGCTTGGAAAAAAACCAAGGTAATTGGTAAGGATGAAAATGGAAATGATATTCTGGCACCTCTGGTAAAACCTATTGTGGGTTGTGAGTTTTATGTGGTAGAAGATCGATTCATCAAAACATTTACCAAAGAGCTAAAAGATAAAAGATACCACCAGGTTCTACTGGCAAAGAATGCCCAAGGTTACCAAAATCTGGTTAAGCTTACTTCCATGGGATATATTGAGGGATTATACAGCAAATATCCTCGTGTTGACAAAAAACTGATTGAGCAATATCACGAAGGTATTATTGCAACCACCTGTTGTCTCGGTGCCTATGTACCACAGACCATTTTAAATGAAGGAGAAGAAAAAGCAGAACAGGAATTCAAATGGTGGTTAGATCTTTTTGGAGAAGACTATTATATTGAAATACAACGGCACAATATCAAGGAACAAGAACTCATCAATAACACATTGATGAAGTTTGCGAAGAAATACAATGTACCCGTTATTGCAACCAATGATAGTCACTATACCGAGCGCGACGACTATAATGCACACGATATTCTTTTATGTATAAATACGGGTGAGAAACAATCCACACCAGGATTCGATGATTTTGTGAATGATGAAATCCAATTAAAGAATCGTCGCTTTAAATTCCCGAACGATCAATTCTATTTTAAGACCACAGCCGAAATGGGTGAGCTCTTTAAAGACATCCCAGAATCGCTCGATAATACCAATGCCATTGTTGATAAAGTAGAAATATTAAATCTTAAGAAAGATATTTTATTACCCGCCTTCCCGATCCCTCCATCCTTTCAGATTCATACCGATTCAAATATGAATCAGTGGGAATTTCTAAAACACCTGACGATGGAAGGGGCAAATAAACGTTACAATGAAATTACAACTGAGATACAGGAGCGAATTGATTTTGAGTTGTTTACGATTCGTACTATGGGATTTGCAGGGTACTTCTTAATTGTAAGTGATTTCATTAAAGCCGGCAGGGAAATGGGTGTATTTGTTGGTCCGGGTAGAGGCTCCGCAGCAGGAAGTGTGGTAGCATTTTGTATTGGCATTACCAATATCGATCCGATTAAATACAATTTGCTATTCGAAAGATTCTTGAATCCTGATCGTAAGAGCATGCCCGATATTGATACGGACTTCGATGATGAAGGCCGTCAGAAAGTAATAGATTATGTAGTTGAAAAATATGGTAAGAATCAGGTAGCGCAGATCATTACGTATGGTACCATGGCCGCTAAAATGAGTATCAAAGATGTGGCGCGGGTGATGGACCTGCCGTTGGTAGAAAGTAATATGCTGGCAAAGCTCGTTCCAGATAAACCGGGAACAGAATTGCGAAGAGTTTTACACGCTCCATTTACTGTGAAAGAAGGAGAAAAATTACATCAGAAATCATTTGAAGAAAAAGAAGGCTATCAGCAAGAGGATTTAGAAAATATAAAAAAGCTGCGCGAAATTTATGCAGGAACAGATATCCGTGCACAGGTTTTAAAAGAAGCAGAAAGATTAGAAGGGTCGGTTCGAAATACCGGAATTCATGCTGCAGGTATTATCATTGCACCAAGGGATCTAACTGATTTGATCCCGGTGGCCATTGCAAAAGATTCTCCTCTTTGGGTTACACAGATTGAAGGAAGTACGATTGAAGAGGCGGGGGTAATTAAGATGGACTTTTTGGGTTTGAAAACCCTTTCGATTTTAAAAACTGCATTGGAACTGATCAAGCAAAATCATAAAATTGTCATTGATCTGGATACGATTCCATTGGATGATGAAAAGACATTCCTATTATATCAACGGGGTGAAACCAATGCCACATTTCAGTTTGAGAGTATTGGGATGCAAAAATACCTGCGCGAATTAAAGCCAGATAAGTTTGCCGACCTGATTGCCATGAACGCCCTGTATCGCCCGGGACCGATCGCCTATATCCCCAACTTTATTGATCGTAAGCATGGTAGAGAAGCTATTACTTATGATCTGGCTGATATGGAAGAATATTTAGCAGATACTTATGGAATTACCGTGTATCAGGAACAGGTAATGTTATTATCTCAAAAAATTGCCGGATTTACTAAGGGACAGGCAGATGGTCTGCGTAAGGTCATGGGTAAAAAAGATCGAAAGACCCTCGATAAAATGAAAGATTCGTTTTTGCAAGGTGCCATTGCAAAGGGTCATGCGATAGATAAATTAGAAAAAATATGGACCGACTGGGAGGCATTTGCACAATACGCTTTTAATAAATCGCATAGTACCTGTTATGCGTATGTGGCTTATGAAACAGCCTATTTAAAAGCACATTATCCGGGTGAATATATGTCCGCCGTTTTAAACCACGCAGGTGGTATTGAAAAAATTACTTTCTTCATGGAAGAGTGTAAAAGGATGGGAATTAAAGTACTAGGGCCAGATATTAATGAATCGTTGAAAGGCTTTGCTTTAAACTCAAAAGGTGAGATCCGTTTTGGAATGGGTGGAATCAAGGGAGTTGGAGAAGCAGCTGTAGAATATATAATTGCAGAGAGAGAAAAGAATGGTTTTTATACAGACATGTTCGATTTTATTTCTAGAGTTGTGCAGAAAACTGTGAATAAGAAATCGCTTGAATCATTAGTTTATTCAGGAGCATTTGATTGTTTCACCGCCTATCATCGTGCACAATATTTTAAAGTAGCTGATGGTGAAAAATTAACTGGATTAGAAAAAATAGTGAGTTATGGACAGGCCAAGCAAGCCAATAGTATTGGTAATAGCAATACCCTATTTGGCAATATGTCGGCCGCCATGGAAGTTCCGATTCCAAAGATTGCAGCTTGCGAACAGTGGACGTTGACTGAATTATTAGATTATGAAAAAGATGTAACAGGCATGTATATGAGTGGACATCCACTCGATCATTTCCAGTTCGAATTAAAATATTATGGCATCACGCGAATCAATGATTTTAATGAGATCAGAGACACGCTTCATTTACAGCCTAATCCGGGTAGAGCCATAAAAGTTGCAGGATTAATAATCGATGTGCAGCATCGTGTAACAAAGACAGGTAAAAACTTCGGTTCATTTAGCATGGAAGATTATACAGGTAAAACAGAGTTTTTGCTTTGGAGCGAAGATTATATCAAATTTCAAAACTATTTAGAAAAGGGACAAAACGTTTTGCTCAATGGAACTTTTCGGGCAAAATACAATCGCCCCACAGAATTTGAATTTAAGATCTATTCTATGTCGCTACTCGAAACCGTTAAACAAACACTTACTAGAAGCATTGATATTACATTAAAACCATCAGCCGTAACAAAAGAGTTAGTGAATTTTATTGACAAGAATATGAAGGATAATCCAGGTAAGACCTCATTGAGAATTAACTTATATGAACCTAAAGAAAATCTAAAAGTTAGTTTATTTAGTATGGAAAAGAGCTTTTTGATGAATGAAGACATGGCAGGCTATTTATTAAACAATCCAGATTTAGACGTACATGTAGGCCTCGCAAACTGACCTGCTGTCAGTTTAATACTGCTCAAAAGTCTTAATCACAATGGTGGAAAAGTCAAATCAGCACAAACGGGTCTTTGGATTTATATTTGACAGTATACAATCATTACAAATAATAAAAATCAATAAAATGGCTTTAGAATTTACAGATGCAAACTTTCAGAGCATTGTGTTAGACAGCGATAAATTAACTATGATCGATTTTTGGGCTGAGTGGTGTGGACCATGTCGCGCAATCGGACCTGTTGTAGAAGAGTTATCAAAAGAATATGAAGGCAGGGTGAATATTGGGAAAGTGAATGTTGACCACAACCCTAACTTGAGTGTGAATTATGGTATTACTTCTATTCCTGCAATCTTGTTCATTAAAGGCGGGAAAGTAGTAGACAAACAAATTGGTGCAGTACCTAAGAGTGTATTGGATAAAAAGATCCAAGCACATTTATAAACTTTGCTAGAATCTTATGAAAGAGGCTTCCTTGGGAGCCTCTTTTTGTTTGTATCAAGTTTCATTATTATTATTTCGTTATCTTCCCAGCATATTCATTTAGCTAATTGATTTACTATGGAACGCTTTCACGGTTTATTGGGAATTATCTTGATTTTGATGATCGCTTTTTTGTTTTCTAACAATAAGAAAAGAATTAATTATCGTCTCGTTATCAGTGGTATTATTCTGCAAATAACTATTGCAATATTAGTGTTGAAAGTACCCCCAGTAACCTGGTTTTTTCAGCAATTAGGTCACGGTATGGAGAAGATCGAAAAATTTGCGCGTGAAGGTGTATCGTTTGTATATGGTGGGATTATGGTTTCAGCACCAACTGGTGTTCAGAATTTCACACAGGGTGGATTTGTATTTGCTTTTAGTGTTACAGCCACGATCATTTTAGTTTGTGTGTTAGTAGCTATTCTATATCATTTTGGAGTGATGCAAGTAATCGTTTCGATCATTGCAAAAGCCATGAATTTTATAATGCGTGTGAGCGGTGCTGAGGCATTGAGTAATGTAGCGAGTGCTTTTGTGGGACAGGTTGAAGCGCAGGTCATGATTCGTCCGTATTTAAGTTCCATGACCAAGAGCGAATTATTAGCAAGTATGAGTGGATCACTGGCTTGTATTGCAGGTGGAATCTTAATTGTGTATGCGAATATGGGAGCGAAAGCTGAATATCTGTTGACTGCCAGTTTAATGGCCGCACCAGGTGCATTGGTGATCTCTAAAATTGTGTTTCCTGAAACGGAAGAATCACAAACCATGGGTAAGGTAAAATTGGAAGTAAAGAGTCCGTATAGCAATATCATCGACGCCATTTCACATGGTGCGAGTGATGGTATGAAAATTTCGGTGAATGTAATTGCCATGTTAATCGGATTTATTGCATTGATCGCCTTTATTAATTGGAGTTTAGGACATGTATATTCAGGTTTGACATTGGATGTGATTTTCAGTAAATTATTTTTTCCAATGACCTGGGCGATGGGTGTGCCATCAGTGGATGTAGCTAATGCGGCAACCTTACTGGGACAAAAATTAACTGTCAACGAATTCGTTGCCTTTAATAATCTTACTTCAAAAGCAGTTCCAATAGTTTCTGAAAAAGGATTGTTGATTGTAAGTATTGCCATTTGTGGCTTTGCTAATTTCAGCAGTGTGGGGATGCAGATTGGTGGAATTGGAGAATTAGCTCCAAGCAGAAGAGCTGATCTGGCTAAACTAGGATTGAAAGCTTTGCTATGTGGTACCCTTGCTTCCTATCTTTCTGCAAGTATTGCTGGAATATTAATGTCATAAATTGAATGACTTTTAGCAGTTAATGCTAGGTATTTTGGTTTATTTTTGCTAAAATTTTATCGGCATGATGAATCCAGAAACTGGTATTGAAGTATTGATAGCCAATACAAAGGATGAGCAATTAAAAGCAATCGGACAAAAAATATTAAAAAGCGAGCGCATTAGTTTTGATGAAGGTGTGTTACTTTTTGAAAAAGGCTCTCTCTCCTGGCTTGGTGCCTTAGCCAATTGGGTGCGTGAACAAAAGCACGGTAACAAAACCTATTTTAACCGCAATTTTCATATTGAGCCAACGAATCTTTGTGTATTCAGTTGTAAGTTCTGTGCTTATTCTAAATCATATGCGCATCGTGAAGAAGGATGGGAATTGAGTATTCAGCAGATGTTGGATATTGTGAAAAGCTATGATGGCAAGCCTGTTACCGAAGTACATATTGTTGGTGGTGTACATCCTAAAATGGATATGGCATTCTTTGTTGAATTATTAAAATCCATTAAAGCGCATCGTCCGGAATTACATATCAAAGCATTCACGCCAGTGGAATTAGATTATATGTTCCGCAAAGCAAAACTTACCACAGAAGAAGGAATGAAGTTAGCGCATGAAGCTGGTTTGGATTCATTACCAGGTGGTGGGGCTGAGATTTTTCATCCGGAAATTCGCACCCAAATTTGTGATGATAAAGTGGATGCAGTGGGCTGGTTAGCGATTCATGAAGCCGCACATAAACTAGGGATGCATAGCAATGCAACATTATTATACGGGCATGTGGAGAAATATTGGCACCGCATTGATCATATGGAGCGTTTGCGTCAGTTGCAGGACAAGACCGGTGGCTTTAATACTTTTATTCCACTCAAGTTCCGCAACAAAGACAATGATATGAGTTATGTAGCAGAATCTTCAGTTATTGAAGACATGAAGATGTATGCTGTATCTCGTTTATACCTCGATAATTTCCCGCATATCAAATCTTACTGGCCAATGTTGGGCAGACAGAATGCACAGCTTTCTTTAAGCTTTGGAGTGAACGATATAGACGGTACTATTGATGATACCACAAAGATCTATTCAATGGCTGGAAGTGAGGAACAAAGTCCGGCAATGAATACTGCGCAACTTGTAACATTGATCAAGCAGGTAAATCGTCAGCCCGTTGAGAGAGGAACTTTATACAATGAGATACGTGACTATTCCCAAATTGAATTGTCTGAGATCGAATCGAATCCTTTGTTGAACTAATATAGATGCAATAATAGATCCATCAGCATTCAGGTAAGCTGATGGGTATATTAATTGCCAATCCGCCATCTGCGGTTTCCTTGTATTTGCTATTCATATCAAGGGCAGTGTCCCACATGGTTTTAATTACTTTATCCAAACTTACTTTAGCAAAATCTGGTGAGCTTTGCAGGGCCAGCTGAGATGCGGTGATGGCTTTAATGGCCCCCATGGTATTTCTTTCTATGCAGGGCACCTGAACTAGTCCGCCTATTGGATCACAAGTCAATCCGAGATGATGTTCCATTGCGATCTCTGCGGCCATCAGGCTTTGTCTTTGTGTTCCGCCCATCGATTCGGTGAGGGCTGCCGCCGCCATGGCAGAGGAAACACCGATTTCGGCCTGACATCCGCCCATGGCGGCGGAAATGGTGGCCCCTTTTTTAAAGATGCTTCCAACTTCAGAAGCGGTTAATAAGAATCGAATGATCTTTTCTTCTGAATAACCATCACAGAAAGCAATATAATAAAGTAGTACAGCAGGTATCACTCCCGCAGCTCCATTTGTTGGAGCGGTAACTACCCTACCAAAAGCCGCATTTTCTTCATTAACGGCCAAAGCAAAGCAGCTTACCCAATCCAGGATATAATTAAACTGTTGTCCACCTTTTCTAATCAGTCCCAACCAATCATCAAAATCGGCATATGATTGATGATTCAATAATTTTTTATTTAAAGCAGATGCTCTTCTATGCACTTCCAATCCCCCGGGTAATTCACCATCCGTTTTACAGCCTCTGAAAATGCAGTCTTTCATTGCTTCCCAAATTTGTAAAATGCCCTCTCTTGTTGCAGATTCTGACCTCCAAAAACATTCATTTTCCAATACCACATCGCTAATGCTCAATCCCTTCATACACCAGTGTAGCAAGTCATCCGCGGTATTAATAGGAAATGGGAGATCTATTTGATCTTTCTGATTTGAGGCTTGATTTTCCTTCACAATAAATCCACCCCCAATAGAAAAATAAGTATCACACCAATTATCTCCATTATTTAATTCAACTAAAAAAGAAAGTCCGTTCGGGTGAAAACTCAAACAGTCTTTCACTAAAAAATGGATATCGTTTTCGGTATCAAATTCAATAAAATTTCTACCTGCTAATGACAATCTTTTTTGGGTTTGGATATATTTGATTTTCGGATTGATACTATTCACATCAATTGTAACGGGATCTTCCCCGCATAATCCCATTAATACTGCAATATCTGTTCCATGCCCCCTGCCAGTTTTAGCCAATGAACCGTAGAGAAATACCTTGATCGATTTTACATCTTCGATAGATGCTTGAGATTTAATTTTTTCGATACATGCAAGTGCAGCTCTCCAGGGTCCTAGTGTATGAGAACTAGAGGGACCAACTCCGATTTTGAACATATCGAAAACCGAAATGGATTCATGTGGCATAATCGCAATTTAGATTACAAAAGTAGCAGAAGATGTTGCAGGAAAAGTAAAAAATCGAAATTTAAAAGTTAAAAAAATAGGATATATTAATTAGGGGCTTGATATATTTGAATATGAAAATTATTGGAACAGTTTTTATCCTTTATTTATCGCAGTTGGGGTTATTTGCCCAAACTGCAATAAATAAACAAAAGCTGGATGACGAATCATTCCTAACTAACATACTGAATCAATATCCTACTTATTTTAAGGAGTTAATGGAAAAGAAAGATAGTTTCAATATTCAGATCATTTATACGCAAATTGATAGGAATAAAAAAGGGCGCCAACGATTTAAAGAGTTCCATTACAATTTAAATAATGCGCATTATTTCTATCCTGCAAGTACCGTAAAAATGCCAGTTGCATTTTTAGCCCTGGAAAAGCTGAACGATTTACAAATAAAAGGTTTAGATCGGCATACCACCATGGTTACCGATAGTGGATTTACGGGTCAGTCCATCGTATATACCCAACCCAATTCGGCCGACTGCAGGGCAACGATTGAAAATTATATCAAACAGATCTTCTTAGTAAGTGATAACGATGCATTTAATCGTTTATATGAGTTTGTTGGTCAAGAGGCCATTCAAAAGAAATTGGCATCGAAAGGATATCCTGATGTTATTATCAAACACAGACTTGAAAGCTCCATGAGCTTAGAAGAAAATAGATATACAAATCCGATTCGCTTTTATGATAGCAGTTCGAATTTAGTCTATGAACAGCCGCTACAATATAGCAATGCCATCTATCCAAAACTATCCGTTCAAATGGGAAATGGCTATTTAAAGAATGGTAAGTTAATTGAAAAGCCATTTGATTTTTCTGAGAAAAACAGGGTTTATTTACAAGACCTGCACCATATTTTACAATCTGTTCTACTGCCCGAATCTGTTGCTGCTTCTAAAAGATTTCATATAACTACAGATGATAGAAATTTCCTTAGCACATGGATGCGGTCTTTTCCCAGAGAGAGCGATTTTCCTCAATACGATAGCTCAGTTTATTGGGATAGTTATTGCAAGTTTTTGCTTTTAGGATCTGAGAGAAAACTAGTTCCAGCTAATATTGAAATTTTCAATAAAGTGGGTGATGCGTATGGTTTTCTAACCGATATCGCCTATATCATCGATCATGACAAAGGAATTGAGTTTTTATTAAGTGCAACGATTTCCTGTAATCGGGATGGAATCTATAACGACGACCAATATGATTATGATTCTATTGGCTACCCTTTTATGAAACATTTGGGAGAAGTAATCCTAAAATACGAACAAGAAAGAAAGCTGAAGATTAGATAATCTTCAAAAAAACTACGCGAAAATTAGATGATTTACAATTTTAACCCAAGGTTGTATCGATAGTTTTTCCGAACTTTGCACTCCAAAATAATCAGAACAATATCAAATAAAAATTATGGAACTTTCTTCATTATTAGACAGGTTTGCAGAACCAGAAACCCTAAAAATGGCCAAATTGGGTCGCGAATTAAGAGCTCAAGGAATTGATGTGATTGATCTTAGTTTAGGAGAGCCTGATTTTGATACGCCTCAGCATATAAAAGACGCTGCGATTAAAGCAATAAATGACAACTGGAGTCACTATACCCCTGTTGCAGGTTTTCTTGATCTAAGAGAAGCTGTTTGTACCAAATTAAAAAGAGATAATAACCTTGACTATAAGCCAGAAAACATTATTACTTCAACTGGTGCAAAACAAAGTTTAGCCAATATCATTTTAGCCTTGGTTGATGAAGGAGAAGAGGTAATTATACCAACACCATATTGGGTTACGTACTCTGAATTAGTAAAAATTGCAAGAGGTAAAGTTGTTGAAATCAGAACAACAGTAGAAAACCAATTTAAGTGTACACCTGCAGAATTAGAAGCAGCTATTACACCTAAAAGTAAAGTGTTTATGTTCCCCTCACCATGTAATCCGTCAGGGGCTGTTTATACAAAAGCTGAGTTAGAGGGATTGGCTGAAGTTTTCCGTAAGCATCCAAATATTATTATACTTTCTGATGAGATCTATGAGTATATCAATTTTGAAGGCAAGCACGAGAGTATTGCTCAATTCGATGATTTAAAAGATCGTGTAGTAATTGTAAACGGATTGAGTAAAGGGTTTGCGATGACAGGCTGGCGCTTAGGATATATTGCTGCTAATACAACCATCGTAAAAGCATGTGAAAAATTACAGGGACAATTTACAAGCGGCACTTGTTCAATTGCACAAAAAGCAGGTGTAGCAGCGCTTTTAGGCGATTTAAGACCTTCACTGGAAATGACGGAAGAGTTCACAAGAAGAAGAACTAAGACGCTAGAATTAGTTAAATCTGTACCCGGTTTCAAATGTTTTGAACCACAGGGTGCTTTCTATGTTTTCCCAGATGTGAGTTATTACTATGGTAAATCAAATGGCACCGAGATCATTAAAAACGCAGCTGATTTTAGTATGTACTTATTAAATACTGCACACGTATCATCTGTAATGGGTGATGCATTTGGAGAACCACATTGTGTACGATTCTCATTTGCCAATAGCATGCCGAATATTGAAAAAGCTTGGGCAAGAATCAAAGACGCATTAGCTAAGCTAAATTAAAAGTGAAGAGTTAAGAGTGAAGAGTGAAAAGTGAAAAGTGAAGAGTGTTGGGAAAACGTTCCCTCCGCTCTTCACTTTTATCTTTTATCTATTCTCTTTTATCTATTATCTTTTATCTATTCTCTTTTATCTATTAACTTTTATCTATTATCTTTTATCTATTCTCTTTTATCTATTCTCTTTTATCTATTGTCTTTTTCTACAAGGAGATAATCTTTTTGAATGAACCATTTTTTAAAATGGTAATCGATTCGATAACTTACTGCGAGTTTTGATGTTTGACTATAATGAATTGATAAGGTATATTCTTGATCCTTGATTCCTTTAACCCAAAATTCAGTTAATCCATTATTTTTTTCTTCCTTACTGATATCACCTAAATAAGCATGAACAACAACAGAATCTTGCATCATAGGAATATTACGCCATCCATATGGAATGGAAATTTTTGCTGCGTTTGGCACAACATAATTAAATACAAAAAAGTAAAAGAAAAATAGCATTACAAACAATGAAGTAATAGAAATGTAAATTGATTTCTTCGTCATATAAACGGATAAATTAAAATTAAATTTTAATACAAACTACTATCAAAGCTGTAATCTCTTTCCACTAAACAAATCCTTGTTTTATAAGAAGCATACCATTTATCTCTTCCCAATTGTTGTGCTACAAGGTGTTCTGAAACTGCTTTCCAATTCTTGATAGCTTCTAAACTTTCCCAATAAGAAACTGTTATTCCTATTGCATTACGAGCCGATTCGTGTCCGAGATAACCCGGTTGTATTCTTACTAATGTTTCCATTTGATCAGCCATCAATCCATACCCATCTATATCATTTGAAATAATGGAACTAAAAATAACCGCATAATAAGGTGGTTTGGGTGTTGAAGCAATCATAGACTAAACTTTAACCATTATGTATATTTAATTGAATCAGCTTTTGATGCAGTTCCAATACCTGTTCAGTAAGCAGCTGCTGATCATCATTGACAATTACAAAATCGCATAATTTCATTTTAATAGTATCAGAAACCTGTCGATCAATTCTTGCAAGCACTTCTTCCCTACTCAATCCATCTCTTTGCATGACTCTCTGTATACGAATATGCGGTGGAGCAAATACCCCAATAATAAAATCCAGACCAGCTCCAGCGCCTGCCTCAAATAACAATGCAGCTTCTTTGATCACATAATCCGCATCTTGTTGTACAAACCAATTTTCAGCTGCTTGCAAAGTCATAGGATGAACTTGGGCATTGAGTAAATCAAGCTGATGAGGATCTTGAAACACAATACTGGCCAACCATTTTCGATTAAGTTTACCCGATTCAAAAACATTGGTTCCAAACTGTGCAATGAGTTTATCTCTCAATTCAGTATTGTTTTCCATCAGATCTTTTGCAACTGTATCTGCATCAAATACAGGTATGCCCAATACCTTGAAGATATGAGCAACAGTGGTTTTGCCACTTCCAATTCCGCCTGTGAGTCCGATTTTGAGCATAAAAAATCCGAAATTCAATTTCTCGAATTTCGGATATAAGAATGGTAATTAAGAATTATTTCTTCTCGGCCACTGGCTTATTCAAAGCAGCAGTCCATTCCATACTAATAGTAGATTTTTCAATTTTCAAATAGCTACCCGGACTAACTTCTAATTGCAAAGTACCGTCTTCATTGATCTTGTTGATCGTACCATGGATCCCAGCAATGGTAACCACTTTATCGCCCTTCTGCATATCATCAACGAATTTCTTTTGTTCTTTTGCTTTTTTAGCTTGGGGACGGATCATAAATAACCAGAATACCAATATGATGGCACCCATCATAACCAACTGCACCATTCCACCACCTTGTTTTGGATCACCTGCTAATAAAACTGAATTCAAATACATTTTTTTAGTTTTTATTTTTAATAAGAAGATTACAAATAAACAAAATTTTCAATTAATGCTTTTTAGAAACATTGGCCGACTCTATCACACCTGTAAACAGAAGTGTTTTATTGATTCCATTTCTTGTATTAGTAGTAACAAAAATACTCTTGCGTACTTCTCCTGGATATGCTTTATTACTATCAAAAGAGCCTTGAACAAACCCTTCCCCGCCCGGAGGAATCGCTTCTTTTGTAAAGTCGGGAACCGTACAACTACATCCTGCCTGAACATTTGAAATGGTCAATGGTTTAGTTCCAACATTACGCATTCTAAATGTAACTATTTTGGTTTCGCCCATTGGAATTGTTCCAAAATTAATATTAGAATCCAACCACAAAATTTCTGTAAAGTTTGCAGAATCTGAAGCTGAATATGGATTTAAACGAACAACTGGCGTGGGGTTCTTACAGGCCAATAAGACAAGAAAACAGCCCAGAGCAATCATCCCTAAGATTTTTTTCATGGTCTATGATTTGCTTTTAAAATTTACTTTATGAATTTTACCCAACTCCATGAATTCCTTGTGAATATTATCCAATATGCCATTCACAAACTGCCCGCTTTGCGCTGTACTATATTCCTTTGCCAAATCAATATATTCATTGATCGTAACTTTTGTTGGGATAGTTTCAAAATACAATAATTCACATACTCCCATCCGCATCAAGATCATATCAAGTGAAGCTATTCGCTCTGCATCCCAATTCTTCAATTTGGGTTTAATTAATTCAGCTGTATATCCCTTTTTATCGATAGTTGTGGTAAGGAGTAATTTTGCAAAATCCCATTTCTCAGCGCCAATCATTAGTTGCAAATCATATGCAATTGGCTTATGTAAATAATTGAGAACCAATTGATCCATCATTTCAGCATCGTCATCCCAATTAGCGTAAAGTTCCTCAATATGAGCAATGAAATCTTCGTTCGGAAGCATTAATGAGCTGAAAATGAGCTTCATGATTTCCTTTTCCTTAGCCAGTTCTCTACTTTCTTCCTTAATATACTCGAGGTATTTCTCGTTATTAGTAAGTTCTAAATAGATCTTTTTTAAAAGATCACGATCTATCTTCAATTCAGGTTTGTACTGTTCGATAGCCTTCTTATAGGTATCTGATTCAAGAATCTGCCACAGGATCTGATTTCCAGCGATCTTAATATTTACATTTAGATCTTCTACAGAAGGCAAATTTTTGGCAGCTCTAAATGCAGAACGAGTTTCGGCATATCGAGCTACTTCAGTAACAAAATAAACTAGATAAATAAATAAATCACTGGTCTGGTCGAGATGCTTCTGTAATATGCTCACCGGATTTTTAAATGAAATAGGACTATCGGCGGACTCTATCATGTAGAGTAACTGCATTACCTTGACACGAATATTTCTTCTACTGATCATTGATAAGAACTTGATTTTGGAAGCCGCAAAGGTATTGGATTAGAATGGCCTTGCAAAATGAAAGGGGATAATTATGCAAAATTGACACAATCAGTTCCAAAAACTTCCCCATCTTTGCGCCGTTTCTGTCAGTCTATGCATGAGTACGCCATATAAATGCGGGTTTCTGAAAATTTGACCTAAATCTACCCTTGGCATAATTATCGATAACTAACAGTACATTTTACTCAATCAATAAAAAAACCTATAAACACATGGCTAAAAAATTACAAGTTACTCCGCTTCACGACAGAGTAATCGTTAAGCCTGCCGCTGCAGAAGAAAAAACTGCGGGTGGTATCATCATTCCTGACACAGCTAAGGAGAAACCTCAGCGTGGAATCATTGTAGCTGCCGGTACTGGTAAAAAAGACGAACCAATGACTGTTAAAGTTGGCGATAACGTTTTGTATGGCAAATATGCTGGTACAGAGATTACTATTGAAGGACAGGATTTGTTGATCATGAGAGAAAGCGATATTCTGGCGATTGTTTAATCTGTGCTTGGATCATTTGAATTAATTCAGATGAACTCCTATGTACAATTCAAAAATTCGAAAAACTTAAAATATTATGGCTAAACAGATTTTCTTCGATATCGAAGCAAGAAATAAAATGAAAAAAGGCGTTGATACTTTAGCCAACGCTGTTAAAGTAACACTTGGACCAAAAGGTCGTAACGTGGTTATTGAAAAAAAATTCGGTGCACCTCAAGTAACT
>CAIJLK010000084.1 GCA_903821465.1 uncultured Bacteroidota bacterium | reverse complement strand
CATCTGAGAATGATAGTTATTTTTTTTGCATCTGCTTGTTTTTTTATTGGGAGCTATTTTTTCCATAATGGGGCGGAATATTTTTTGTTTACAAATATTTTTGCAGCTTTAATTTTTTGTGATATTGAATCGCAATTTTATGGTTATGCTGTTTTGATTTTTTCTTCTTTTACCTTTCTTAAAATTAGCCAAGCCAATTATTCAGATTGGTTAAATGAATTTAGGTCCCGCTCAACTATTAATATGCTTTTAGTTGTAATCATATTAATTGTCATTATACGATTTTTCAAAGCAATATCTTTTAATTTTATAGATAAACTAGAAGCAACTTCAAAAGTATTTGAAACCCAAAAAAACGAAAAAGAAAAAATATTAAAAATTGTTGCACATGATCTAAGAAACCCTATTTCTGGGATTCTTGGCCTTTCTAAAATATTGTTGAACAAAGAAAATGATGAGTCTAACATAAAAAGTTTGACATTAATTCATGATGCAGCTAATAATTCATTAGAATTTGTGAATGAGATTATGCAAATTCAATCTGCTTCTGATATTCAGATTAAATTGACTGAAGTGGATTTACATAAAATATTTGAGCATGTTATAGCGCTTCAAATGGATGCAATTGATAGAAAAAAGATACAATTAACTTTGAATTTTACTAGGAATTCTTTCTTATTACAATTAGACGAGGCTAAGTTTAGTAGAGTATTTAGTAACCTGATACATAATGCCATTAAATTTTCGCATATTGGTGGTCAAATTGAAATCAATGCAAATTTTATAGATACTAGTCACTTGATGATCTCTATAAAAGATTATGGTATTGGCATTCCCAAAAAATACATGCCATTTCTTTTTACTGTAGTAATGGGAAGTAAAAAAAGAAATGGAACAGCAGGTGAAATAAGTCATGGCTTTGGCCTAATAATTTGCAAAGAAATTATTGAGGCACATAAGGGAGTTATTTCTGTAATTTCAAATGAAGGGGAAGGTTCTGTTTTTAATATTGTATTGCCGAAAATTGCTATTAATTAACCGTGGGAATTAATTCACCCCTTTGTATAATGCCTCCTGCAACTACATCATTTCCTTCATAGATTACAGCACTTTGTCCCGGTGCAATCCCTTTTACATTCTCAAAAAATCTTGCACGAATGCCGGTCTCGGTATTATATAAATTGCAGAGCGCGCCACTGTCTTTGTATCGAATTTTTGTAATCGTTTCCATTCCATCTTCAACGCCATCGTATTTGCCCCAATTCATTTTGCCAATAAGCAAATCATTTTGTTCTAGATCTATTTCATCGCCTAAAACAACCGTGTTGGTATTTGGATCAATAGCTGTTACATATACAGGATGACCCATCGCAATTTCTAAGCCCTTTCTTTGACCGATCGTATAAAATGGATATCCTTTGTGTTTACCTAATCGTTTACCTGTTTTATCAACAAACCAACCTCCATTAACGCGTTCTTCTAAACCTTCCACATTACGTTTGAGGAAACCACGATAATCATTATCGGGTACAAAACAGATTTCATAGCTTTCGCTTTTCTTAGCTAATTCAGGGTATCCCATGTCAATAGCCATCTGGCGAATGGCAGATTTCCGATATCCTCCAAGTGGCAACATGGTGCGAGCCAATAAATCTTGTTCTAATCCCCAAAGCACATAACTCTGATCTTTAGTTTCATCGGCACCTTTACTAATAACGTATCGATCATTAGTGTGTTTTCGAATTTCAGCATAATGTCCCGTTGCAATAAATTCACAATCCAAAGCATTGGCTCTTTTTAATAAGGCCCTCCATTTGATATGGGTATTGCACATGACGCAGGGATTGGGGGTGCGACCAGCGATATATTCTTCAATAAAGTTCTCGATTACAAATCCGCCAAATTCTTCCCGAATATCGAGAATGAAATGTGGAAAGCCATGATGCACAGCTGCCTGTCTGGCATCGTTAAAGGAATCAATATTACAGCAGCCTGTTTCTTTACTGCTTGAGCCACTAGTGGCATAATCCCAGGTTTTCATTGTAATTCCAACCACTTCATATCCCTCATGGTGCAGCATCAATGCCACAACGGTACTGTCAATACCACCGCTCATTGCCACCAACACTTTTCCTTTGCGACTCATCTTTTAAAATTTAGGCAAAATTAGAACAACTGCTTCTAAGACTGCTTTGTTTTGCAGGGAGTATGTACAGAATTGCTTTCGAAAAGCGAAAAATAAGGGTTCCAAACTGCTTTTAGGCTAGAAAAAGGCCATCCAGCCTCCGATTTGTGGTATAAATGGTTAAAAAATTCAAGCAAAACAGGTCAGGAATTTTACTAATTTGAGCAACACTATTTTATTAATTAGAAACAACACAATAGATATGATAAAGCTTCAAGTGATCGGTAATCTGGGTAAGGATGCCGTATTAAACAATGTAAATGGAAAGTCAGTTATCAACTTCACAGTAGCCCATACAGAGCGGTTCAAAGATGCACAAGGGGTGCAGAAAGATAAAACAACTTGGGTTGATTGTGCTTATTGGACAGATAGAACAGGGATTGCACCTTATTTGAAAAAAGGTACCAGCGTATATGTAGAGGGAACACCTGATGTGCGAACCTACACTACGGCCGACGGTAGAAATGGTGCTACCTTAAGTTTAAGAACACTGAGTATTCAATTATTAGGAGGCAAACCTAATGAGGGAGGCGCTCCTCAACAAGAAAATAATGCTTCGTCAAATACCATTGTGAATTCACCTTCAGAACCTTTGGATGACTTGCCATTTTAGTGGTAAATCAGAAAATAAATTATAGGCCGATTCGAAAGAGTCGGCCTATTTTTTTAAGCAAACTTTTTCTTTAAAGCAGCGATCTCTTTTTTGAAGATCTTCAATTCAGCTACCTGATCTTTTATAAAGCTATTATCCTCTAGTTTACCAACTACTGCATTCATTTCTGTAGTGGTATCATAAACCATTTTTCTATAAGGGTTTGTATAGTCTTTCGCTTTAGAATCGTAAATGCCTTTTGTCATCCATTCCTTCGTACTTACTATAGAATCTAATAAGCTGATGAGCTGTTGTTTGGATATTTTCTTCAAAGAAATTCCTAATAGTTCACTAAGCGAAGCTAGTGCATGTGCAGCGCGCTGATCGGGATACAATTTGCCTAGGTTTTCATAAATAGCATGAATTTCATCCCATGACTTTATCTTATTTGTATTGATCTTTTTGCGTAGCGTAATTACTTCGGTTTCTGGCACAAGTTGTCCCCCTAAATTGATCCACTGGTTTCTGTTGGTCTTTGTGGGCAAAGCGTTGATGAGTTCCTCAATACCCTTGATCGATTTTTCTTTTGCAATTTTGAGCAGTTCATTCATGCCATACAAAACAATAGCTTCTTCAAAAACCTGATAGGCTTTTAATACTTTTCTAAAGACTACTTTACGTTTGCTATTTTCGAATCCTACGGCTAAAATTTCTAATGAGTCAACTATTTTATTGCGGGTCTTTAATAAGTTTTTTCCAATAGTTGCAGCTTCCTCTTCCGTAATTTTTTTATCCTTATTGACACTTATCTGATAAGCTTTTCCTGTTGCAATTTCTAATAGTTTTAAAGACTCGATCATTTCATTGATCGTATCAGGAGCAAGATAATCGTATTCAATAAATTGGATCCGTTCGATCCGTTTATCGCGATCAACATATTTCCATGCATTACGAGCCATTGCATACATATTGTACAAGAACCAATAAGCTGGCATTACAATCAGTTGGTCGTTACTTGAATCAATGCTGATTAACGAAAAAGGTGTTTGAATATTTAATTCGGTGGGGTAGTCGCCCTTTGCCAAAATGCTGAAACTCGCAAATTTGGAATTGTGTTTAATACTCACACAAAGTCCAGGCCAAAATCCTCTACCTAACACAACTTCTCCATCAGCTCCGCGACTATTATGATTCGATCCAATGGTAGCGCCGGCGGCGATATTACTCTGCCCCATGACCAATGCCGCACATAAGAAACTATTGTTATGGTGTTGTTCATGTGCTGGAAAGATCAACGAGTTCAAAACCTCGCAGCAAGAAATGGTAGCATTTTGTCCCAGGTAAGAGTTGATCAAACGTGCGCCATATTTTAATTGCGAATGATCTGCCATTACAAAACGAACGGCTTTGATTCCATAAAATAAGCGGCAACCATATCCAATAATTCCGTTTACAATTTCACATCCCTCTCCAATTTGAGTGATGCCTTCTGGTCCGGAATTAATGGTAATATTTTTGAGTTTATTAGCCCCTTTGATATAGGCATCTGAACCGATCCAAACATCTTTAATGATCCTAGTGTTTTTGATCACAGTTCTGTCGCCCACTTTACCATAGTAGCCTCTATTTGGCTTGAATTGCTTGGCTGTAAAGGATTTGAATTGTTCCTGTAATAGGTCGTCGTCTTTGTATTTACTCCATAAATAAGCATCACCAGGCAGCATGCCTACAAAAGGCAACACTCGGCGACCTGTATTCTCATTACACAATTCCATCCAAATTCTTACGTCTTCACTTTCTCCTTCTTTGATAATGCCATTCCCAAATTTGCTATGGTTGGTAGTAACCATTTCATCAACATTGCTGATCAAAACTTCGCTGCCAATGATATAGTGTGCCAGATAATGCACATTATCGATCACAACATTATCACCGAAGTCGCAACTGATGATAGTAGAATTGTATAAGCCAACCGGAATTTTTAAATCACTAAAGCCTAAGCAAATGGGTTCTAATTTTCCGATCCTTACTAAACCATAAAATTTACAGTTTTTAACTAACTCTGGATTGAACAGATCTGATACCAGAAATTTATTCCAGTCGTCGCTCGTATTTCTATTTCTAACCAGCACTTCAATTTCATAAGCGTTGAGTTGGCGATAGTTAATACCATTACGATTTTGAATATTTCTTAAATGGTATTCGTCTTTTCCTTTGGGTAAATAAGGAGCATCAATAAATCCATAGCCCAATGTATTCATGGGCGATTTAACTATTTTATTCTGAGCCATAAGCTATAGTTCTAATGATAGATCAATTAAATGAATTGATATTATTCTACGGTAACACTTTTTGCAAGATTTCTTGGCTTGTCAACATCTAAACCCTTTGCCAATCCAACATAATAACTCAGCAGCTGCATGGGAATAACACTTAATAATGGTGCGATCACTTCATCTGCATCTGGCACAAACATGGTATCATCTGCCATTCCTGGAATGATATCATCACCCTCTGTTGCAACTGCAATGACCATTCCTTTACGTGCTTTGATTTCCTGTACATTAGAAACGATCTTTTCGTAATAAGAATCTTTGGTTGCTACAAATACAACTGGAAGGTCCTTATCAACTAAAGCAATTGGTCCGTGTTTCATTTCTGCAGCAGGGTATCCCTCCGCATGGATATAGGATATTTCTTTTAGTTTCAACGCACCTTCTAATGCAATTGGAAAATTATAACCGCGACCTAAGAATAGAAAATCTCTCGCATCTTTATATTTTTCGGCAATGCGTTGAATATTGCTAGTGTCTTTCAAGATCTCTTTTACTTTTTCAGGAATATCATGCAATTCTTTCATTAAGTGCAGGTATCTTTCTTCCGATAAAGTTCCCTTTGCAAATCCTATTTTCAAAGCCATCATGGCTAGTACTGCTAACTGACCAGTGAAAGCTTTTGTACTAGCTACACCTATTTCTGGCCCGGCGTGTGAGTATGCGCCAGCATGACTTAAACGTGCTATACTGCTACCTACCACATTTACGATTCCAAAAATAAAGGCTCCTTTTTCTTTAGCACTTTCTAATGCCACTAAAGTATCTGCCGTTTCTCCACTTTGAGAAATAGCAATGATCACATCACCCGGATGTATCACGGGATTACGGTATCTGAATTCAGATGCATATTCTACTTCTACTGGAATGCGACACAATTCTTCGATCTGATATTCTGCCAATAAACCTGCGTGCCAACTTGTGCCACAAGCAACTATTAGTATGCGTTGCGCATTTTTTAATGCCTCCATATGACTCTCTACACCACTCATGATAATCATACCATTCTCAGGAAATAATCTACCACGCAAACAGTCGAAAATAGTATCGGGTTGCTCGTGAATTTCTTTTAACATGAAATGTTCATAACCACCTTTTTCGATAGCAGCTAATTCCATATCCAATTTGGTAATGAAAGGTGTTTGTTTTTCGTTACCCAGATTTTTTAGGATCAGTTCATCGGGACGAACTATGGCAATCTCATAATCGTTCACATAAACCACTTCCTTGGTGTATTCAATAATTGGAGAAGCGTCGCTTGCTAAGAAATGTTCTCCTTTGCCAATTCCAATAACGAGCGGACTACCTTTTCTTGCAGCAATAATTGTTTCTGGATCATCTTGTGAGATCAATAAAATACAATAGGCACCTACAATTCTTTTCAATGCAATACGCAGGGCTTCTTCTAAACTGCATTCATTGTTTTTCTTGATGTCTTCAATGAAATTCAATAATACTTCCGTATCTGTATCACTTGAAAAAGTATAGCCCTTGCTTAACAATTCTTTTTTGATCTGCATATAGTTTTCAATAATTCCATTATGAATCATCGCCAACTCACCACTATTCGAAAAGTGCGGGTGTGCATTGCGATCACTTGGTTCGCCATGTGTAGCCCAACGAGTATGCCCAATGCCGATATGAGAATGTAAATCCTTCCCCAAAACACTCTCTTCCATTTCAACCACTTTTCCTTGTTTCTTATAAACAGATAATTTATTATCATTGACCAATGCAATCCCTGAACTATCGTATCCCCTGTATTCCAATCTTTTTAAACCCTTTAGTACAACAGGGTATGCTTCTCTTTTACCGGTATAACCAACTATTCCACACATAATTTTATCAATTGATTTAATTTTGCAATATTAAATTATTTGGAGCATTCTTACTGTATTAACTAATGAATGGTTTAGTTTTAATTAATCAATTAATAAAATGAATTTTAGTGAAGACTATATTTTAGAAAATTCTTGCGTTTTATTGCAGCCTTTACATGCTAATCATGCAGTAAACCTGCTGCATTTTGCAATAGAAGAACCCGAAATTTGGATTTACTCACTTGTTCCAGTCGCTGGTGAACTGCATTTTAAAAATTATATCACTCAGGCATTGGAAGGGCGTACACAATTGAAGGAATATCCTTTTGTGGTGTATGATAAAAGAACGCAGGAATATGCTGGTTCTACCAGATTT
>CAIJLK010000083.1 GCA_903821465.1 uncultured Bacteroidota bacterium | reverse complement strand
CGGTGTGTACATGGGTATCATTAATATGATGATTGTAATTCCAATGATTTTACAGACCACTACTTTTGGATTTGTATTGAATCATTTTCTAGATAATGATCCCGGTAAGGCTATCAGCTTTGGCGGTGTTCTTTTATTAATCGCTTGCGCAGCAACATTAAGAATGAAAAAAGTTATACCTGCAGACGACTCTGTTGTTATGAGCGGTGGTGGACATTAAAATAAAATCTCCAATTTGGAGGAGGAGGTACTATGAAAATATTATGTATTGGAGAGGCACTGATTGATATGATCTGTACAGATAAGGGTAGCACTTTATCGCAGGGGCAAAACTTTTTAAAAAAACCAGGAGGCGCGCCTACCAATGTAGCTGCAGCAGTTGCCGCACTGGGTGGAGAAGTTGAGTTGGCTGCGAAAGTAGGTAAGGATCCATTTGGAAAACAGTTGATTCAAGTGATGGAAGAGTTTGGCGTTTCCACTAAGTATATGCTGCAAGATGAAAAGCATTTTACAACTTTCGCATTTGTTTCTTTAATGGAAGATGGTGAACGTGATTTTGTTTTCAATCGTGGGGCAGATGGCGAATTAAATAAAGACGAAATCAATGCAATAGATTTAGCGGAGGTTTCTATTATTCATTTTGGATCTGCTACTGGTTTTTTAAATGGCCCTTTACAGAAGGCATACCTAAGTTTATTAGATCGAGCAAAGAAATTAAACATTTTCATCAGCTTCGATCCGAATTATCGTCACTTACTATTTCAAAATAATACCGATAGCTTTATTGAACAGTCCTGGTATTTTTTAAAGAACTGTCATTTCTTTAAACTAAGCGATGAAGAAGCGATGTTAATTACAAGGACTAAAACGCTGCAGGATGCAACTACTGTTTTAAATAACGAAACAACTGCTATCTATACCATTACACTAGGGAAAGAGGGCACATTATTAGGCTATCATCAACAAAATAGTACGATTGGAAGTATTGCCATAAAACCTGTAGATACAACAGGTGCTGGTGATGCATTTGTTGGAGCCGTTCTTTATCAATTATGCGATAAAGAATTGTCGGAAATATTAAATGCTTCATTGGGTGAATGGAATGCCATTGTTACCAATGCAAATAAAGCCGGAGCAAGAACCTGTGAATATTTAGGGGCGATGGAAGCTTTCAAACATTTAAATAATCAGTTTTTTCAATAACTCACAAATTTTAGAGCCTCGTGTACCAATACCAATTACACCAACAAATATCTCTTTTAATCCTAGAACATAAAATTGATGTTGCAGGAAAAGACAATCTTTTCTATAGTAGATTTTTAGCGAATTCAAGTGAAATAGCGGAGCTCTATTTTTCATTATACGGCCGGCATCCGAAAGCTACAGAGGCTTTTACAGCATTACTGCAAACCATTACGAAAGCCTATGCTGAACGCTGCGAATCATTAAAACTAAAAGACGAAGAGAAGGAAGAATTGGGTAATTGGTTTCTGACCAATCAATTGGCGGGGATGAGTTTGTACGTTGATCGTTTTTGTGGCGATCTTAACACACTTAGTTCCAAATTAGATTATTTCAAAAAGCTTGGCGTTAATTTTCTTCATTTGATGCCCCTCTTTGAAAGCCCTACTGGTGAAAGCGATGGTGGATATGCTGTTTCAAATTTTAGAAAAGTAGATTCGCGTTTTGGCAACTTAGAAGACCTTCAAGCAGTACAGCAAAACATGAGCAATGAGGGCATGTATCTCATGATAGATATTGTGCTAAATCATACATCATTTAGACATGAATGGGCTGAAAAAGCGAAACAGGGAGATAAAAAATATCAGGATTATTTCTACATGTTTGATGATCGTGGATTACCTAATTGGTATGAAGAAACGATGCCCGAAATTTTTCCTGAAGTCGCTCCCGGCAGTTTTTCCTATGTTCCCGAATGTAACAAATGGGTGATGAGTGTGTTCCATAATTATCAGTGGGATTTGAACTATTCTAACCCTGATGTTTTCGTAATGATGCTAGATACCATTTTCTTTTACGCCAACCTTGGGGTTGATGTATTGCGTATTGATGCACCCGCATTTATTTGGAAAAAATTGGGCACTAGTTGTCAGAATTTACCCGAAGCACATACCCTGCTGAGATTGATTAAGCAATGCGTACAGGTTGCTGCCCCTGGTATGGCATTACTAGGCGAAGCAATTGTTGCACCAAAAGAGATCATGAAATATTTTGGTACAGATCGCTTCTTTGCTAAAGAATGCGACTTTGCATATAATGCCACACAAATGGCTTTACAATGGGACGCTTTGGCTACGGGAGATACCAGGGTGATGTTAGCAGCTCAAAACGAAATTTTACAGAAACCTTATGGTTGTTCCTGGATCACTTACACTCGATGTCACGATGATATCGGACTTGGGTACGACGATAGTATGATTGCTGCTGCTGGATTCAATGCTTATGAACACCGCAGATTTTTGAAAGAATATTATTCGGGTGCACTACCAAATTCACCGGCGTCAGGAGCTTTATTTTCTGTGAATCCCAAGACACAGGATGCAAGAATTAGTGGATCATTAGCTTCCTTATGTGGATTAGAAAAAGCCCTGCGCAAAAATGATCTTGAAGCAATTGAAACATCGATTCAAAAGATCAGCATGATGCAGGCACAGAGCTTTTTTATAGGTGGATTACCCATTATTTTTTATGGCGACGAAATGGGGTATACCAATGATTACTCTTATTTGAAAGACCCGGGAAAAAGCTATGATAACCGTTGGATGCACCGACCAATTATTGATTGGAATAGAGAAGAAAATATAGATCATCAGGAAACTGTTGAATCAAAAGTATTTCATGCTACAAAACGCATGATTGAAATCAGAAAAAGTATGATGGTTTTTGGGGACTATAAAAACCTTACCTGGCTTACTCCTTACAATATTCATGTAGCAGGTTTCATTCGTTCTTATGATGATCAAAAAGTGTACTGCTTGTTTAACTACAATAATGCCGCATCCTATATTACATGGTATGCCTTTAAAAACAATGGCAATAAATCTAATAAATTGTATGATCATTGGTCCGGCAGGGAATATACAATTGGTAGCGACCACGAATATTTAATACTTCCGCCTTATTCATTCTGCATTCTTGAAGTAATAGATTAATATTTGTGATAGTGGATAATAAAAAGTCTCCCTGAGGAGACTTTTTAACGATTCAAACGAACGAAAAACAAACATTTAAAAACGAATACTGAATCCGATATTAATCGAATAATCAGCGAATGCAGCATCGCCCTGAGAATATACTCCGGTTAGATCTGTTTTAATTTTATCAGGAACACTTTGTGTACGATTACGCGATACGGCAACTGGCATATAAGCATAGATATTGCATTTCTTCATCGTATAAGTAATCCCTGGTTCTACTGTAACTACACGACCGGGTCTGCGAAAACCAGTGCTTCCTCCAATCAAATCATTCACAGGAATACACTCATATCTTACCCCTCCAGAGAATGTAAAATCCTTAACCTGATAGTTGGCACCTGCTCTGATCAGATACTGATCTGGCACACTCATAACATCAGAAGTGTTTGCAATTGTTGCAGCTGATGGCGTTCCCCCTCTTTGTGTGGATACCCCATTTTGTTCTCTCGGATTTAAGAGATAATAAAAGTTGCCATACAAATTAAATTGATGAGAAAAGGCATAATAAGTATTTACCTCTCCAGTAAATCCGGTGCCTCCATCTCCTAATTGAATAGATTGATCAACTGGCCCCATAATGGTTGTTCCAGTTGTAGTATAGAATCTGTCTTGATATTTATAATCGCCCGTAGCGAATTTAATTCCGAGTCCAGCTTGAATATTAAAATTCATATGTTTTACAGGATCTAATAACCAAGCATAACCTGCAACACGAATATCTCCTAATCCAAAAGAATGTGTTTCATGACGTGTAACACCACCATGTTCATATAATGATGATCTGGTGTTTGCAATGATGGGAACATACACTGCAACGCTCCAGGTTTTATTTAAAATTCGTGTTAAGCCATAATCCATACTAAATGTGTGGTTAATTACTTCCGTGCCTAATTCCTGACGTTGTGGTTGTTCCACAGTTCCAACAAAGTGTCGGAACGATTTAAAGTATCTGGTATTTGCAGTGAATAACCATTTTGAGGTATCCACATTTTTCATATGATCTAACATATTGCAGGTAGCTCCACCTGCCCCTCTAATTGCAACGCAACCTTGCGCGTTTACCGTTCGATTAACTAAAAGGCATAATACTAAT
Source organism: uncultured Bacteroidota bacterium (assembly GCA_903821465.1). GTDB lineage: Bacteria > Bacteroidota > Bacteroidia > Chitinophagales > Chitinophagaceae > Sediminibacterium. The sequence continues at coordinate 10,091 of CAIJLK010000083.1, read as the reverse complement.
ATTATAATAATTTTTTTCATTTGTGGGATTTGTGATTTTTAGAAATGTGGGTTTATCTATTTTTTCATTTTAAGTCGATCAACGATTACACCGCCGATTTTACGACCATTTTCGGAACTAACTAAACAGGAATTGTGAAAATGAACACCACCATAAAAGCGAGCCCAGTTGAGTTCTTCAGCTGCTGCTCTAAATGATTTGAACGATCTATTCTTAATACCAAATTCCAATTCTGTAGAATCTGTAAAAGCAAGATTGTCTCCAAATACACTTGTAAGCGCTTCAGCAGCAGAAGAAGAAATGGTATTATGACCACAGGTATATTCTGGGAAAGCTGGTGTTTGCAACAATGGGCGCCAGTTTGGATCAATATATTTATTGATCACCGTTTCAGGTCGAACTGTATTAAAAGTATATTTTACATACCAGGCTTCAATAAACGCATCAAATAAAGCAATACCAGTTTTTGCAAATGCAGTAACTGTTGTAGCGAAATCTGCTTTTGATTTTTGAGCAGCAATTCCAACTATACTCATCCAATGTCCTGGAGGAGAGAACTTCTTACTACCAAACATGGCATGGCCAGTTACATTCATTTTAAATGGATTATCATCCCAGAATTCTGCAATATGTTTTTGCTCAGGAGTTAAACTATCCACTGCATTTTTAATCAGCATCACTTCCTGATAGTATTTGCTATTCTTATCCTTGATATTGAACGTTGGGGGTTGTGGAACCTTAATAAAAGAAGCGCTATCAATTACCATTGGTCTGATCTCTTTCCAGTGTGGTTCAGCAGCTGACGCATACATTGGTGGAGTTGGAACCCAACGTCCGGATTCATCTGTTACATTGTATTTTTCTGCACCACGTGTTTCTAGATAATTATCTTTTTTACTCCAGCGAATGATTGACATGCCAATGCTATCTGCATATTGCTGTGAAGCTTTTTCAACAGCTATTGGCAATCCTTTCGCACGTGCAATTTTTAAAATGCTGTCTTTATAAAATTCCAAACTGCCTTCTGGAAATGTTACAGCCTCTCCCACTTTCATAAATGCTAATAAAGCGGCTAATTCATAATCAACACCGATAGTATCTTTTGAAAAACTGATTATTTTAAGTCCATTTAACTGACCAGCTAAAGATTGATAATGCGCTGGATCACTTGCTGCTATTACTTCATACGCCGCAATTGCTGCATAAGCATAGTTTCTGGACGCTACCATTGGAGGAAAATTATTTCCCATTACAACAGTGTTCAGTTCATGAACTGTATTACTAAATAAATCGGGGTTGTGTAAATAAGTCTTGTACTCATTACTGTTTTTGCATGCAAATAAGGTAACAATAGCACAAATGCCTATTAGAAGCTTTTTCATCTTAGATGTAGTTTAATGGAACGAGATCTCCCATACATTACTGTAGGCGCTGACCATCACGTTCAATTCAATTGAGGGAAGAGTAGGTGTCTTTAAAACATAAAAATACCTGCATAGCTGCTATACTATGCAGGCTGAATCTTGTTAATCATCTTAAGACTCAGCCTCTGGGGGTTGCTCTAGCCGGTCGAGATAGATCGACTTGAAATGATCAAACAAGTTAGTATTAGCTGCTACTGCCACATGACTTGTTGAAGGGTCTAGGACAATTGTTTGAATAGCTGTATAATCTGAAACGGAGAACTTCACAGTATGCCCGTGATTCCCGGTAGATTTTTTTGAACTGTTATTAGATACAAGATCATTCGCCAAACGGAAGAAATCATCTCTTGCAGATTGCAAGCCGGCTTTCACAGTGTTTGGAATGGCCATCACCTCTAATGAGTCGTTATAAATCCTACGCTTAACGTATTTGTAAGCAACACCATTAATAGTAATCGACCCATCTACCCTTTCATATGCGGGAGAATTAGAATAGTAAGGTAAATTGGTTGGAACTTTAATGCTGATTAAAGCGGCTTCATCATAATTATCCTGGTCCAACGCTGCTTCGAGTCGTTGATCGGCTTTGTCTTCTAGGTAATCGGTTAACAAACGGTAACCGCCCCAGTTAAACAGCAATACGCCCAAAAAGAATATGGAAAGCATTTTTTTCAACTCCCTAAAATAAATAAATTTTATTTAACTGTAAATATTTTCTTTTCTGGTCCAACCCCTGTTATCGTTAGCTTTTTCCAATGTGGCGGAAGGGAAGATTTTACCTGTACAATCCCTTGAGCTGTAATCTCTAAACCCCCAAATCCCATCAATACGCTTTGAACAATTCCACCAGCCCCAGTTGCAAAATAAGGGTTCGTGCCGCCCTTTGTTTCAGCAATTACTCTCAACGGAGGATTTAGATTAGGAATATAAGCATCCTGAAAGAAATGAAAGGCCTTGGCTCCATCACCCAAACGTGCATAGAGTAGGGTAAAAATAGCCTGTGTCATAGCAGGAGTTCCCTCATTAGGCACCCGGGTGGAATAATATTCCAAGTCTTTTCTAATTGCCACAGGATCAGTTATTTCTTTCAGCGGATAGGACAATAAATTGGCATCTGCCTGTTTAATACCCTCCCCATGATAGGTTGCGTGTTCCTTGGTTACCCCATCAGGAAACTTTAAAATAGGAATATTAGAAGCCACATTGGCCCAATCTGGATCGGCTTTCAGTCCCAATAATTTTGCTGCAGCAATGGCATTTTGTAAGGTTGCCTTTGCAGCTGCATTGGTCCACGCATTATTGTCTACATTCTCAGCCCACTCGTCGGCCGCAACCACATTTTTAATATCGAATTGCCCCGGACCATTGCGTTCTACCCTGCTTGCCCAAAAGTCGGCCACATCTTTTAAAATAGGCCACCCTCTTTCTTTTAACCAGTCTTTGTCCTGCGATACACAGTAATAATTCCAGGCAGCAAGGCCAACACAGGCTGTGATATGGTGTTCAAACGGACCACTTAATGCCCAAACAGGGGTTTCTTCCACGCCTGTTGCAGCACTCTCCCAAGGAAACATGGCTCCTTTATACCCATGATTAAAGGCATTTTTTCTGGCAGCATCTAAACGCAGGTACCGATACTCAACCATTCCCTTTGCCATCTCTGGATGTAATACTAAGTAGGATGGATACATCCATAATTCTGCATCCCAAAAAACATGTCCGTTATAACCGAGGCCACTTAGGCCCATTGGGGACGGACTATTCGCAGTTCCTTCTCTTGAAAATGAATAGAGATGGTATAACATGCTATGTATGTCTTGTTGCGATTGGTCATCCCCTTCAATAACGATATCACTTTTCCATAATTCGTCCCATGCTTTATTATGAAAATTAATCAGTCGCTCACGCCCTTCCAGTTTTGCGAAGATGGTCATTCTTTCAGCCTCATTCAAAGGATCATCATGGTGTGCCGAAGTAATGGAAGATCCGGCAATTGAAAAACGATAGGTTTCCCCTGCTTTGATCTTTCTGCTGAACTTCATTAAGTGCATATTGTTATCCCACATTTCATGAATAACTCTTGGCTCCTGACCATGAGGTTCAGAAAATAAAAAGGTATTGGATGCACACATTAAGAGTTTTCCGGTTGGACTTTTCGCGGAAGATGTCAACAGGCTAATCACAACATGGGGACGATCAATTTCATTATAATAATTCTGTACATCTTTTAATGCATCAGGTGCTTCCATGACACTTGCTCCGCCAATATTGATATCTTTCTTAGCAGTGATCGTAATATCCATTAATACGGTAAAGGGTAATTGGCGTAAAGAATAATAGGTATAACTAACAGTTGCTTTGTCTGTATAACTAAACGAAGTGGTAAAACTAGCATGATGCATATCTAACTCCTGCTGCATGTTCGTAATATCTGCAGCACCGATTCTTTTGCCATCGATATCTAATTGCATGTTCAACAGATTGAAGCTGCGCAAGAAATTGCTCACGCGACCTCTTCCATACTGATCATATGCTCCTGCCAATACCACATCTTTTACTTTAAAAGGTTCTGGTGAAGAAACAATCCCAATCATACCATTCGCAACTGTAATGCCGTAATAATTCGATGGATCAATTTTATTGCTGCTAATTTTCCAACTATCGGGTTTGATTTGTGCATTTACTAGACAACAGATAAATAAGATGGGCAGGATTCCTAATTTTTTCATATCGCAATTTTGAAGAGGTCAAGCAATTTAGGTAATTCCAACAATGATTTACTAATTTGCAAAATCGAAAATTGTTTTTCTATGAAAAAAATAGTTGCCATTGTATTAGTTACCATCCTAGCTGCCATCGCATCAATTTATATTTTTATTCCCTCTGAGATACCCGTCACAAAAATTGCGGCAGTGAATGCCACTAGTGCCGCAGGAACAAGATTCTTATTGAATCCAGAAAAATGGAAAGAATGGTGGCCATCGAACGACCCTGGGATCACCAGTATTTCTAAGGAAGTAGGCTTTTTTTATAAAGGCGCGCATCATACCCCTACAAAGGAATTATTCAATGGTTATGCCATCAATACCATATTTAAAGGAACTGCTTTAAAAGGTGAAATCATTTATGCGCAATTAGGATCAGATTCTGTTGCTTTTTTCTGGAAGTATCAATATACTTGCAGCAATAATCCAATTCAAAGATTACAGGAATATTTTATGCTGAAAGAATTAAAAGAAAATACCGCCGAGGTCCTGAATAGTTTGAAAGCCTTTCTTGAGAATGAAGAAAAGGTTTATGGTATGAAGATCAAACACAGTTTTGTAGTGGATACTATTCTGATCAGCACAAAAGCTATTTTCCCCAGTTCTCCTTCTATCGATCAGGTTTATCAGATGGTGTATCAGTTAAAAAATTATGTAAAGCAAAAAAATGCTAAAGAAACGGGCTTCCCCATGGTGAACGTATCCATCTTAGATAAAACACATTTTCAAATGATGGTGGCGTTACCGGTTGATAGGCAATTGGAAGAAACCACCTTATTCTCTTGGAAGAAAATGGTTGCAGGCAAAATATTGATTGGTGAAGTTAAAGGCGGTGATGCGAGAACAAAAAAAGCATTTGCTGAAATGCATAATTATGTTACAGATTATCAAATCACATCACCAGCTATTCCTTTTATTTCCTTAGTAACTGATAGAAAACAAGAACCAGACAGCAGTAAATGGATCAGCCGTATCTATTATCCAGTGTTGTAATTATTTATTGTAAATTGAAATTCATTTTCTGATTTTTCGGCCCCGACAAATCAAATCAACTATAGATGCATCAGCACGCAGTGCTTCAAAGATTTTATTGGTTATTGACCCTGCTCTGTTTAATACAGTATGCAGCTGCGCAACCTTGTATCGGATCGCAATGGATCAAAAATTATAATGGATCTGAAACTCAGGCCAATGTTAAAAGTCTATTTACTACTTCAAAGAACCTCCTCACGTTAGGAAATATTCAATATCAGAATAATAATATTGTACATAATGATGGTTGGGTTAGTTTATTTACAACATCTGGGTTTCCCATTTTTTCAAAAAGATATTCCGTTCCCGGGTACGATCTCTTGCAGTTCAATGATATTGTTGCTGCTACTGATTCAACTTATTTAATTACTGGCACTATTCAAACCTATTGGGGGGTTAGAGATCCTGCTCCTCTGAATCCGAATTGGGGGGTGCTTATTTCGATGGATGGTTATGGGAATATTCTTTGGATAAAAAAAATGGACCAAAGTTTTGATGCGGCAACGGAATCAAGTTTTTTGCAGAATATCATTAAAACCAGCGATGGTGATTTTATTATGAATGCCATTGTGTGGAAGAAACCACCTTTTAGTAGCAGGGGGCTTTTATTAAGAACTGATAAGAATGGAAATCTGAAATGGTTAAGTTCTTATAGCTCTCCCGTATTTGAATTCAGGTACACTTTTGTGAACCAGATCATCCAATCGGCCGATGGTAAAAAAATTATTACGGCAGGTATTATCGATGAAAGGTTCAAGAATAAGGATAGTATTGTTAGAGTGAATCATTATTTACTGTCGGTTGATTATGCAACGGGACAAAAGATTTGGGACAAATCACTAAATATTAGAAAGCAATTCTCCAATGTATTTACCAATTACCAAGCCATTCGGCATATCAGTGAATTATCGACTGGCGATTTTTCTTTTCTGGGTTTCGGAGATACTAGTTTCCTATCCATCCCGCCTTTAACTACAAGAGCCATCAATATTATTACAAATTCAAATGGCAATATAAAAAAAATGATCGGCTACAGCAGTGCCAATAAAGGTGCAAATATTATTGATGCTGTATCGCTCGGCGCAGATCATCAGGTTTTATTATTGAATGATGATACAAAAGCAATGGTTAGTGAAATTGATTCCGAAGGAAATATTGTTTCGGAGAAGGGATTGCTTGCTATGAATCAGGGGCAGCAACCTACAAATTTATTGATGGGTTTAGGTGGACTTTATTTGCCAATGAATGGTGGTCAGCATAATTCCTATATCTATAAAACAGATGCATCTGCGAATATTGATTGCGTAACTGCTACAGCTAGTCTACAAACCTCTGATGCTTCCCTATTTTTATCACAAGATGATGCAGAGATGACTGTTACGCAAGAACCAATCAATGGTTCATTATTTTCTATTAGCAATATAAGTCAGACCAACTATCCACTTACCATCAATAATGTTTGCATAAACAGTTGTTGTAAAGATATTTTAGATACTGCTAATACAACAACTAAAACCGTCTGCGAAAAAGATCATTATCTGTTACCCAATGGTGTTCCAGTAACTGTTTCAGGATTATACTTTATCACAAATAAAACAGTGATGGGTTGCGATAGTATTTCCTATTATAATATCAATATCATTAAAGACCCTTCAGCACTGACACTTGGAGCAGATACCTGCATTGAAGGAAAGGATTCATTAGTACTGATAGCCACTCCAGGGTATGACAGATATTCCTGGAATACATTTTTTACATTTCAAAATCAATTCACAGTTACCCAATCTGGAACCTACCAGGTAACTGTAAATAATCAGTGCGGCATAAAAACTGCAGACATAAATGTATTAGCCATTTGCGATGCACCATTGTATATTCCCAACGCATTTACACCGAATGCCGACGGACTAAATGAAGTATTCAGAATTCCACCAACTAATTTCTATAGGTTAAATAGTTTTCAAATTTATAACAGATGGGGAGAACTGATCTTTAGTACCTCCGATATCAAACAAGGATGGGATGGGAATTACAAAGGCCTTCAACAACCAACTGGCATTTATACCTACGCAATAAATATCGCTTCATTAAAGACAGGTAAAACCAGTCAAAGAAATGGCTCGGTTCAATTAATTAGGTAACTCAGTTTTTCAAGTGTTTAGCATATTGTATCAATAGGGTACTATCATTATTTCTTGCAAGTACAAAGGATGCTTGATGGTTAACAGTGATGGGTTTTATTTTCCGTACCTGCCCCTTCAATACCAATCCATTGATGTTTTCTGCTACTAGAACACCCTTCCCTTTATTAATTAATACAGTTCCATAATCAGCATCATATCTTCCCATTTGAATATTATTGTCGTAATAATTCCCCACTAATAAAATATCAGGAAGATTATCGTTATTAGCATCAACAACAACCGCATCTTTAATAGAACTAAGTTGTGCCTCATAAGGAAGGGGTTGAACTGTAAATTGTAAATTCCCATTATTCAACAACAGGGCACTTGAAAAATAGTTAGCAGTAAATTTCTTAGCACTATTTATTTTGCTTGATTCGAAAATATCGGTGAGACTAGCTTTTGCAAAGTCTGCAGCGTATAAATATTTCTTTTTGAGAATGGGCATTTGTTTTTCAAGCTCCGCTTTATTAGCAAAAGGCAATTCTCTATCGCCCGTAAAATAGGTCAACACTTGTTCTTTTTTTCCATTTTCATCAAAGTCTTGATAATACAAATTCACAGGCTTTGTATCAGATGCTTTTAATCTGCTGTTGAGGCCAAGATTCCCAGCAATCAGATCAATATCCCCATCATTGTCAATATCAACTGGAAGTATACAATTCCACCAACCTTTTTTGTCGGTCAATTGTTTTTTTGTAAAAGTTCCTTTGTCATTAATAAAAGCATCAATGCCTCCCCATTCAGAACAAATCAATAAATCTTTATCACCATCCTTATCAATATCAAACCAGATAGCTTGCGTAACCATGCCGATCTCAGAAAGGCCATTCGCAATTTTATTTGTAACATCTTTAAAATGTCCCTTACCATCATTTTGCAATAAATAACTAGTCGGTGTTTGTCCGTATGCAAATGGCACCGACCTTCCTCCAATAAATAGATCTACAAAACCATCCCCATTAAAATCATAAGGAATGATGGTTGATTGTGTAACAAAAATATTTTCGAATGCGTTGGTCAATCTAGAGAAATTGGCTTTCCCATCATTCAAGTAAACACGTGGAAGTAATGCATCTTCCTGTCCGTAAAATTCATTACCTCCGCTTGCAACTATCAGATCCTGAAATCCATCATTATTTACGTCGGCCCAGTTAGCATCAATATCTTCATAAACACTATCTCTATCAAATGCAGGTTGTATCGATTTTATAAATTTTCCATTTGAAGTCTGTAAATACAATGCTGGTTTAAAGCCTTTAGAAGAGCCGATAAAAATATCTTCTAATCCATCTTTATTTGCATCCCCTACTGCCAATGCTGGACCTTCTGTTGAAAGCATATGCGGCAGCAATGGTTCACGATTAAACTCATTAAAAAGATTTTCCTCATGCTTATACTGAATGCCTGATTCATTGGTAATATCAACCATCTTATTCCCCGTTACTGGTTTAAAAGCAATGATGGATTGATAATTATATTTAGGCAATCCCTTGGTATAAGCAAAGCTATATTGCGATTTCTGTGCGGTAAATGAAATTGCTTGATAAGTATTATCGGGCCAGATTAGAAATGCAGAATCAACTTTCGTATTGTTTAACCCAATGTGCAGGGGTATTTCCATACTTGATAAAAATCCACGAACAGGGTATTTTTCGTATGTGCGAATCTCGCTGTTATTTGCAAATAGAACCACACGAGCACCAATAGCATTTACATTTTTATCGGGGCCCTTAAGTTTGATCTCTGCAAAATTTTTATCTTTTTTATCATTTGCTTTATTGGCATATAATAAAACGGGAGCATCTATATTATTAACAATGATATCGAGATCACCATCATTGTCAAGATCTGCATAGATCGCTCCATTAGAATAGGTAGGTTGATCTCCTTTGATGCGATCTTTTAAATCGCTAAAAACCATTTCCCCTTTATTATTATAAAACTTGTTGGGGATTTTAATCTGAGGGAACTTGTCGATCAAAGTCATATCTGCCTCTGCCAAATTATTTTCTTTGATCTTATTCTGAATTTGATCGTTCGAGACATAATTAATGTAATCGATATCATTCATCCGTTTGGGAATACCATTCGAAATAAATAGATCTTTCTTGCCATCATTGTCGAAATCCATCCATAGTGGTGCCCAACTCCAATCGGTTGCCGCAACGCCAGAATACAAGCCTATTTCGCTAAAGTGTCCGTTTCTCTTATTGAGTTGTAAATTATTTCTTGTGTATTGATAGTTATAACCATAACCGATCTTCAAATTAAAAATATCGTAGGTATCTTCTCCTTCAGATCTTTTAAGAATATAGGGATCAGATGGAAGCATATCCATTGAAATCACTTCGGAAAAACCATCATTATTTACATCGGCAATATCTACGCCCATTGAAAACTGACTAGTATGCATTACCCTACCAGTGAGTTCTTCTTTAAACGTTCCATTCTTCTGGTTGATATAGAGATAATCGTTTTCATGAAAATCATTGCCAACATATAAATCTGGATACCCATCTAAATTAATGTCAGCAACAACAACACCCAAGCCATAACTAATAGCCGAGCTATTGATACCACTTGGTTTGGTAACATCTGTAAATATGTTACCGTCGTTTCGATACATTCGATCACCAGACAACTCACTATAGGTTCCCAAAAAGCTAGCTCTAGGAGCAAATGTT
>CAIJLK010000082.1 GCA_903821465.1 uncultured Bacteroidota bacterium | reverse complement strand
CTGTTTAAAAAACAAAAAAATGGCCTCAAAAATTGAGGCCATTTTTTTGTCCACTCTCTTCTTCTTCCACTCTTCACTCTTCACTCTTCACGCTTCACTTTTATCTTTTATCTTTTATCTTTTATCTTCTTCTTCTTCCACTCTTCACTCTTCACTCTTCACTTTTATCTTTTATCTTTTATCTTTTATCTTTTATCTTCTTCTACGCATTCAAAGAGCCCATCATCGCTTCCGGATACCTTGTTCCAGATATAGCTTCTTTATTGAAACGTTCATCGATCAGCAATAGTTCGTCTTCTGTGAATGTGATATTTATAGAGCCAATATTTTCTTTCAAGTACTTTAATTTTTTAGTACCCGGTATCGGAAATATATTATCGCCTTTTAACATTACCCATGCCAATGCTACTTGCGAAGCCGTACAGTTTTTAATTCCAGCCATGATTTCGATGTATTTCACAAGCTCTAGATTCTTTTGAAAATTATCGCCCTGAAAACGTGGTGAGAATCTACGATAATCATCAGGAGCAAAGTCATCAAACTTTTTGATTTGTCCGGTTAAGAACCCTCTTCCAAGTGGACTATAAGGGACGAATGCAATTCCTAATTCTTTACAGGTTGCCAATATTTCATCTTCAGGATCGCGACTCCACAAACTATATTCTGTTTGTAAAGCTGAAATGGGATGAACCGCATGGGCTTTTCGTAATGTAGCTGCAGAAACTTCACTTAGACCTATCCCCCTGATTTTTCCTTGTTCCACTAATCTACTCATTGCACCTACAGTTTCTTCAATAGCTGTTGCAGGATCTTTGCGATGTAGATAATATAAATCGATATAATCTGTTTCGAGTCTTTTTAAACTAGCTTCACAAGCAGTCTGAACATAAGTGGGATTACCATTCAAACTGCGATTTGCAAAATTTTCACCAGTTCTTACGATTCCGAATTTTGTAGCGAGCGTAATTTTATCACGCTTCCCCTTGAGGGCTTTGGAAATTAATAGCTCGTTTTTATAAGGGCCATACATATCTGCTGTATCCCAGAAATTAACGCCTAATTCTAATGCCTCATCTAATAACGCAAGGCTTTCTGAATCATTTGCTACACCATAAAATTCACTCATCCCCATACAACCCAATCCTAATTGAGAAGCAATAATTCCCTGCCTACCTAAAGCCCTTTTTTGCATAAGTAAATATTTTGTGCAAAGTTCCAGCATTTATATAGATATGTAGATTAATTTTCGGTAAAAGCGCCGAAAAAAAATGGCGACCAATTTTCCAAAGCATTGAATGAACTATATTGAGCATCTATTTCTCCTCTATGATAAAAAAAATAATTTTAAGCATTTTATTAATTGTACTAGTTATAACTGGGGTAGTTATTTTCAACACCATTCGTTTTAGTAAAGCAATTGCAACGAAGCCCTCAAAGGAAATTCCTAGCCTCCCAGATTCTGCTATCAGCCATCTACAACAAGCTATAAAGTTTAAAACAGTTAGTGCTGGAGACGCCATGCCTGTGGATACAGCACAATACTTGGCATTCTGGCAATTCATTGAAAAAAATTATCCATTAGTACATAAAACAATTTCTCATCAAAATTTTAAAGAACTCAGTCGATTATATAAATGGGAAGGCAAACATCCTGAACTAAAGCCCTATGTTTTGATGGCGCATTATGATGTGGTACCGGTAGAAGGGGCTACAGAAAAACAGTGGACCGTCCCTGCATTTGGGGGGCTTCTTAAAAACGACACTATTTACGGAAGAGGGGCCGCAGATGACAAGTCTAGTTTGATAAGTATTCTTGAAGCTGCTGAAAAATTATTAGCCTCAAGCTTTCAGCCAGAAAGAACTATTTATTTCAGTTTTGGAAACGATGAAGAAACAATTGGTCAGGGAGCACAAGCAATTGCAAAATATTTAGAAGATAATAAGATTCATCCTGAAGTAGTGATAGATGAAGGTGGCGAAATAACTGAAGAGAACTTTACCGAATTAAAAAGACCAGTTGCATTGATTGCTGTTGCAGAAAAGGGTTATATGAGTTTTGAATTAACAGTTGAAATGCATGGTGGGCATAGTTCTACTCCAGCACCAGAAACTGCTATCGATGTCCTGAACAAAGGCTTGGTGCATTTGAGAGAAAAACAAATGCCTTATCAGTTCTTACCTGTTATTAAGGAGATGCTGAATCGTGTGGGACCTGGTATGCCTTTTACACAAAGAATGGCAATTGCCAATACATGGCTTTTCGAAAAACAATTGGTTGCTGAAATGGAAAAAGATAAAAGTAGCAATGCCTTGTTTCATACTACCATCGTACCTACCATGATACAAACCGGGATTAAGGACAATGTGATACCAACAGTAGCAAAAGCCATTGTAAATACCAGAATCCTTCCGGGCACAACAGTTGAACAAGTGGAAGCATTTATGATGCTGCAAATTAATGATGGCAGGGTTAAAATAACGCATTATAGTCCCCCTGATAAAGTTGGACCAGCCGCTTCATATGAAAGTGTTGCCTATAAAAAAGTAGAAAATGCAACCTATCAAATTATGAAATCTGTTATACCAGTACCCTTTCTTTCTGTCGGCGCCACAGATTCAAAATATTTTCAATCAATCGCAGATGGAGTGATCAAATTTTCTCCAACTATTGATGCCAAAGGCTTTCATGGAATTGATGAAAGGATTGGTGTTTCAGATTTAAAGCGAATGGTCTTCTTTTATCAGATCATCATACAAGAAGCAGGTAACTAATTTTATTTTACAATTGCAAAAAAAATAATTAAAAAACATGGGAGTAGCAGATCAATTAGCACAAATCAAAGCAGAAAAAGCCGCTGCAAATTTAAAAACAGGTTTAGATTTTTTGGCATTGAATAAAACCAAAGAGGGCATTACAGAATTAGCAAGCGGTTTACAATATGAAGTGCTGGTAGCAGGTGATGGACCCAAACCATTAGCTACTAATGAAGTAACCTGTCATTACCACGGCACCATGATTGATGGATCTGTATTTGATAGCTCAGTACAACGTGGAACACCCGCATCATTTCCCTTAAACAGAGTGATCAGTGGTTGGACAGAAGGTCTACAATTAATGCCAACAGGAAGCAAATGGCGTTTCTTTATTCCATCGCAATTAGCCTACGGAGATCGTCAGATCACGGCACAGATCGGTGCTAACAGTACGTTGATTTTTGAAGTGGAATTAATCTCCTTTAGATAAGATTTTAGTGAAAAGTGAAAAATGGACAGTCAAATATTTTTCACTCTTCACTCTTCACTATTATCTATTATCTTTTATCAATTATCTTTTATCTTAAATCATCTCTCTAAGCTCCAACCATCTCAATTCCATTTTTTCCAAGTCTAGTGTAATTGCGATCATACGGTCACTTAGTTTTTGCAGTTCTTCAAATCCAAGATTACCCGTGCTCATTTTTTCTGTGATCGAAAGTTTTTCGGCTTCTAATGAAGGCATTTCTTTTTCTAAAATTTCGAATTCCCTTTTCTCTTTAAAGGATGCTTTCTTCTTGGGAGTTTCCATTACCGCAACATTACTTACAACGGCTTCTTCAGTGGTCTGACCCTTGCTTTTATTCGATTCGAGTATGGCCCATTTGTTTTCTTTTTTCTCATTCTCTTTGAGCCATAATCGATACTGGGTATAGTTTCCAGGAAAATCCCGCACTTCACCTTCCCCCTCAAAAATAAATAAGTGATCTACCAATCTGTCCATAAAATAACGATCATGCGAAACAATCATTACGCATCCTTGATAATCGCTTAAAAAATTTTCTAAGACAGCAAGTGTAGGCAAATCCAAATCATTGGTAGGCTCATCGAGTATTAAAAAATTCGGGTTCGTAAAGAGAATAGTAAGTAATTGTAATCGCTTTCTTTCTCCACCGCTCAGTGCACTTAAATAAGTATACTGTTTATCGGGAGTGAAAAGAAATAATTCCAAAAATTGTGCGGCACTTAAGCTTCCCCCTTTTGCGAGCGGAAAGTTTTCTGCAAAGGTTTTCACATATTCAATCACCCGCATATCTTCTTTGATCACAAGCCCTTGCTGAGAAAAATTACCAAAGATGATCGTATCGCCAACTACAATCTTACCACTATCTGCGGGCTCGAGATGTTGCAATACATTCATGAAAGTTGATTTACCAACTCCATTTTTTCCGATGATCCCAATACGTTCTCCTTTATTAAAATTATAATCGAAGCCTTTTAAAATGGGTTTGTCGCCAAAAGACTTGTATACTTTTTTCATTTCTACGATCTTTCCACCGAGTCTACTCATTTTCACTTCCAATTGCAATTGCGCATCTTCGATTTTTGTTTTGGCTTTGGCCTCCACTTCGTAAAAATTATCTTGACGACTTTTGCTTTTGGTAGTTCTAGCTTTAGGTTGTTTGCGCATCCATTCTAACTCTTTTCGAAAAGTGTTCTTTGCTTTATCAATACTGGCTAATTCGCTCTCAATTCTCGCAGCTTTTTTCTCTACATAATTTTCATAATCGCCCGTATACACATACATATTTTCTCGCTCCAGTTCCCAGATTTCTTCACAAACTGCATCCAGAAAATATCGATCGTGTGTAACCAATAAGAGTGTTACATTTTCTTGATTCAAGTACTGCTCTAGCCACTCGATCATTTCAACATCCAGATGGTTGGTTGGCTCATCCATCATGAGCAAAGTATGCTGGTGTTCAAATCCTATATCGATTAAGGTTTTGGCTAGTGCAACACGTTTACGTTGCCCTCCGCTAAGCTCACTTACTGGATTTTTTAAATGGTGTACATTAAGCTTATCTAGGATCTGTTTTACTTTCGATTCGAAATCCCAAGCATTCAGATCTTCCATTTCACCAATCGCCTCTGCAATCAGCATCCCATCTTCACTCTCCATTGCGTCTTCGTATTTACGGATTGCCGTTATAATAGGGTGTTGAAGGTGAAAGATATTTTCAAGTACAGTTTTGTCCTCTTCAAAATGCGGATCCTGCTCAAATAAAGCCACGGTAACATCTTTGTTGATCCAATGTTTGCCACTATCTGCCGTCTCTTGGCCTGCTAAAATGCGCAATAAAGTGGATTTCCCCACTCCGTTACGTGCAATTAATGCGATTTTATCGCCCTCATTAATATGAAATGAAATATTACGAAAAAGTGGGTTAATACCATAACTCTTTGTCAATCCCTCTACTGAAACATAATGCATTCGGCAAAGATAAGGCTTAAAGCCCAAGGCGATGAGGACTGAACTTTGTACTTTTGCATTTGTTATTTAACTATTATGAAGCAATTTACTGTTCCGATTGGTTATAGAAGTCCACTTATTACAGCTGTAAAACAGTACCGTAAGCAACAGGACAAACTGAAGAAGGATGATACTCCTACCCTTTTAGATCTGGGAAATTTGCAAATTTACCTGGCCCGTCATTTTGGATTTTGCTATGGTGTAGAGCATGCCATTGAAATTGCGTTCAGTACAATCGAATCAAACCCCGACAAGCGTATTTTCCTATTGAGCGAAATGATTCATAACCCACAAGTGAATGCCGATCTTCTGGCTATGGGGGTTCAGTTCATGCAAGATACTTATGGAAAACAAATCATCCCATTCGAAGAAATACGATCTGATGATATTGTAATTATCCCAGCATTTGGAACCACACTTGCCATTGAAGCATTATTAGAATCAAAAGGCATTGTAACTGCAAAATATAATACCACTTGTCCCTTCGTAGAAAAAGTATGGAACAGAAGTGCGCAGATAGCTGAAAAAGGATACAGCATTGTGATACATGGCAAACCCAAGCACGAAGAAACAAGGGCTACATTTTCGCATGCATCTGCAGTAACAGCCTCACTTGTAGTAAACGATATGCAGGAGACTGCTGAACTTGCAAAATATATTACTGGCGAATATGAAAGTGCCGGTTTTTATGAACAATTCAAGGGACGATATTCAGCTGGTTTTGATATCACAAAAGACCTGATACGTTTTGGCGTTGTAAACCAAACAACTCAGTTAGCAACAGATACGCAAGCAATTTCTGATTACTTAAAATCGGTCATGATTAAAAAATATCAATTAACTGCCGATAATATCGATCAGCATTTTGCTGACACAAGGGATACGCTTTGTTATGCAACCAATGATAATCAGACAGCTGTTTCTGGAATGTTACAAACAGTTGCAGATCTTGCTATCATTATTGGGGGATATAATAGCAGCAATACTTCGCACTTGGTTGAATTATGTGAAGAAAAGCTTCCCTCCTATTTTATTGATACACCCGACCGTATCATCAGTAAAAACGAAATTCTGAATTGTAATTGGAGAACAAAAGATCAATATACGGTACATGATTTTCTTCCCGAAAAATCGCCAGTGAAAATATTAATTACAAGTGGCGCAAGTTGCCCGGATGCAGTTGTTGAGTCAGTCATTAAAAAATTGGCTCATTTATACGGTGTAGAGGAACAAGTAGAAAAATTAATAGCATCATTTTAAACCAAGATTTAAAATGATGCTATTAGATAAAATATTACCCAACTAAATATCTTACTCCAATAATTTTTTCACAACTAGTCCGCCTACTTTCTTACCCACTTCAGCGCCAGTATTAACGCTTAGCGTATAGTGTATGCCACCATATACTCTGCTGATAGAACACTCAGCTGCTGCTGCATGTAAAGAAGTAAAGTTGCGTTTCATACCAATATAATGATAATCGCTAGAGTCGGTAAAACTTAAATTATCTCTATAGAGTTTAGTAAGCACTGTAGCAGCAGAAGCTGTAATGGTACTATGTCCGCTAGTATATTCAGGAAAAGGAGGTGTTTGTAAGAATGACATCCAATTTTTATCCATCAGTTCTTTAATAACTGTAACTGGTCTAACATAACTACTTCTATATTTTTCATCCCAGCAAGAAATGAATCCATCATATAATGCAATGGCAGTAATGGCAAATGTTTGTGCTGCTTTCACAGGATCAGCTTTCTCCTGTTCAATAATTTGAGCAGCAATACCAATCCAGTGGCCACCGGGAGTAATCTTTTTATTTCCAAACATCATATGCCCTGAATGTTCAATTACAAAAGGATTATCATCCCAATACCTTGCAATTGTTTTCTGCTCTTCAGTTAGATTTTTATCAATGTCATACACTTCTTTCATCATACCATAAAATACAGAACCAGGTTTAGGATCATAAGGGGGTGGTGTATTTGGTTTGAATTGAGAAGCAGAATCAAGCACCATTGGTTGCATTGTATTCCAGCACCATTCAACACCATCAGAATAATCAGGTGGTGTTGGACGCCATTTACCAGGCTCTTCACTTCCTAAATATTTGGCCTTGCCTCTTGATTTAAAATAGCCATCATTTTTAGCCCTCTCCAAAACTACAGCTGCAACTTTATCGCCAAATGCAACAGATGCCTGATAGGTTGCTTCATCTAAATGCTGTTTAAAATTTTCATGTAATTTATTTTCGTAGGCAGTTAATGAATCAATTGAGAAAACTTTTACGTTACGTGTAACTTTAAAGAATGCAACAGATGCGGCCAAATTAAAATCATATTTTTTGGCGGGGTCAGGCTGAGGCATCTTGCCAAATCCATTTAATTTTTCTGCAATAGAACTGGTATTTGGTTTTGAAAATCGCAAAGCTTCATAGGCCGCAATAGAGGAATAGACATATATTCTACTGGCAACAGGAGGTGTAAATACATCATAAATGATAACCTGGGTTAGCTGGTCTTCATTATTAATTAACATTTTTACCGGGTCAACTGGCTCCGACTTTTTGGGTGAGCATGCAAATGCCACCAGGCTAATCGCCACAAATAAAGTTTTAGAGATCTTTTTCATTGATGAG
>CAIJLK010000081.1 GCA_903821465.1 uncultured Bacteroidota bacterium | reverse complement strand
TAAACAGGTCGCTTAAAATGATGGCACCTATTCAAACCCATTTAAGAGAATTTGCACATCCCCTCATAGATTTATTGGCAGACCAAATACATCCCTGCCAATGGGTTATAGACAAGCTAGACAGCATGCTTATGCCAGAACCGCCGCTTGTTGCCAATAAAGGAAATATTATTAAAGAAGGCATTGATGCCAATTTAGATGAACTCAGAAAAATTGCTTTTGGCGGAAAAGATTACCTCCTGCAATTGCAAAAGAAAGAGCAAGAACGTACCGGAATTCCAAGTTTAAAAATAGCCTTTAACAATGTGTTTGGGTATTATTTGGAAGTAACCCATGTGCACAAAGACAAAGTGCCTGCAGATTGGATGCGCAAGCAAACCCTTACCAATGCAGAGCGTTATATTACAGAAGAATTAAAACATTACGAAGAACAAATTCTGGGTGCAGAAGAAAAAATAACAGCCATTGAAGAACGCTTGTACAATGAGTTGGTAACCTCCCTGGCAGAAATTGTTAGTCCAATACAAAGCAATGCGCAAATTATAGGCAGAATAGATTGCCTGTTTTCTTTTGCGCAATTGGCCGAAACCAATAAGTATTGCCAAGCAGAATTGCATGAAGGTTTTGAGCTTATGCTCAAAGATGCGCGCCATCCGGTTATTGAAAAACAATTGCCTCCCGGCGAGCCTTATATTGCCAATGATGTTTTTTTAGACAAAGACACCCAGCAAATAATTATTCTTACCGGGCCCAATATGAGCGGTAAATCTGCCATATTAAGGCAAACAGCCTTGTGTGTGCTCATGGCGCAAATTGGTTCCTTTGTACCAGCCGCTAAAGCCCAAATGGGAATAGTTGATAAAATTTTTACCCGTGTGGGTGCCAGTGATAATTTGTCATCGGGAGAAAGTACTTTTATGGTGGAGATGACAGAAACCGCCAGTATTCTCAACAACCTTTCGCCACACAGTTTAATTTTATTAGATGAAATTGGTAGGGGAACTTCTACTTATGATGGTATTTCTTTGGCATGGGCTATTACAGAATACCTCAATATGCATCCGTATAAGCCTAAAACTTTATTTGCTACCCATTACCATGAACTGAATGAATTAGAGCAGCCAGGCAATGGTATAAAGAACTTCCATGTAAATGTGAAGGAGCAAGACAATAAAGTTATTTTCTTACGCAAGTTAAAACCAGGAGGGAGCGAACACAGTTTTGGTATTCACGTGGCCAGAATGGCGGGTATACCTAAAACCGTTTTAAGCAGAAGTGATGAATTGCTTAAAGAATTGGAGAAAGGCAGGGAGCAAATGAATGCAAAAGAATTAGGTAAGGTTAAAGTGAGTCCCATCCAATTAAACATGTTTCAAATAGAAGATCCTGTTTTAAATGGCATCAAAGAGCAGTTGGAAAACCTCGATTTAAATACTGTTTCGCCCATTGAGGCCTTACTAAAGCTCAACGAACTCAAAAAACTATTTGAAAAATAAGGCTATTTTGGTTTGAAAATCAGCAGCTAAGTACTTTTTTTACTTTTTTTATGCGAAAGACTTGCAAAAAAAAAGGTTCTTTCGTACATTTGTAATCCCCAAAAGGGATATTTACTTGGGTTTTGGCTCATTTAGATACATGCGAGAGTAGCTCAGTTGGTAGAGCGCAACCTTGCCAAGGTTGAGGTCGCGGGTTCGAGACCCGTCTTTCGCTCTTTTTGTCCGCCATTATGCATGTATGGCGGCCTTCTTGTGATTCCGGAAGAATATTTACCATGGTTCTTCACAATTACAAGTAGTTCTTTTTGCCCTGGTGGTGGAATTGGTAGACACGCAGGACTTAAAATCCTGTATTCATTGCGAATGTGCGGGTTCAAGTCCCGCCCGGGGTACTTTAATAATCGGATTTTTATTAATGCCCTCTGTGGGGTAAGCCTCTTAAAAGTTGAGGTATTTGATTTTCTGGTCAACCTTTAAAGGGTTAACACCTATAAATATTTTTTACTGACTATTCTAATTACTCATTATTCTGGCACTTCTTTTGGCATTCAGTTGAATGCTCAAGATGCATGCGCAAAGTGGGTAATGTTGCAGCTGCCATTTGTCTGATATCGTTATCATTGGCACTTGCAGACTCTTTTTCAAATAAATTAATTGCCGCCTTATGGCCGCCTACCATCATACTGCTATATTGTTTATCAAAATCAGTTCCCGATAAATCGCTTAATTTCTTGTAGTCAGTTTGGGCATTGCTATCCAAAGTTGTTGGTATGGTTATCGATTTTTTAAGTGCAAGCGCATTTAAATCGCTCTGTGCTTTTGTGTGATCATCTTCCATCATTTTCCCTAAATCTTTTACATGGGCCATAGTACCTTTCTCTTGGGCCAATTGCCCTAGCTTTATTTCTTCGAGATTGATTCCTGAAACTGTAACCAGAAATTGTGCATCACTTCCCATGTTTTTGCTTCCCGATTTTGCCGAATCTGCTCCTGCTGAGGTTACTCCCGGGTTTTGCATATTGTTGCATGAGGCAGTTCCTAATATGATAGCTATAATAAATGTTGCCGGAAGTAATAAAGTATTAGCATTTGTGATATTTTTCATTTTTGTTTTGCCTTAAAGAGTTGTGTTTATAATTTAGAATGAATTTCAAAATGCAAAGTTGCCTTCATTAATTAAGGCTCGCGATATACAATTTTTGGAAAAAGTTACATCATTCACTTATTGAGTAATCTCTTCTGCTTCGAATTGGAAAAGCTATGAATTATGCAACTTTCCCAAAGAGTTATGTAATACCTTCCCATATAAGAAGATTGACCTTTGCAATGGTAGTAAAAGTATGCCTATAACTTAAACATTATGAATAATCAAACGCAATTTAACGATAACCGGATGGAAGTAAAAAGTGTTCCGGAACAAAAAAAGCCTAATCCGGTAAATATTCTGTCAGTCCTTGAAGAAGGCAATTTGCAAAAGCGCTTTTTTTCCGGACAAATGACAGTAGAAGAATATAAAAGAAAGAAAAAGATATTGAAAATGGAATAATCCGTACACTTTGAAAATAAAAACAACTTACAACAATTATTTCAACTAATCGTATGGAAGACGAAAGCAATTCACCCACTGCCGAAAATCTAAATAAAGTGGAAGGGCATTTGGAGGCCGCCTCCCTTCATCATATAAAGGCAGCTAATTTTCTCAAAGAGGGGAATTATGACAAGGCTGCTGAAAATGCTGCTTTAGCCCAGGAATATCTCAATCTTGCCAGTGAGTTGAGAGGGAAAAAATAAAAATATAATTCGCATAAAACATGTGATTTATGTAATGTTATCCGGGAGTTATATAACCATTAAAAGGGGTAATACAACCATTTTTGTATGAAATAAAACAAAGCTATGGTTACGTTTGGAGATGAAGTTTCTCAGCAGCAAATTAGTTATGGGAAGCTGGAAAAGGAAGTAAAGGCAGCGTATGCATCCTTGGATGATGTATGTCTTCAAACTAAATTGTACTTATGCTTAGATAGTGTTTCTTGTTAATTCAAATGTAGGTTAAATTTTTTATTCTGGCTCAATTTTAAATTTTGATAATACAACCTCCTTTCTCTTATTGCGTTGTTTTTTATTCTATTTCTTTCGCTTAATATAGCATCTCCTCTTCCGTAATAAACATCGGCAGGAGTTAGATTTTGGAGCGATTCGTGGTATCTTTCATGGTTGTACCTATGTACAAATTTCTCAAGAGCCCTTTCGAGTTCTTCGGGGCAATAATAATTATCAAGCTTTACTACATTTTTCATTGTTCTGTGGTATCGTTCAATCTTTCCCTGTGTTTGCGGATGTAATGGCCGTCCATGCACCTGTTCGATATTATGATGTTTCTTTAAATAACCTTCCAGTTCAGATGAAATGTAGCAGGAGCCGTTATCGGATAATAGCCTGGGGCGTTGTTTGGTTACAATCCTGGCTTTCACAATGGCCCTGTCAACGGTTCTTTTTACATCTTCGGCCTTCATGCCTGAACAAAGCTCCCAGTGCACGATATACCTGCTGTAATCATCCAGAACAGTACTTAAGTAATACCACCCCCATCCCAGTATTTTAAAATAGGTAAAATCGGTTTGCCACATCTGGTGAACAAAGCCGGTCTTATTAGTAAATTCATCTGCTGCCGAAAAGAAAATATGAGCAGGCGCAGTAATTAATCCCCTTGCTTTTAAAATCCTGTACACGCTTGATTCAGAAATAAAAATCTGCTGTTCGTCCGTCAGTTTACAAGCCAGTTCCCTTGACGACAGATGTGGACATTCCAAGGCAAGTTCTATGACCAGATTCTTTTGTTCCTGAGGTATGCTGTTCCATTGCCTGTTTGAGGCTCTTTTGCCGGGCGCTAAACCATCAATACCGTCATCGGAATAAGCTTTATACCAATTGTAAAAAGTGCTTTTATTCAACCCTATTTCACGTAATGTTCTATTTACTCCAATCTCTGAGCGGACCACCAAGTGAATAAGCTCTTGTTTTTCGGATGCTGTAAATCTCATATACTTTTTGAATTTTACAGTTAATCCAGCATGTTCAAGCTTTTTTTTACAATATCATACCGAAGCACTAAATCGGCTACTGTTTCCTTCAGCTTTTGATTCTCTTTTCTGAGTTCTGCAACTTCATCGCTGGTGGCTTCTCTAACAGTATCGCCCGATAAGCGTTTCTTCCCGGCCTCTAAAAACTCTTTGTTCCACTTGTAGAATTGTGCTTCAAAGATGGAATGCTTCCTGCAAAGCTCCGCAACCGATGTTTCTGCACGGAGGGCTTCCATTACAATAGCTATTTTCTGTTCTGAACTAAACACTCTGCGTGTCTTTCTTCTTACTTCTTTAATGAAGTTCTCGGATGTTTGTTTACTCTTTGTTTCCATAATTATTTAAAGTTAATAGTTTTTGGAAACACTATCTTATTTTTAACTATTTTTAGTCCACTTTATGCTGAAGATTTACAATGCCGGACATCGCTATATTGCTTACCATTGTAGATAATCTCATTTCTGAAAAAAATGCTTCATTACTCCGAAATATAGTACAAATAAAAGTTACATGGCAGAATGCTTTGCTTAATAGAACATTCAGGCTGAACTTGATTTTGGGGCTACTTGCACTAGGAGTATTGGCAATTTTTACATTCTTCTTTTTCGATTACATTGAGAACCGCATCGGTGGTATAGTTATGAATGATTGGGTATTAAAGATACTCCCTGCTAAAAATGTTTCTATTCCAATTGTGTTTTTTGAATATAGTGTTATGGCCTTATTTGCGTTTCGCTGCATTAGTAATCCAAAAATGCTCGTTACTTTTCTTCTTGCATATTTATTAGTCCTAACAACCCGTGATATCACAATTGGTATAACTCAATTACGCGCCCCTGCAGGATTCATAGAGCTAAAAGACCCATTAGCTGCTATGATATATCGTTGTAAAACTTGTAACCGGGATTTATTTTATTCAGGGCATGCTTCACTAATTTTTCTGTTTTACCTATGTTCATTAAAGAGACCTGACAAGTTTTATATTTTATTTTCTTATATTTCTATCAGTTTGTTGCTTCTTATACAACATGTTCATTATACAATTGACGTTGTTTGTGCTCCCTTTTTTGCTTATGGCTGCTTTTGGTTGTCAAAAAAGATACCGCAGTATTCACCACCGGTTAATCTACTTAATGTGTGAAAGATGTAACTTTCAGATGATGTAATATAACATCTACCCTGGCGTATACAATTAATTTTGTTCAAATTAATTTTATTATGAATAAGCTAGGTTTTAAGTCTCTTACATTTACTATTTGTTGTTTGTTTGTATGCAGCATTTCGGCTTTATGTCAAACACAGGATTCTTCTAAGAGAAAGAAAATATACCATGTTAATTATCTTACTAATAGCCTTATAATTGCAGGAGGCTTAGCCACTGATTATCCTGCCATAGGTAGAATAAAAGGAAAAGCAAACCTCACAGATGCAGAAGTACTGGCTTTGAATACGGATATTATCAACCCAATTGACAGATGGGCATTACACCAGAATTCCAGCCAACACGCGATGTATAGTAAAATGTCAGATTACATTGAAGTGCCTATTTATGTTGTGTTGCCGACAATCTTTGCCTTCGACAAAAAAATTCGAAAGGACTGGCTCGACCTTCTTTTCATGTATACAGAGGGACATGTAATAACCTTTACATTTTACAATTATAGCTGGTTAGGTCCAACTTTCCAGAATAGGTATCGTCCAATCACCTATTATACAGACCTGCCAATGAACGATAGAACAACTGGTAATAATCGTAATTCCGCTTACAGCGGACATACGGCATCGGTTGCTTTCACTTCATTTTTCATGGCCAAAGTTTATTGTGATTATCATCCAAACCTGGGTGGTTGTAAATATTTGATCTACACGGCAGCATTAATTCCACCTGTTATAATGGGATATTTGAGGGTTCGCGCTCTTGCACATTTCCCATCCGATGACATGGTTGGACTTTCCGTTGGTGCAGTTGTAGGTATAGTAATTCCTGAACTGCACAAGTTTAACTATAAAGGTGTAACACTTGGATTGACCAGTATCCCTGGGGCAACTGAACTAAATATGTGTTGGGCTTTACCATCCGGGAAATAACTAAACGGACCTTATCTGTTTTTTGAAAATAGCATTTCCAAAATATGTAAAATATGTAACATTTGTGTGGGATGATGTAAGGCTTTCGGGTGCAATATTGCTGACCTTTGTACAATAATACGCAATAATCATTAACATCACAAATCATGGAAACTTCAAACAAAACCGGAAGAATAATTGGGACACTATTAATAGGTGCAGCTATTGGAGGAACTTTAGGAATATTATTTGCTCCTGATAAAGGGAGCAGAACCAGAAGGAGAATTTTATCGAAAGGGGAAGACCTTTCGGATGACCTAAAGGACAAATTCAATGACTTTCTTGAAGAAACAAAAAAAGAAATGGTATCTGCAAAAAACAAGGCAAACGATTTTATGAATGATGGCATTTCTAAAGTTGAGAAGCTAAAAGCAAGCTAATATGCATGGAAAAGGGTTAATTATATTTTATAAAACCTTTTGTCTGCTGCAATCATAAATTATTGACAGGATTACTAATTCTGGCAAATTATAAAAGAAACTTCGCAAATAAATAATGGATAGTACTTATAAACCTCCTTTTTATGCAAAAATCGCCTTGATATTTATTGGCATTTTTGCATTAGTATATACACTTTGTGTAGGTCAGCGCATAATTGTTCCTATTGTGTATGCAACCATACTTGCTATTTTATTGAATCCGATAGTTAATTTTTTGGTAATGAAAAAAGTAAATCAAATTGTAGCAATATCATTAGCTGTTGTACTGGCAATCTCAGCAGTAGCTGCTGTTTTTTATGTAATCTCATCGCAGATAGGTATGCTTACAGACACGTATCCTCAATTGAAAATAAAATTTGATATAACAAGTACTCAGATGGTGCAGTGGATTTCGCAAAAATTTAATATCAATGCATCTAAAATAAGCACATGGATAAAAGTAACACAAAGTGAGGCAATAAGTAATTTCGCTATAGG
>CAIJLK010000080.1 GCA_903821465.1 uncultured Bacteroidota bacterium | reverse complement strand
CTTCGTGAATTTATTAAGCAACATATAAAATATGGTGACCGATCTAATCTCATGTTTAGAATTGAGAATGGAAAAATCAGACCATCAAAATTACTCGCTGATAGTATCGGAAAAATGATCAAAGGCAATCAGGAGTTTGTGATGATTGATGATCAGAAAGTGGTGTATGAAAATGCTTTGGCGCTTGCAAAAAAAGCAAGCGAGAAACATAAACAGGTGTTGATTGTGAAGGGTGGACCGGGTACGGGTAAGTCAGTGGTTGCTATTAATCTCTTAGTGTATCTGACTAAAATTGGTATGATGGCACAATATGTTTCTAAAAATGCGGCACCAAGAGCAGTTTATGAAGCAAGACTAACAGGAAGCATTCGTCCAACTGTGATCAGAAATTTATTTAGAGGATCGGGAGCTTTTATAGAAACGCAAAATAATGAATTCGATGCGTTAATTGTAGATGAAGCACATCGCCTGAATAAACATAGTGGGCTCTTTGGTAATCTTGGTGAAAATCAAATCAAAGAAATTATAGCTGCTTCAAAATTCTCTGTATTTTTTATTGATGAAGACCAGCGCGTTACTTTAAAAGATATTGGTCGCAAACAAGAAATTGAAATCTGGGCATCGAGAGCTGGTGCAAGTATCACTGAATTAGAACTAAATTCTCAATTCAGGTGCAATGGCTCTGATGGATATTTAGCATGGCTGGATAATATTTTACAGATCAGAGAAACAGTTAATGAAGAGATTAATGATTTAGAATACGATTTTCAAATTGTGGATACACCATCAGAATTGAGAGACATCATTTTCGAAAAAAACAAGTTGAATAATCGTGCCAGAATGGTGGCAGGATATTGCTGGCGCTGGCCAAGCAAAACAGATTCATCGGCATACGATATTGAATTTCCTGAGTATGGCTTTCGTATGAAATGGAATTTAACTGAGGATGGTAGTACTTGGATAATCAGTCCGGAGTCTGTTAATCAAATTGGTTGTATCCATACCTGCCAGGGTTTGGAAGTAGATTATATTGGTGTAATTGTTGGAGAAGACTTAGTAGTAAGAAACGGCAAAATAATCGCCGACCCATCCAAACGCGCCAGCTCCGACAGTTCGGTGAAAGGCTATAAAAGATTGCTCCAAGAAAAGCCCGCCGAAACCAAAGAAATGCTCGACCTCATTATCAAAAACACCTATCGCACTTTAATGACCCGCGGGATGAAGGGTTGTTATGTTTATTTTGTGGATGAGGAGACGAGGGAATATTTCAAAGTGGCTAGTCGTGTATAAACCTTACACTTTATAAAATAAATCTCTGTTTGATTATATAAAGAGTAATTAATTCATCTTTTACTAATCTTATTCATCGATATATTTTTCTGTAAAGAACATTTGAACCGATTGATTTCAGGATTACGTTTTTGCTTGTGTTTTTGGCTGATGCCACTATTCACCCTTTTTCTCCATAAATTAAAACTACTGCGTTTTAATTCCTTGCGCATAATGGAGATAGTCTCTGCTTCTGTAATTTCAAATTGAAACTTGATGGCTTCAAATGGAGTTCGGTCCTCCCATGCCATTTCTATGATTCGATCAAGATCTTGCTGGTTCATATTACAATTGACAATACAACATCTGTACTTCTGAATTGTTTTGATGAGTGAAATACCTTATTTATCAACACTAAAATTTGGCGGCAAAATATTTTCAATAGATATAAAACATCCGTATATATTCGCATTCACACGGAAATATTCGAATAAGATGCAAGAAAAAAAATCTGAAAAAGAGCCAATTCAAAATATAGAAAACAAGACAGGAATGCCAGATAATCTAAAGTCTGGTGTTGAAAGTCTTTCCGGAATTGATATGAGTGATGTTAAGGTTCATTTCAACTCTTCCCAGCCTGCTCAATTAAATGCATTAGCATATGCACAAGGAACAGATATTCATGTTGGCCCCGGACAGGAACAACATTTGCCACATGAAGCATGGCATATTGTACAGCAAAAGCAAGGAAGGGTACAAGCCACTCATCAAACGAAAACCGGTGTTGCTGTTAATGACGATAAAGCATTAGAGAATGAGGCTGATGTGATGGGGAGAAATGCTAAGAATGAAAGAACTATTTAAATTTTAATGTGTGTTAAATTTAACCCGGTTGTTTGTTCAATAAATCTTTTTGTTCATGATTCATGAACATGCAAAATAAATGAACAAAACGGGAAAATATATGGCGTAAAATACTCAAAATTCAATAATGTTCATTAATTTTAATTGTTCACTGTCCGTGAACACAAATAAATAATGAACAAAAAAGATATTATACTACCCGCTTTAAAGCAATTGCAAGTAATTACTGGCTTGACTGCCACTTACTATCAAGGTAATAATCCGGCTATGGATGGTTGGATCAATCTTCAACTTCCAGGTGGCGATATTCGATTTATTGCTTGCATCAGAAATGAACTCAAGGCATATCAATTGGCAGAAATAGCCTTGCAGGCCCAGCAAAATGCTCCTTATATTGTTATTGCCAACCGGTTTTATCCTGCCATAAAAGAACAGTTGAAACTAAAGGGAATTGCCTATTTAGACACAGCAGGCAATGCTTTTTTACAGTATCAAAACGTCTTGATATTCATTCAGGGTAACAAACAACTAGTACAGCAAAAGCAAGATACCAATCGAGCGTTCACTAAAACAGGGTTGAAAGCAGTATTCTATTTCCTATTAAATCCCGAAGCCCTAGAGTTGCCTT
>CAIJLK010000079.1 GCA_903821465.1 uncultured Bacteroidota bacterium | reverse complement strand
AGTCCCATTAGTCTCAGTAGTTATAATCCAATTATGCCATTTGCTATTTGGATGTGCTGAACCATAATTTGAAGTAACAGATTGAACAGTGCAATGTGTCTGTACTTCATAAGAATTAGGGCTTTGTGTTATATTCATTAGTTGAATCCATGATTGGCCACAAGTTTGTCCTCCGTAACCAAATAAACTCCTACCACCAATTACTCCAGATCCAATATCATTTGCATAAAACCAAAGTGATACTGTTCTGGTACTTGTTGGAAAATTTGTTGCGTCCCCAATTAAGTATGTATTTAACCCGTTAAAACTATAGGCACAGTTAGAATTCCCAAATCTATCTGTCGTTAACACTGCTCCATTAACGGTTCCGTGATTACCATTTCCACTACTATCATTTGCATTTCCAGTAAATGGGTAATAAGCTATTAATCCATTATTCAAACCATTTATTATATTGGTTAAATCATCACAGGCTTGAAAAGAAAGAGTTGTATCAATCCCTTTATTAGCAGATATGGACTTAATTGAGCTTACCTTCTTGGAATCTAGGTCAACTGAATAAAAATATATTGAATCTAGATAAGTACAAATATCAGGTTGGTAGTTTATACTAAAATGGCTTTGATCAAGGGGTAAACGCACTGCCCCATTTATATTAAACTGTATATATCCTTTTTTGATAGGTGAACCTGAACAGTTAATAACACTTCCTTTTATAGTAAAACCATCATTAGAACTGAGAACTATTGAGTCAATATTCTCATCTTTGAGATAGGGACCTACTGTAAAAGATTTTGCTGCACATCCTAAAATATCCAATTTTAAAGATGAACCCTCTGGCACAGAACAACTCAAATATCCATCTTCGTCAGTAAATCCATGTCCTCCCCAGTTATCTCCTGATTCATGGATCAGTAATTCTCTATTAAAACATCCTTCATGACCAGGTGTAAGTATTTTTATCTTGCATTTTACTAACTTATAAGGTTGCGGATAATCTACATTCCAACAAGTAAAGTGCTGAACCGTACCTGTGTAAATTGATCCATTTTTTGTAACCTGTCCTTGCTGTATCCATCTGTGATTAGTTTCTGAAAAATACCACAGTGGAATTGTTGCAGGAGCAACACCTTGTAAACTTGCTGATATAGGAAAGCTAATAGTTGATTGTTGATTTGTTCCAAGTTGAAGATCTTCGTTATTTGCTCCCTTAAGCTCAACATTAACCATCCCAAAAGTTTGTATTGCCCTTTCTACACCTTTTGTATCAATACCCCTTAATTCACCTTGTATTTCACTCATTAAATTTTGTGATGTAGGATCTAACCAATTGGCAAACACACTCACTTGTCCATTGTAAACAGTATTAGTTTCCTTAATTACCATCGCATTTGCTGGGATATTCAAAGATGCCCCGGAAGGTATACTTATCAATCCCCCTTTGTCCGAAGGAATAGTTGACGTTAATGTATGTTCATCTAAAATGACTTTCAAAAAATTCCATTTCCCTTGTTCTCCAATAAATGTTCTTGTACAAGAAAAATATCCATCCTTTTTTACTGTTATTGCAGCATTGTTTTGAGAAACAGCAATATTTTGCAATAATGCATAGCCTAATGAATCAGTTGTAACATTTGTATTTCCACAAATAACTGAGGCTAAAACTAATGGCTTTTTATTAGAATCAAATACCTGAATTGAAATATTTGTTGTTACTTGAGAAACATCAATTGCTGGAATTGAATCACCTAAATTTAATGGCACATTAGTATTAAAAGCAGTACGTTGACAAGACAAAAAAACAATGCTAGCAATTAAAATAAATAGCATTAGTATGGAAATAACCTTTTTACTTTTCATCTTATTTGTTTGTTGCTTCTGCATTTGAACAAAAATGCTTAATCAAGGTATTATAAATTTTCAACATATTGTGTAATAGGATTTTCATATTATAAAAAAACCACCCAAAATGAAGAGAGTGGTCTTGTATTCATGTTCCCCCCGGAATTGAAATGAATTAATAATTGCTATTAAAAAAGAATTCACTCTTTAATACATCTAACACTAAGACCCCAATTAAAATTTCCAAAATTGCCATGAAAAATTACTGTGTTGACAGCTACATTGTTAATAAAATATGCATTTGAAATTAAATTTTTTGAAGCTGTCCAATAGTTGGAACTGTAACCGATATAATCAAAATAACCATTCTCATATCTTACGCCTCCTGGAACACTATTGAAACCACTAGAATTTGTAGCTCCAATATTGGGACTATTCCAATATGCCAAAGTCTTCATGTTTCCACCTGCAACAAGATCACCACCTAATGTAGTTGTAAGATTTATGTAATCATTTTCGGTTGAAACATGTGTTTCCTTTGGCGATAAACCTCTTGGGTCATTAACAGCATACCAATTATATAATTTTCCATATTTCGGACCATTTGCCGGATCGTTATTATAATAACACCATGCGCCAGTTGTTAACTGACTCCATTGTGCAGGGTCTTTAACTTCAGGAATTGTGTAAGCTTCCCCTAAGTTCGGCCAGTTAAAGTTAGAGT
>CAIJLK010000078.1 GCA_903821465.1 uncultured Bacteroidota bacterium | reverse complement strand
TTCTTTTTGGTCCCATCGTTCCTGAGAGTGCGCAAATTTTATAGGTCTTAAATAATTGAAAGGCTTCGGTATGATTATTTCTACCCCAAACTTCTAATTGGCTATCGTACTTAAAACATCGAATGTATATTTCTTTAGGAGGCCAGCTTAATTGCGCTTTTTCATATTGTTTTTCTAAATCTTTATTATGCAAACTATAAGCAGTTTTCACTTTTGGAAAACTCATTTGTTTGGATAAGAAAGATGATTGAGCCGCAATATTTGAGCCGCATAGAAAGAAAAAACCAAGCCAAAAAGAATACTTCATGGATTCAAAAATAGGTAATCGCAGAAAATTCAGGATAAAAACAAAAGAAATACCGGCCACGCCTTTGAAGATTTAAACGGATAACTATCTTCGCCACACTTAATGAATTATATGAAAGTAGGTATTTTGGGTGGTGGACAATTAGGTAGAATGCTTTTACAGGCTGCAGCGAATTATACAGTTGAAACCTATGTTTTAGAAAACGACCCGACCTGCCCTGCTGCACATCTCTGTGAGCATTTTATAAAGGGCGATATCAAAGATTTTGATACAGTCTATCAATTTGGCAAAGGACTTGATGCTATTACAATTGAAATCGAAGCCGTAAATATTGAGGCATTGGAAAAATTAGCAGAAGAAGGAGTGAAAATTTTTCCTAACCCTGCGGCAATTCGTATCATTAAAAACAAAATCACTCAAAAAGAGTTTTATAAAAATAATGAGATCCCCTCTTCTAATTTTTTGATTACCAGCTCATTGGAAGAATTAAAAAAACAGGTGGATTTTCTCCCTGCCGTGCATAAAATTGGAGAAGGGGGATATGATGGCAAGGGAGTACAAATTATCAGGGAGCCTGCTGATATGGAAAAGGGGTTCGATGCACCGTCGGTTCTAGAAAAAATGGTTAACGTGCATAAAGAAATTGCCTTGATCGTATGTGTGAATCAGCAGGGTGAAACCGCGATCTATCCACCCGCTGAAATGCTGTTCGACCCAATCCTTAATTTATTAGATTATCAGATTTCACCAGCACGTTTAAACGAAAAAGTACTTTGGAAGGCTGAGGCAATTGCGTTGCGAGTTGCTAAATCATTAAAAAGCGCGGGACTATTTGCCATTGAATTATTTGTGGACCAAGAAGAAAATGTTTGGGTCAACGAAACCGCACCTAGGGTTCATAATAGCGGACACCACACGATCGAGGGAACTTATTGTAGTCAATATGATATGCTCTGGCGGATCATTTTAAATTACCCCCTGGGTAATACAGAACCCATCTTACCAGCTGCGATTGTAAATTTATTAGGGGCACCTAATTATAGTGGAAAAGCTATTTATGAGGGATTAGAAGAAGTGCTAAAAATAGAAAACGCATTTGTGCATCTTTATGGAAAAAAAGAAACCAAACCTGGGCGAAAAATGGGACATGTAACCATTCTTAGTAATGACTATCAAGAATTACTATTTCAGGCAAATAAAATCAAACAAAAACTAAAGATCATCGCCTAATAAAAAAGCATCTTTTTAAGATGCTTTTTTATTAGTTTCAGTTAAAGTTGGTACTTTTTTCTTTATGTTCAATGGCCTTAAGAACCCAATGCCAATCAAGCTCTTTGTCTGCAATCCGGGGGATGTATTATTAGGTCCGAATAAACGAACATTATCATCATAAATAAGATCAAGACTATAGGTAGCAGAAAAGTATTTATTGATTTTAAACGCCACTTGATTTGTCATGAATAAATCTATATTCTGTGGATCTAAGATATAATTAGAGAATAAATCAAGCCTTCCCTTGTAAACAATATTTTTCGCTAAAGTGGTGGTATAATTCACTGTTGCAAATGCACCAAATTCATTCAACGAATGTGACCCTTTTGAAACCCCATAAAGTCCTTTATCAGAAAGTTCATGGTTAGCAAGAACAGTCCACCTTGAAGTTAAAGGCGAAAGAAATAGGGAGAATTTTTCACTTGGTTTATAATCAAACCCCGTTGAAAGAATGAAATAACCGGGAGATAAAAAGGAAGAAGATAATTCCGGAGGTTTAGTGCCATAATTATATCCATCAAAAAATTGTGAACGGAAATTGAATAAGGCAGATAAATACCATTTACCACCAGTATCCATCTTATATCCGTATTTACTCAAATAATCCATCCTATCATCATTCTTTCTTCCCCCAGAACTCGTTGTATTCACATAACCCAAATTCAAATCCACACTATTATCCCAAATATGTCGGCCATTTCTGTAGAGAAAATAATAATTCAAATAACTGCTCGCGGCTAAAGAGAAGTTGTCGCCCCCGGCTGCCCAATTACTCAAAGAACCTTGTGAAAGAGAAAATAGGAACATTCCCCCTCTTTTCCAGGTCCATTTTGTTGTATCAACATCTTTTTTGACCTGTCTAGATGTTTCGCCTCTTAATTTGTTTACAACTACGTCTTGAGAAATGGCCTCGAGGCTAATTAAAAGGGTAACTATTAAAACCAATTTTTTCATTTTCAAATTTTGGAAATGTAAAAATAGTAGATATTCAGAAATTTCAAGAATGAGTTGCTGACAATCTGGCATTAAAATGGCTATTTTATGTACTTTTGTAGACTAAACTATTTGAAAAACATGGAATTGATGGATTTAGGAGCTAAAGAGCATGATGAATTAAGGCAGGGTGAAGCCTTTCTACCTTTTAAAAATGATCCTAACTTATATAAGAAGCATTTTTTTATTGAGAGTTATGGATGTGCCATGAATTTTGCTGATAGTGAAGTAGTTGCTTCTATTTTACAAGAGCAGGGTTTCGGTGCAACTAAGGATTTAGCTCAGGCCGACCTTATCCTTTTAAACACCTGCTCAGTTAGAGAAAAAGCCGAGCAAACGATCCGAAAAAGGCTGACTGAATTTAGAAAATATAAAGAAAAGAAAAACGGGTTATTAGTGGGTGTATTGGGATGTATGGCAGAGCGACTAAAATCAAAGCTTTTAGAAGAAGAGAAATTAGTAGATATGGTTATTGGTCCGGATGCATACAGAAGCCTGCCTATATTAATTGAGGAAGCTGAGACGGGACAAAAAGCGGTAAATGTATTATTGAGTAGAGACGAGACCTATGCCGATATCGCACCGATTAGACTCGATAGTAATTCTGTATCTGCATTTGTATCTATAATGAGGGGATGCAATAATATGTGTAGCTTTTGTGTAGTTCCTTTTACAAGAGGGAGAGAAAGAAGTAGAGATGCACATTCAATTTACGCCGAATCGGTTGACTTATTTGAAAAGGGCTATAAAGAGATTACCCTATTGGGCCAGAATGTAGATAGCTATTATTGGATGGATGAACCCAACGCACATTCCGTAACATTTGCAGAATTATTGGAGAAGATTGCATTGATTAGTCCACTTTTACGTGTTCGTTTTAGCACATCACACCCCAAGGATATTACAGATGATGTTTTACATACCATTGCTAAGTATGACAATATTTGCAATTATATACACTTACCAGTTCAAAGCGGGAATAATCGGATTTTACAATTAATGAATAGAACTTATACCAGGGAATGGTATAAGGCAAAAGTGGACCGCATTCGTGAGATCATTCCAGATTGTGGAATCAGCACAGATATTATTTCTGGATTCTGTACAGAAACAGAGGAAGACCATCAGGATACCATCGAGATCATGCAGTATAGCAAATACGATTATGCCTATATGTATTTTTATAGTGAGCGGCCGGGAACCCTTGCTAGTAAAAGATTTGAGGATGATGTACCAGAAGAAATCAAGAAAAAAAGATTACAAGAAATAGTAGATATCCAATACCATCTCTCACTCAATAGTAATAAAAATGATGTGGGTAAAACCTTCCGGATTTTAGTTGATGGAGAGAGTAAAAAAGATAATCGATTTTGGAAAGGACGAAATGATCAAAACAAGGTTGCCGTTTTTGAGAAGAAAGAATTTGGAATCAAAATGGGCGATTATGTTTATGTAAAAATCAATGATTGCACAAAGGGCACTTTACTGGGAGCATTTGTACGATTTTAATTTCAAGCATCCAACAAAAATGTTGGTTAAATAAATAAAAATGGACTTACAGTCAATCAAAAATAGATTCGGCATTATTGGTAGTGCACCAGCATTGAATCATGCGCTGAATACAGCTGTACAAGTTGCAGCAACCGATCTTACTGTTTTAATTGTGGGTGAAAGCGGTGTGGGTAAAGAGGTTTTCTCACAAATCATTCATGCATTATCTAGCCGAAAACATAACCCTTTTATTGCTGTAAACTGTGGCGCTATTCCGGAAGGGACTATTGATTCGGAGTTATTCGGACACGAAAAAGGAGCATTTACTGGAGCTGTTGATAGCCGAAAAGGTTATTTTGAAACAGTGAGTGGAGGTACGATTTTTCTGGATGAAATTGGAGAAATGCCCCTTGGTACACAAGCACGACTATTACGGGTATTAGAAACTGGTGAATTCATTAGGGTGGGTTCTTCAAAGGTTCAAAAAACCGATGTTCGGGTAATTGCTGCAACTAATAGAGAACTATTAGAATTTACAGAAAAAGGTAGATTTAGAGAGGATCTATATTATCGATTAAGTACTGTTCCAATTCGAGTTCCTTCTTTAAGAGACCGCAAAGAAGATATATTACTTTTATTTAGAAAATTCGTGGTTGATTTTTCTGAACGTTATAAAACCATCCCTGTTCAATTAGACGAAGAAGCAAAACAGTTATTGATCAATTATGGTTGGCAGGGTAATGTTCGAGAACTAAAAAATATTGCAGAACAAATTTCAGTACTTAGTATAAACCCTCAAATCAATGCTTCAGCCCTAAGGAATTTCTTACCCGAAAAAAATAAAAACAGACTGCCTGTTTTAGCGAATCAATTACTTAATAGTAACGATTTTTCTAACGAACGTGAAATTCTTTATAAACTCTTTTTTGACATGAAAAAAGATGTCACAGAGCTTAAGAAAATGTTTCTGGAGATTTTGCAAAACCCTTCACTGGCAGGCTCTGCAGCAAATTTCACAAGAGATTCTATTATGAACGATTTTCATAACAATGGAGAAATTTCCAACAATTTTAGCAATACAAATAACAATACCAATACTGCCATTCAACCCGCTTATTTGAATCAGCCTTCCTCAGCCAACACCCAACCAATGATTATTACTGAAGATAATATTCATCTTCACGAAGAGATCGAAGAGTCTTTAAATATCATGGACAAGGAAAAGGAACTGATTGTAAAAGCGCTTAAAAAACATAAAGGAAAACGTAGAGACGCATCATTGGATCTAGGTATCAGCGAAAGAACATTGTATCGCAAACTCAAAGAATATGATATAGACGAATGATTATCGTAATTTCAAATTAAATCTGATGAAAAAAATAATTCATACTATCATTAATCGATACAAAACAACCCTCCTGTTTTCAGGTTTGTTGCTAATTTTTGCTATCCCGTTCACGGGTTGTGGCATTTATACCATGAATGATGTATCGATCAATTATGATTCTGTAAAAACGATCAAATTGTTTACGATCGAAAATAAAGCCAGCTATGTAAATCCGCAATTGAGTCCCAAGTTATACGAAAAGCTCTCTCAAAAATTTGTGAATTCAACAAAGCTAACCAGAACCAATAATGATGATGCACATTATCAAATAACTGCCACCATTACCGGATACAACCCTTCTCAAACGGTTGGTATCAGTGCCCAGCAGGCTACAACAAATAGGCTTACAGTAAGTGTTCATGTGGTGTTGAAAAAAACCTTGGAAAATAAAACCGAAGAATTTGACGTGACTAGGAATGCTGATTTCTCAGCAAACCTATCTTTGCAGCAGGCAGAGGGACAATTATTGGATGAATTAGTTAGAAATCTAACTGATGAAATTTTTAATCATATCTTTTCGAACTGGTAATCAAGTTGTAATTTTATTAATATGGATTCGATTCAGGAGAAAGTTTTATTTCATTTAACAGGAAGCAGAGACCTTGACAAGGTTGACGAAGATACTTTGACCAAACTGGCCAATGGTTATCCCTATTTTGCTCCTGCTCAAATGTTATTGGCATCTAAACTGAAAACAACAGATTCACCGGCATTCATTAAACAAGTACAAAAAACTGGATTATATTTTTCTAACCCCTATTGGTTGCATTTCTTGCTGAATAAACCCAAAAACAAGGATTTATCTGCAGAAGAATTGGTGATTCAAATGGAACCGATAAAAGAGCTGGCAAATACTACCATACCCGCTTCTACCGAAAAAACAGCATTAATCGAAGAACCTTTTGTAAAAGAGGAACAACCTGCAAATACTGGCCTTTCGAGCAAAATGGCCATCCCTACTATTGAATTAGTCAAAGAAATGATGCGGGGAATTGACAAGCAGGTATTACCAGAATCAACGAACCTTGAAGAGCCTGCCGAAGACATTGATCAGCAACCCAGTTCAGATGAATCAGATGCAATTGTAGCTTCAGTTCTCAATGAATATAATGAAGAGGCCGCTACAAATTTGAGTAATTCAAAGATCTCCAACTTACTTTCTTCTCAATTGGCTGACTTTAAAAAGCCTGTAAAAGAGGAGGAAAAACTCGAAATTGCAAGGGAACCCATGCATACGGTTGATTATTTTGCCTCTCAAGGCATTAAAATTGACCTATCCAAGATTCCACAGGATAAATTAACTACTCAATTAAGAAGGTTTACAGATTGGCTGAAATATATGAAGAGCGATAATCCTAATCCAATAGATCTGGGAACGAACCAGGATCTAGAGGATGCAGTGGGTATTATTGCCCAAACTTCGAATGAACAAAAGGAAATTGTAACAGAATCAATGGCCGAAGTTCTTCAAAAACAGGGGCAGCTGGATAAGGCAATTCAGCTCTATATCAAATTAAGTTTCTTAAATCCTGAAAAATCCGCTTATTTTGCTGCCAAAATTCAACATCTAAAAGGTATACAATGATAATTTTGTTTTTGATCTTGATTGTGATTGCCTGTGCGGCACTTGGTTTTATTGTTTTGGTTCAGAACCCGAAAGGTGGCGGATTATCCGCTAATGTAGGAGGCTTAAGCAACCAATTAATGGGAGTTAAACAAACTACCGATGTTTTGGAAAAAGGAACTTGGCTTTTTGCCGGAATTATTGCTTTATTGGCAGTATTTTCTAGTTTATTCTTAAAAGGAAGTACTTCTACCAATGTAGATAATTCACTTTTACAAAAAGTAAATACAAGCAGTACAGCACCTGCAGCACCTGCAAAAGCACCAATCAATGCAGCTCCTATACAGGCAGCTCCAACAAAAAAATAATGTAACTTCTTTGCATAACTGATATAGTAATCAAAGAATTGATTTTTCAAAGCCGTCCCGAGAACTCGGGACGGCTTTTTTTGTACTAAAACGAAAGAAATAAAACCGTTGCATTCCTAATAATTAAATAATTGCAGATTTTACTATACCCTAAAAAAAAAATTGCAATAAATGCTAAATCAACTATCAAATTAGCGTCTAATAAGCAAAAAATATATACTTCTATTAGTAAAAAGGGCAAATTAGTATTTAAGACTATTACATTACCACATTAGCATATAAAGCAATTATTAAAAAAAAAACTGATTTATTAGGTTTGAACTGAAATCATACAAACCTAATAAACAGAAACACATGAAAAAGCTAAACTCATTTTTGAGCGTATTAAGTATGCTAGTTTTTACGGTATTAATTTGCTCATGCTGGTCTGGGCAGGCAATTTATGATCCTTATTATGTACCACAGAGTAGACAAGAAGAAAACCTTTATTATATACCTACTACCACAAATTTATTAGCATTATCAGAAAAAAATGAAATAGGTGCAAATATTTTGAACACTGCAAGTGATAAATATAGCGGAACAGAAATACAAACATCATTCATTCCTGATACTCATTTAGGAATTATGGGCAGTCTCTCATCAGCAAGAAGTTCTTTTTTGAAATTTAATAGTTATGAATTGGGGGTGGGCTATCTTAAGAAGTATAAAAATTGGAATTTTGAAAATTATGTTGGTTGGGGTAATGGAAAAATTTTAAACACACATCAAACAGGCACTTCAACTATTAATATCAACCATTTTTTTATTCAACCTGGATTTATACTCAATAATTCAAAAAGAACTGTACAATTTGGGATAGTGTCAAAATTTAATGCTGTGCATTTCAATATAGACACCACATTTAATAACGATCGGGAAGCATTTAGTACTCAGCAAGCAAAAAGTTTATACGAAAATCAATTTCATTTAATATGGGAGCCCGCAGCAATCTTAAGATTTGGTTGGAAAAAATTCCTATTCCATTCTAGCTATACTGTCTCAAATGATTTTACAAATCCAAATCTTCACAAAGCAAATAGTGTGTTTATGATTGGCGTATCTCTAAGATTAAACTTATCTAAAAATGAAAATCTCAATCAAAAATAAAAAGTCTGATCCCAAAATACAAAAAAGCTTCATTCGGCATTTTTGGGTATTTGCTTTTCTAGTTTTATTTACCAATCAAGGCATTTGTCAATTTAATGGCATGTACCCACCTTATACAAAATGGTATCAAGATCCTTTAGGTATAAAACCTTTAGAACTTTCTACAGCTTTTGGATTTGTTTGGGCTTCTGTTGCTACAGCTGCATGTTTAATTTTTACAAAAAAAGACTCCTTATTACAAAAAAATATCACGTTTTATACAGAGGTTGGAAAAACAATTGGATATAAACCGCCGTTCACTGCATCTAATCAAAATGAGATTGGTATTATATTTGGTTTAAGACCCAATATGTCGTTAGGATTCAGTCTTTCTAGTTATCATTTTAAAGACAATATCAATGACACTTATACTTTCGGGTTTATGCCTTTAGTAAAGTGGGATCTTTTTAGATCAAAAAAGGTTGACTTTTACTTTCAATATAATGCAGGCATTTCTTATAGTTTATCGATTTTCCCTTTAACTGGTACTGGGTTAGGAACCGATACAAGTAGATATGGAACAAAGTTTAATTTCTTAGCAAAATATACAATTGGAGCTGATTATTTTCTAACTAATAAAATTGCTTTACAAGTAGCCCTTAAACATTTCCATTTATCTAATGGAAATATTAAGGGAATTGAACGAAACCCATCCTACGATGGTAACGGCCTGTCAATTGGATTAATGTATAAAATTTCAAAAAAGGGGGCAAAATTCCAATCAAAATAGATTTACTTATTTCTTTAAGATTTTTATTAAATTTAAATTTTAAAAATGCACACTTAAAATTTAAAATCCTCAATTAATAATGTCCTTTTTGAGGAATTTAATATATGATCCAATGAAATTTATAAAATTTTCTCTTTTGCTCCTTTTTTTATTGGGATTCTGTTTTGTTTGGCTTCTATTTGGATCTGCAACATCATTTTCAGAAAAAAATAAATATGTCACAGTCCAAGAATCACCTAGCATTGAAGGAAGCAATCTCTCAAGATTGAATGATGCCTCATTTGTAAAATACCCAATCCTATTAGATCTTGTTACTAGTTTAACAGGAGGATGGAAAACTCTAAAAGCTGGTAAATATGAGGTTAAGAAAGGGCAATCAATCTGGTCAATCGCTAGGCAGTTAAAAAATGGACGATTGGCTGAAATGAAACTAGTGATCAATCGAATTCGGATTAAAGAGGACTTAGCCAAATTGATCAGCAAAAACTTTGCACCAGATTCTGTATCAGTCATGAACTATTTACAATCAAACGATTCTTTAGCTAAATGGCATGTAGATAGTAGTACCGTTTTTACCATGATCATTCCTGACACTTATAATTTTTACTGGAATGTATCGATTGATAAGATCTTCCAGAAATTATCTGATGCAAATAAAAATTTCTGGAGTAAAAATGATCGGGAAAGCAAATTAACTGCTAGTAAACTTAGTAAAGAAGAAGTTTATATACTGGCATCCATAGTTGATGAAGAAACTAATTACGACTCAGACAAGTATAAGATAGCAAGTGTTTATATCAACCGACTTCATAAAGAAATGCCCTTGCAAGCCTGCCCAA
The DNA here is from genome assembly GCA_903821465.1 of uncultured Bacteroidota bacterium. Classification (GTDB taxonomy): domain Bacteria; phylum Bacteroidota; class Bacteroidia; order Chitinophagales; family Chitinophagaceae; genus Sediminibacterium. The sequence goes on along the minus strand of CAIJLK010000078.1, from coordinate 17,097 downwards.
CTATCAAATATGCGATGAAAGATTTTACGCTGACCAGGATCTATGAAAAATATTTAAGTAATCCTTCACTTTATAATACTTATCGGCATAAAGGCTTGCCTCCTGGTCCGATTTGTACCCCTTCGCCAAAAACAATTGATATTGTTTTGAATGCGCCGAAGACTGATTTTTTATTTTTCGTAGCAAAAAGCGATTTCAGCGGATATCACCATTTCAGTAGTAATTTTGCAGAACATAATTCCTTTGCGAAAGAATATCAGAAGGCATTGGATAAATACATGGCCGAAAAACAAGCAGAGAAAAATTGACAAAAATAGAACGACTATTTGTAACATCTAAACCTATTGCTTATCTGATCAGGAAAAGCAAACAAGTTAGTATTCCTGGATTTCAGGGCTTACCCTTGTTTGATGTGGTTCGCTTTTTTTTTAATCAGATTAATAAGATTGGTTTAAATGAAAGGGCCTCAGCCATTGCATTTAACGCCATCATGGCAATTCCCGCAGCTTGTATTTTCTTATTCTCAGTAGTACCCTATTTGCCTGTTTCAGAACAATTCAAAACAGAATTACTTACGCTTACAAAAGATCTTACCCCAAATAAAAAGACCTACGATCTGGTTGAATCATTTCTGAACGACTTTTTCAAAAAGTCAAAAGGCGGTTTATTATCCTTCGGTATTTTGATGGTGATCTTTTATGCTTCAAATGCAATGATGGGTATCATCAGAACATTCGACAAATCAATCCTGCATGCAAAAACCCATTTTATTCATAAAAGATGGAAGGCTATTAAATTAACGCTGCTTTTGATAATGTTAGTTATCATTTCAGTACTATTTCTAATCGGTCACGATGCGTTGCAACAAATTTTGCAGCATTATTTTCATTTTAAGAAAGCGAATTGGTTATGGTGGTGGGAAGGTACCAGATGGTTAGTGATAGTGGCATTGATTTTCTTCGGTATTTCAATAATTTATAGGTATGCCCCATCTGTTGAGAAAAAATGGGATATCATTTCACCAGGTTCGTTATTAGCCACATTTTTAACGCTGGCATCTACTATTATTTTTTCATTCTGGGTAACCCATTTTGGAAGCTACAATAAAGTATATGGTTCTATTGGTACCGTGTTAGTAATCATGATCTTAATCGATTTTAATGCGCTAATATTATTAATCGGATTTGAATTAAATGTAAGTATCACTTATCTACAAAAACAGGTAGATCATAGAAGAAAAGAAGAAGCGAATATTATTGAGTCGATTTCCTAAGTGCTCTTAAATCCTTGAATCTAAATTTCACTTTAGGTTTACTCCAAACAGCTCTTATTTCTTGTATTCTTTCTTGCGATAAACTCGGCTGTTGATAATGACCCGCTATTTGCTTTTGCCTAAACGCTTCATAGATACTGATGGCACAAGCCACTGAAATATTAAGACTTTGAATCATTCCTACCTGTGGGATAATAATATTTCCATCAGCATGGTTTCGCATTGCCTCAGATACTCCATCGTGTTCATTCCCAAAAACAAGCGCAATGGATTCTTTGGTAAAGTCCACCTCATATAATTGAACTGCATCGGCTGACAAATGAGTCGTGTAAATTTTGTTGTAACGCAACTTTAGAACCGGAATACAGTCCTCCAGTGTAGTAAACTGATGAACAGTTAGCCATTTTGCGGCACTACTGCTACTTTTGGGACCAAAATAGGCATGTTTTGGGATTTTGCTATTTATGACATAGATATCTTGAATGCCAACAGCATCGCAGGTACGCATTACAGCAGAGATATTATGTGGATCATGTACATTTTCCATCACAATCGCTAAATCTGCTTGCCTCTGAGAAAGCACATTCTGAAATTTTTCACTCCTTTCTGGGGTCATCCAACAATTTTAAAAGTTTAAATATCGATTTTAGTGCTGTTTTACACTTTTTGACGATATAAGATTAAAGATATTGTAAATAAATATTAATTTTGCCCGTAGTAACCAACGTTTAATCCCAACGTACCCCATGCTCACACCCAAGAATGCTCGAGGAGAACATTTGTTGTGGCTAACTCCTATTGTATATATGTGGTTAGCTAATATAACTGCTCCTGTACAAACTATCGTAATATTCAACGGTGGAAAGTTTTATCTTTTCAGCTACTTTGCTACAGCGGTTATTTTTTTAATGATTATTGCACTACCCTATTTATTGCATGAGTATTTCAGGGAAAACAACAATCGGAGTATTGTTGTTTCTTGGTTACATATTTTGTCCAGCTTAATTGTCATGTTAGGTATACTGGTAATTATTACTTACACTCCGCCAATTGATCAAGAATGGAGATATTATCCTATTCAACGTCCCGACTTTGTTAGATGGCTTGTATTAAATGATATTGCCTTAGGTCTATTTGTAACTTTAATCTTGATTCAGATTACTTATTTAATTTATGGGTTGGGAAAATTATTCCAACAGGGAGGATCACAGAATCTACCTATTCCAACCGACTTAGAATTGTTCAATTACAATCAACCACCAACCAATATAAATCCGGCTTTATAATTGCACTTTTATTCCTAAGCCTGCAGCTCCAGTTAGCTCAATCTTTCCGAATTGGTAATTAATGCCTGAAGCCAGGTCTTCTGATAACAGTAAGGGTCCGTCCATATCTACCAGATCTATTTGCGGCAGAAAGTTTGCAATAGCTGCTGAACCAATACTGCATTCGTTCATACTTCCCATCATCACTTTGAGTCCCAATTGTCTTGCTTCAGTGATCATTCGTCGAGCTGGAGTGAGTCCACTACACTTAGTAAGTTTAATATTTATACCATGAAAATGATTGAAGCATTTTGCAACATCCTGTTCAAATACACAGGATTCATCGGCATATAAGGGCAAAATAGATTTTTCAAAAAGGATCTTCATCCCTTCCCAATTATTTTTTTCTAATGGCTGTTCGATCATTTCAACCCCGAGTTCGGCCAATTGTGGAATTTTATTTAGTGCTTCCTCTAATTGCCATCCTGCATTCGCATCAACCCTTAATGGGACATCTGTTTGTTTTCTTAAGGCCCTTACTATTTCAAGGTCTTGGTCAGTTCCTAATTTGATCTTATAAATGGGCCATGGTTTTTCTTGCATCTTCGCCACCATTTTATCAATGGTATCTATACCAATTGTATAATCACATAGAGGCGTTTCCAACCAAGGGGTATCCCATAATTGATATAATAATTTGCCTTTCATTTTTCCAAAAAGATCCCAGGCAGCCATATCGAGCGAAGAAACTAAAAAAGGATTATTGGGAAATAGATGGTGCAAATAATGCCAGTATCTTTCTGGATCGGTCAATGCAAATTTTTCAACCAGATTTCTTTTAGATTCTAAATCTGCGATCATTTGCTCAACAGTAATATTGTAATATACAATTGCGGGGGCTTCGCCATAACCTACAAAGTTTCCGAGCGACAAGGAAACGATCAAAGAAGGTTGATGTGTTTTTGTTCTCCCATTAGAAATTGTAAATGGATATTTAAAAGGCAACTCTTTATGCCAATAATTTAAATGCATATACAATTATTGATCTGCTTAAAACAGGTTAGAATTGGGTCAACAAAATTATTAAGCTCTTCCACAAGATTTAATTGCTTGATGTAAATTTTTATTAAATACATCTAATGCCAATAATTCTTCGAGACTATGGTGCATTCTATAACGCCAGTAATGTTGTGGATTTGCAGGAACATTAATTCTTTCATCATAAGGGTTCTCTCGACGAATAGCGGGATCAATTCCTAAAAGATCTTGTAATTGAAAAATGCTCCACATTGCTGGTGAATACAAATGCTGCATTACTATTGCATTATTGATCCATGCCTCGCAATAGTATGGAGCTTCACCCCACTGACCGAGTTCATGGTTATAAAACTTTTGAATACTTTCTCTGTCTTCTTCCCACCATCCTCTGATTGTGCTCATATCATGCGTAGATGGTGTAACCACACTTAAATAAGGGGCATCATTTGGATGAAAGAATTCTTTTTTTGGATCTTTCGGCATACGCTGAATTTCCAAACTTAATAAACCGAGTTGACGCATTACATCAGGAACACAAGTAGGTACCATTCCCAAATCTTCGCCACAAACCAACATATTGGTCACCCTTTTTAGTGCAGGCAATTTTTGTAATGCTTCCTGCAACCAAAAATCATCTTGACGTTTATAGAAGTATTGAACATACAGCTCTTTTAATTGCTCTTGTGTATTTGCATCCAAATTATTATAAGAGCTTGTTGACTCCATTCCAAAACGGAAATGGAATTGCTGACCTTGAGATCCTTCTACTTCAAATAAAATCACATTGCTAATCAGATCAAATAGCTGTTGTTTTTGTTTCTGATGATATTCGTTATTCTCTAAAGTTTTAAAATAATTTTCTACTAATCTTTGTGTTGCAAAGGCAGGCTTTAATTGATAACCAGCATAACCATCTTCATCTAAAAAATGTTGTTTTGCGAATTCGTTATCATAAGCAAAAACTTCCCAAACAATATTTTCGGTAATATATGGTTGGGTATATCGGTGGTGATCGAACCAAATATTTCTTGAATTGAATTCATTGATATGCATGGGAATGGCAGGAACAAAATAGCCCATGATACCTTCCACTGCATTCATTGGAATACTCCAGATCCTAAAGAACCCAAGAATATGATCAATTCTAAATGCATCAAAATAATAGTTCATTTGTTCAAATCGCTGCTTCCACCAAGCAAACCCATTCTCCTTCATCTTTTGCCAGTTATAGGTTGGGAAGCCCCAGTTCTGGCCCTTCACAGCAAACCCATCTGGTGGTGCACCAGCCTGCATATCCATATGATATAATTCTGGTTGCTGCCATGCATCTGCTCCAAATCGGTAAATACCAATTGGAATATCACCTTTTACAATAATCCCTTTTGAGTGTGCATATTCTGTAGCCGCTTTCAATTGCAAATGCAAATGATATTGTATAAAATAATGCAAAGCAATATCATTATAAGAATCAGTTCCAGCTTTAATTAATTCATTAATTTCTTGCTGATTGTATTGCTGATGGGTTGGCCACTGATTAAAGTCAGCCGTTTTATATTGGTCTCTCAAATAACAAAATACTGCATAAGGTTCTAGCCAATGTATATTCTGTTCAAAATATTCTTTAAACGATGCATCTTTTAAGAATTGAAGTTTATCAGCTTTAAATGCTTTTTCAATAAAAGAAAGTTTTTGTTGATTAACTGTTTCGTAATCCACCTCCTCCAGATCGTTCAAATTTGCAAACTCCGATTTTAATAATTGTAGATCTGCATCAGTATCTTTCGTTGCCAACAAATCTAAATTCAAATACATCGGATGCAATGCAAATGCTGAGATCGAAGCATAGGGATAAGAGTCGGTCCATGTATGCGTAGCAGTTGTATCATTAACAGGTAATATCTGAATCAATTTCAATCCAACTTTTACTGCCCAATCTGCCAATAATTTCAAATCATTAAACTCTCCTACTCCAAAACTATTTTCAGATCTTAAGCTAAACACAGGAATAGCAACACCTGCAGCCTTCCAATTAATTTCAGGAAGCACTAAAAATCCATCGTGAATAATGGTTTGCTCTTCAGGAAAATTTGTTTCATAAAGCACCCGATTATTACCCTGTTCATATTGCAAGAACTTTTTACTCACCGTATCATACACACCATATTTATAGGCAACCGGAAACAATTCATTAGAAAGATCTAAACCAACTGAATAATAATGATCTCCATTATTCCTGTTCATTAAAATTGGCTTACCAAGATCCCATTTAGATAGCCCCTTACAATTACCAAGTAAACATAGGGTTTGTCCCTTTGGCAAAAGAGGTGTCTTGACTTTAAAATAATGCGTAATTTTTTTGGGTATAGCAAGCTTAACTTCTGTATGATTGGCTTTTAATAAAACATTTTCAAATGGTTCTGTATAAAAAGCATTCTCATAATAACCAGCGAAATTCCAAGTATCAATCGTGATAATATTTTCTGCAGTATAATCAACTGGGTTTAACTGCTTATCATTACCTGCATCAAAATTGGAACTTCCATCTGCGTTACGAATAATATAATAGTACTGTATTGTTTCGGTGATGGGAGATGCTTTTGTTACAGCTAAGTCGAGCGACCAACGATCATCATTATTATAATACATCGGTACCGCTTTTAACGGATCTCCATTTCCCAATAAGGGATGATTGCCACAAACAAATATCTCCTGACCATACACGGTATGGTATCTTAACTGAAAACGAATTTGACTAATCACTTTCTTTGATTGTTTTTTTTCTAATGGTGCAGATTTGGAAGATTTCTTCGCAATTGTCTTAGTTTCAGCAGTCTTTGTATCCATTGTTTTTGCAATGACTTTTTTCTTCCCAGAAGGCTTCTGAGATGCAATCGTTTGTTTCTCCTTGTTCAAGGTCCTCGTTTTAAAACGTAAAAATAAATAAAACAATGTGTATTTCAAACACAATAATTGGACTTTATGAAGCTAATTACAATTTATCCCCCACCGGGCGACTTATTCAACCGTTGGGGCTTTACTTACACTAAAAGGAAACTATATTTGTAACTAACAAATGTTCGCCTATGAGCCCGGCTTATAATAGCAATGAAGACTGGATGAAATTGTTAGTTAGTCAGACTAAACAACGTTTGGAAAAGATTTATGAAGGTGGCGGTAAAAAAGCCATGGAAAAGCAAAAAGAAAGGAACAAGCTTTGTGCAAGGGCGCGGATCAGCTATCTGCTCGATGATCCTGCTAATTTTATTGAAATTGGGGCATTTGCGGGCTATGAAATGTACGAAGAAGTTGGAGGTTGCCAGGCAGGAGGAACTGTTGCTGGCATTGGCTATGTAAGCGGTAGACAGGTGGTGATAGTAGCAAACGATCAAACGGTAAAAGCTGGGGCCTGGTTTCCGATTACAGGTAAGAAAAACCTCAGGATGCAGGAAATAGCCATGGAAAATAACCTGCCGATTATTTATCTGGTTGATAGCGCCGGTGTTTTTCTGCCTTTTCAAGATGAGATATTTCCGGATAAAGAACATTTTGGTAGGATCTTCAGAAATAATGCACGCATGAGCGCAATGGGTATCACACAAATTGCTGCTGTCATGGGCGCCTGTGTGGCAGGTGGAGCTTATCTGCCCATTATGAGCGATGAAACATTGATGGTGGAAGGTAATGGTAGTATTTTTCTTGCCGGCTCCTATCTGGTAAAAGCTGCTATTGGTGAAAATATAGACAATGAAACACTAGGTGGTGCTATTACTCATACTGAAATTAGTGGGATCGCAGATTATAAATTCGAAACAGAAGAAGCTTGCTTAGATCATATTAAAAGTATCATTGGGCGCTTAGGAAAAAATCCTACCGCAGGATTCAATAGAATTGAAACAAAGGAACCTCAGAAAGACCCAAATGAAATATATGGCCAAATTCCAGTAGGAAATCAAAAGCCCTATGACATGCTTGAAATTATTGAGCGATTGGTTGATGATAGCCATTTTGAGCAATTCAAGGAGGATTATGGCAAGACCATTCTATGTGGCTATGCACGCATAGAGGGATGGTCAGTTGGGATCGTTGCCAACCAACGTTTGGTAAGCAAAAACAAAAAAGGAGAAATGCAAATCGGGGGTGTCATTTATAATGATAGTGCCGACAAATCTGCAAGGTTTATAATGAATTGCAATCAGAAGAACATTCCACTTATTTTTTTGCAGGATGTAACTGGATTTATGGTGGGTAGCCGAAGCGAACATAGTGGTATTATAAAGGATGGCGCCAAAATGGTTAATGCAGTTGCTAATTCGGTAGTACCCAAAATCACCATTATTATTGGCAATAGTTATGGTGCGGGCAATTATGCTATGTGTGGTAAAGCCTATGATCCAAGGGCTATCTATTCCTGGCCTTCTTCTAAAATTGCCGTAATGGGTGGCGAACAAGCCGCAAAAACTTTACTGCAAATTCAAGTAGCCACATTAAAAGGAAAGGGAAAAGAAATCACTGAAGCAGAACAGCAGCATTTGCTTAAAACAATACAAGATAAATACGAGAAGCAAAGCTCTCCTTTTTATGCTGCCGCAAGGTTGTGGGTAGATGCGATCATTGATCCGATCGATACAAGAAAATATATTTCTGAAGCCATCAAAGCCGCTAACGAAAATCCACAGAAAGAAAAATTCAACCTCGGATTATTGCAAGTTTAATTTTGGTCAATAAATATTAGCTCCCTTCCTATTTAATCTTATAGGTTTTAAGTTTCTTTGCCACTTATTAAATGATTTAATTGTTGAAACAAAGTAGTAGTTCAGAAACGGAAATTAAAAAAGAAGGGTATCCCTTAAAAATCTACACCGATGGATCTTCAAGAGGAAATCCTGGCCCAGGAGGCTACGGAGCCGTATTACTATGGGGTGATGCTCAAAAGGAATTATCTGGTGGATACCGATATACTACTAATAACAGAATGGAATTATTAGCAGTCATCAAAGCCTTAGAGTCACTAAAAAAACGCGATATCTCCGTTGCTGTTTATACTGATAGTCAATACGTTGTAAACAGTATTGAGAAAAAATGGTTAGATAATTGGATTCGTACAGATTTTAAGGGCGGAAAAAAGAATAAAGATCTATGGCTACATTTTTATGCATTATCAAAGCATTTTAAACTTCGTTTCATTTGGGTGAAGGGACATGCAGATAATAAATGGAATAACCGATGCGATGAACTAGCCACTGCGGCGGCTGATGGGAAACACTTATTAGTTGATTCAGTTTATGAATCAGAAAACAAGTAAAAAGTGAAGAGTGGAAGAAGAAGATAAAAGATAAAAGATAAAAGATAAAAGTGAAGAGTGGAAGAAGAAGATAAAAGATAAAAGATAAAAGTGAAGAAACAAAAAGCCCTTGCTGAAAAATCAGGAAGGGCTTCTTAAATATATTGATAAAAGATTAGGCTATTTGTTTGGTTTCTGCTGATTTTAAAAGGCTGTATCCACCAAATAAAATAGCTCCGAAAACAATGGTTCCCATGACGCTATTCTGATAAAAAGGAATACCATCTACCAATGTTTGAATAAATCCGCTCATATTGTGTGCACGGTGATAACCACCATTACCTAACCATACTAGTCCATTTGAAATGAAAAAGTAAGTTGTAGGTGCTGCAATAGAAGCGAGAATAACTTTTGAGATCTTAGCTTCACTAATTAGAAATCCAAAGACAGTTAAAGAAGCAATCAGTAAATAGTTTACCCATTGTCCACTATAAAATCCCTCCATTTCAGAATATCCGAAGCGAAATAACCCTTCATATAAAAGGTCAGATAAGAACATTGATATCAGTGGCAAACTGAAAGCCCATTTTTTATTCTTTACAAAAAAGGCACCCCCAAATAAAGCCAATGCAATTTGTGGAGCAAAGCCATAGGGTCTGTTAGGCATGATTCTATAGACAGATGTTATAATCACCATCAATACTACAGACAATAAAACGTTCTTATTTAATTTCATTATTTATGATTTCGGGACAAAAATAGGCGAAAAAATATTTTAAAGACGCATTTTTCGATAAGTGTGAAGAAAGCGGGTATAATCTATACAAATGCTTTGAATAAAGTACAATGACCAGATGAAATGATACTATATGATGCCTCAGGCAATAAACAAATAGCCTCCCCTTTCTTTAAAACCATACTATTGTTTAATACTGCTCCACCTTCAGTAACCAATAATATTTCCATCCCTATCGCCACATTTTGATAGATCATATTACCACTAAGTTCAATCTTACTAATTGCAAAATCTGAAACGGGACAAGGATAATTCTTTTCTCCAATACGGATCTCATTTCCTTTCATCACCTGTGGCACGATCCCTTCAAATAAGATATGCTTCATTAATTCTGGTACATCGATATACTTCGGAGTTAATCCACCCCGCAATACATTATCACTATTGGCCATTAGCTCAATATTTTGTCCCTCTAAATACGCATGAGGCAATCCTGCACCTTGAAAAACTGCTTCCCCCGGTTTCGCGTTTACAATATTGAAAAAATAAATAGAAAATACACCCTTATCGATATTAGTGATATGATCAACTCCTTCAAATAATTTTGCTACCCACCAACCTGCATCAGCTTTCGTAAGTAGTCCCTCTCTTTTATTCCTCAACTCTCTTTTAACTACTTGAATTAAGAAAGCATTTACCTCGTCAACACCCATCTCCATCACAAACTGATACAATGCCTGATATCCTTCTCTTTTAAATAAGGGCATTAAAATATTAAACTCAGGCACATCAGCCAATGTTTTTTCCAATAACTGCTTTTCCTTGAAGCCATGCAATAACCAAAAATCACTTAATGCCACCATCACTTCTGGCTTGTGATTTCGGTCCTTATAATTTCTATTTGCTGCATTAATTGAAATTCCATCTGACTCTTCCCGATCGAATCCTAATTCAGCTTCCGCTTTTGAAGGATGTACTTGTATGGATAGCATTTGTTGTACATCCAACACTTTTAGTAAATAAGGCAGTTCTCTAAATTTGCTATAAACAGCCTCACTCAAAGTAGCTGATGGGTCTTGATTGATCAATCCATTTAATGTTAATCCGTCTGCATTATCTATTATTTGCGCAGGTGCAGAGGGATGGGCACCCAGCCAATATTCTGCAAAGGGCTGAGCATTTGCATTTGCTAATCCTAATAGATTGGGAATAAAGGTGTTCCCACCCCATGCATAATGCTGAATACACCCTTTTATTTTGAATATTTTGTTTAGAGGCTCCATTGTATGAATTTTACTTTTTTCATAACGTTAGATGCTTCCAAATCTTGTGCTCAGCAGTAAAATCGGATGTTAATTTTTTGTCTCATGCAAACAAATCAGGAAAAAGGCGCAAAAGGGGAAGCCATTGCTGTTGAGTTTCTCCTGCAGCATGGCTATCTGATCGAGGAAAGAAATTGGCGCTATCACCATCTTGAAGTTGATATCATAGCGTCAAAAGATCTGTTGCTCCATATCATTGAAGTAAAAACAAGGCATTCATTAAGGTTTGGCAAACCGGAAGAAAGCATCAGAAGGGATAAAATGACTTTCCTCAAAAACGCAGCTGAAGCTTATCAATTCCAACATCGGATCTGGAAATATTTACAATTCGACGTAATAGCCATTACAATCGTTGATAATGAACCTATAGAGATATATATGATTGAAGATGTTTATTTCTAACCTATTTCTTTTGCTTCTTCTCTGGCTTGATCTCATATTCCATCATCTTCTCCACCATTTTGTAGGTGGCAGGACAATAGCTGATATTTTGTTGATGCCAATGCATATACTCAGGCATTTTGCGCTTTTTTAAATGTGGAAACCCGGAGCAGTCCGTTGGACGAACTTCATAAATACTACACATATGAGTCTCCTTACTTAGAAACTGGCAGGGCTGACTTTTATTGATCCAATCTTTATCCTCCTCTTCGTATACTAACCACTTTTCAGTAAACTCCTTAACAGTCATTTCTAAGTATTCTGAAATTCGGTTAACGTCTTTTTTGGTAAACGTGGGAGTCATGCTTTTACAACAGTTGGCACAACTTAAACAATCGATCTCCTTCCAAACCTCCGCATCAATTTTAGCAGCCATATTATCAAGTCCCTTTGGCGGATTCTTCGCTATTGATCCAAGATATTTTGAGAAAGCTTTTTGATGATGACGAACTTTTTGTTTAAATGAGCGAAGATTCACTTGCATAGCTGTTGTTTCGTATTAACTGAATAAGGGGTGAATTTAAGGAATCAAAATTTAAATCAATGATACAGAAAATCTAATTAGTAACTTTCCTTCAAATTAAATCCTGTATTTCATCTTGTGGTTAATTAAAAAGCATGTGGGACTCCTATAAAAATGGTTTTAAGGGCTACTTACAACTGGAACGTTCACTAAGTGATCATTCGGTAGATGCCTATTTACATGATATCGAAAAACTAACTGACTATTTAATGCTTGTAGGATCTACGCAATCGCCTGTGAGCATTGAATTGAAGGACTTACAACATTTTGTAAAATGGATCAGTGAATTGGGAATGAGTCAGACTTCTCAAGCACGTATCATCTCAGGTATCAGAAGTTTTTATAAATATTGCTTGATCGAACAGATTTGCACATCGGATCCCACACAATTATTAGAAGCCCCAAAAACAAAAAGGAAACTACCCGATACCTTAAGCTTTGAAGAAATTGAATTAGTAATAGCACAGATAGATCAAAGTAGTCCAGAAGGGGGCAGAAACAAAGCCATATTAGAAACCATGTACAGTTGTGGTTTAAGAGTGAGTGAGGTAATAAATTTGAAGATATCTGGAATTTACCCTGATCTAGGATTTATACGAGTAACGGGTAAGGGGGATAAAGAGCGACTTGTGCCAATTGGTAAAGATGCCATTAAGTATATTTTATTATATAAGAATAATATTCGCGTTCATCAAAATATTCAGAAAGACAATGATGATATTTTGTTCCTTAATAAAAGGGGCAGTGGATTAAGTAGGGTAATGATTTTTTATATTATCAAAGAAATGGTTCAAAAAGCCGGGATTAAAAAAATAGTCTCTCCCCATACATTCCGGCATTCATTCGCTACACACCTTGTTGAAGGGGGCGCCGATCTAAGGGCCGTGCAAGAAATGTTGGGACATGAAAGTATTACCACTACAGAGATCTACACGCATCTTGATAGGGATTATCTACGAGATACCCTGCAAAGATTTCATCCTGCTTATAAATAATTTACAAATTATCAAAAATGATTGGCAATAAGCTGCGCAAACTGTAGGTTTGTGTGACTAAAAAAATCACACATGAAATAAGCCTTAATAAATTTCAATACCTACAGAAATTATTATCAGCGAATTACATGTAAATAAAATTAAACTACAAACACATGAAAAAACTCTTTTTAATTGCAATCATGTTTATCACGTTAATTGCAAATGCACAGGTTCGGATGCCAGCCCCAAGTAGCACCCAAACTATTTCTCAGGATTTCGGAATGGGAAAAATAGAACTCACTTATTCTAGACCCAATATTAAAGGACGTTCATTGTTAAAAGAAAATAGCGACCTGGCGCCACTTAATAAGCTTTGGCGTTTGGGTGCAAATTCTGCAACTAGAATAAAATTTACGGACAATGTTACTATTGGCGGAAAACTATTAGATACAGGTTCTTATGTTTTATATGCTATTCCTGGTAAAGAATATTGGGATATCATAGTTAATAAGGGATTAACAAACTGGGGTACCGATGGATATAAAGAAGCAGAAGATGTGTTAAGAGTAAAAATAAAATCAGAGAAAATGTCTGCCTCTGTTGAAACATTCACCTTGCAATTTGCAGCCATTCAACCTGAAACCTGCGAACTGCATATCATGTGGGGAAACACCGCCGTACAAGTTCCAATCAGTACGAATGTAAAAACCAGATTAAAGGCACAAATCGAAAAAGAATTAAGTGCCGACAAAGTTAATCCTGCTATGTATCAAACAGCTGCTAATTTTTATTTCGAATGGGATAAGGATTTGAACAAGGCTTTGGCAAATGCAAAGAAAGCAACACAAGCAACTCCTAATGGGTTCTGGTTATTTTTATTGCAAGCCAAGATCGAAAAAGAATCTGGCGATAAAGTAGCCGCAAAAGCAAGTGCAGAAAAATGTATTGCTTTAGCTACTGCAGCAAAGAATGATGACTACGTTAAACAAGCAAGCGATTTGATCAAGAAATTGTAATAAAAAAACTATAAACTAAAAGCCCCAAAGTTTTCTTTGGGGCTTTTAGTTTATAGTTCTTCACTTCTTCCTCCACTCTTCACTTTTATCTTTTATCTTTTATCTTTTCACTTCTTCTTCACTCTTAACCTGCCATATCCGGAATCACTTCTGATTGATATGCGCCCGCATCAAGCTTAGCTTTAGTTTCAGTGAACGCAATTAAAGTTTCATTGATATCCGCATCAGAATGAGCCGCAGTAGGAATTAAGCGATAAATAATATGTCCCTTTGGAATAACAGGATACACCACAATAGAACAGAATATTTTATAATTCTCGCGCAAGTCCATCACCATTGCAGTTGCTTCTTCCACCCCACCCTTCATATATACTGGTGTTACAGGAGTATCCGTATTCCCGATATCAAAGCCCCTTTCTTTTAAGCCAGTTTGCAATTTTATAGCATTGCTCCACAATTTTTCTTTGAGTTGGGGTTGGGTCTGTAATAACTCAAGACGCTTTAAATTACCTAATACCAATGGCATGGGAACACTCTTCGCAAATATTTGAGAACGAATATTGTAACGAATAAAATCAATGATCGCTTTGTCACCAGCCATGAATGCACCAATAGAAGCCATCGATTTTGCAAAAGTTGAGAAATACAAATCAATGGCGTCTTGACAACCTTGCTCCTCACCAGCACCTGCTCCGGTTTTTCCTAATGTTCCAAAACCATGTGCATCGTCTACTAATAAACGGAAACTAAATTTGCTTTTCAATGCAGCAATTTCTTTTAGTTTACCCTGATCACCAGCCATACCAAATACTCCTTCAGTAATAACTAAAATACCACCAGCAGGTTGCTTTTCAATCAATGCAGTGGCTCTTTCCATCTGCTTTTCAAAATCGGCGATATCGTTATGCTTATATACATATCTGTGTCCAGTATGTAAACGTAAGCCATCAATGATACAAGCGTGCGACTCTGCATCATATACAATCACATCATGTCTTCCACAGATTGTATCAATAGCGCTCATGATACCCTGATAACCAAAATTCATTAAGATGGCATCTTCTTTATGTTCAAAAGCGGCCAATTTTGCTTCTAATTCTTCGTGTTGATTGGTGTTGCCACTCATCATACGAGCACCCATAGGCGTTGCTAGTCCGTATTGCACCGAAGCTTCCCCATCTGTTTTACGAACTTCTGGGTGATTAGCTAATCCCAGATAATTATTTAAGCTCCAAACAATCATCTCTTTCCCGCGAAATTTCATGCGACTTCCGATCTCTCCCTCAAGTTTGGGGAATGCGAAATAGCCATGTGCTCTTTCACGATGTTGGCCTAAGGGGCCGTAATTCTTAACCAGTTTTTCGAATATATCTGCCATAATTACACTTTTTCTAGGTTCAATAGGGCGCAAAAATAAACTTTTCATGTCTAAAGGCAATACCATTTATTAAACAGAGCTTAATAACCTTTTGTTTAAATGAAATAAGCAGTCTATCCACTACTTTTACCGCCTTAAAATCAATAATCGACATATGAAAAGATTTTTTAGCTTTCTAGGCTGTTTACTCTTACTGGTGGGCGCCGATGCCCAAACCAAAGCAGTTTCTTACCCACGTCCCAAATTAGTAGTGGGAATAGTAATTGATCAAATGAGATGGGATTATCTATATCGATTTAATAATCTCTATGCTACTAATGGCGGATTTAAAAGAATGATGGGGGAAGGCTTTACAAGCAACAATACGTTAATTCCATATGCCCCTACCGTAACAGCTTGCGGACATACTTGTGTTTATACAGGTTCTGTACCTGCTATACATGGTATTGTTGGTAACACTTGGTGGGACAATCAGCTGATGCGTAATGTGTATTGTAGCGAGGACAAAACTGTAAGCACTGTGGGAAGTATTTCCGATGCGGGCCAGATGAGCCCAAAAAACATGCTTAGTACCACAGTATGCGATGAATTACGTTTGGCCACTAATTTTAAAAGCAAAGTTATAGGAATAGCCATCAAAGACAGAGGGTCTATCCTTCCTGCTGGTCATTCTGCAAATGCTGCTTATTGGTATGATAGTAAAACAGGCGACTTTATTACCAGCACTTACTATATGAATGAGTTGCCTGCCTGGGTAAACCAGTTTAATAAAAGGAAACTGGTTGATTCTTTTTATCAGATCGGATGGAATACTGTTTTAAACAAATCGGTTTATACTGATTACGCTACAGATGATGTGAAGGCATATGAAGCCACACCTTTTGGAAAGGACATGAATTCATTTCCTTATGACTTATCTAAATTTAAAGGCAAGGACTATGGCAAAATAGCCACTACACCCTATGGCAATAGCTTAACTGTTGAAATGGCTAAAGCTGCAGTGATCAATGAAAAAATGGGTAAAGGAGAAGCAACAGATTTCTTAGCAGTAAGTTTTTCTTCGCCAGATTATATTGGACATTCATACGGACCAAATTCATGGGAGATGGTGGATGATTATATTAGACTTGATGCAGAACTTGGTAAGCTTTTATCCTTTCTTGATGCAACAGTTGGAAAAAATCAATACACGGTATTCCTAACAGCAGATCATGCAGTAGCTCATGTTCCAGGATTTATGAAAGAACACAAATTACCTGCTGGTCTATTTGAAGAAAATATTACTAGGAAAGAATTAAATGATCAGATCAAAGAAAAATTTGCTGTTACTAATGCAATTGAAAGTTTTTCAAATTATCAAGTTAGCTTAAACCACAACAAAATTGATTCTGCTAAAGCTGATATAGATGCCATTAAAAAATTAATTATCACTGGGCTGTTAAAAAAAGAAGCGGTTGCTAATGCAGTGGAAACTAGCAAAATCATGACAAGCACTTTGAATAAAACACAGAGAGAAATGTTTGCAAATGGATACTTCCCAAATCGTTGTGGAGATATTCAATTTATTTTAAAGCCCGGTTATATAGAAGGCGGCAGCACTGGAACTACGCATGGACTATGGGCTCCTTATGATGCACATATCCCATTGTTATTCTATGGTTGGGGCATTAAAAAAGGCAGCACCAATAAAGAAAATTATATGACTGATATCGCTCCCACGATCGCAGCTTTATTAAACATTCAAATGCCAAGTGGCTCTGTAGGAAAAGTAATCGACGAAGCACTTAAATAAATTCAAAAGTTAAAATTCAAAAATCAAAAAAAGCCGTCCCGAATAATTCGCGACG
>CAIJLK010000077.1 GCA_903821465.1 uncultured Bacteroidota bacterium | reverse complement strand
TCGATTACAAGAAAAAAGTAGCGGGTTTTGGTCCGTTGATATATTTGTCGGGCGACGCCTTTCAAGACGCTAATAAAATCAAGGACTTTTATCGAAATATTTCAGGGAAATTTCCAGAAAAATTTAACCTAGATGGTTTGGTTCTATATCCTAATTAAAAGCTTCCGTAATTAATTCAATCATTTCTGCTTTATTGATTGGCTTTTCAACAAAACCATACACATATTTGTGAATCCAATCCTTATCTAAATCATCGGAGTTACTTCCACTAAGCACAATTGTCTTGATTTTGTTGTATTTCTCTGGATTAGATGCCATTAATTTAATCACATCATACCCATCGATATCTGGCATATGTAGATCTAAAATTAAAATGGCGGGCTTCCCATTTAGTTTAACAAATAAATCCAAGAGCTCCTGCCCATTTGCAACTTCTTCTATCTCCATGTTCAACTCACGAAAATGAATATTGAGCAGCATGCGATGAATAGGATCATCGTCAGCTATGATCAAAGTATAGTGTTCTTGTGTTTCAATCCTGTCCATAATACGGGCCAATCCAGTCGGCAAATTTACTTTTATTTTATCGTCAAACATCTGGCCTAATGTTTATTTCTTACGACGTGTAGAGGGTGAGAAACCATACAATGCTTTGTAGCACTTGGTGAAGTAAGATACCGAATTAAATCCCATTGTCATTGAAATTTCTTTGATCGGAAGATCTGTACTTGACAGTAACAAGTTGGCTTTCTCTAACCTTCTATTTAATATATAACGGTTAGGTGGCATTTTATATGCCTTCTTAATGATTCTTTCAAAAGTACTTACGCTTAAATTTAAGCGTTGAGCAATATCATGAATAGAAAGATCCGCATCTTTCAATAATATCTCTTCAATTATTTTTTCAAACTCCTGTAATTGGTTATTGGCAAAACCAGGGTCGATATGTTTGCTCAATTCATCTTTGATCACCCTATTCTGAATGGCAGTTCTCAGTTTAATTAAACTTTCCAATTTCAAATGAAGCATTTTGGCACTGAATGGTTTTACGATATAATCGTTTGCACCCAATGAAAGACCAGTTTGAATTTGTGATTCCTGACCATATGCAGATATGAATATAACTGGCGTGTCTTGGAAACGGTCATCTTGCTTTAACAAACGTAAAACAGAAAACCCATCCATAAAGCCACTCAACATAATATCAAGAACTATTACCAATGGTTTATTACGTTCTACTAATCCAAGAACTGATTCTCCATTGTCGGTAGAACTAATATTGTAATAAGGCTCTAATAATTCAATTAGTGTTCCTCTTAGCTTTTCATCATCTTCAACAATCAAAATGTTGTTTTTGTCTAAAATCATAGATTTTATTTTAATCGTTTAAAGGTATAGTTACTTTAACAATGATTCCTTGTGGTTTATTGTTTAAAAATTCCACATCTGCCCTAATTATTTCAGCAATGGATTTTGCAATATTTAATCCAATGCCTAATCCCTGTTGCTCAAATACTTGTGTCCGAAACTGAGTAAATGGTTCATAATCCATTAATTCTCCAGCACAAGATCGGCTTCCACTATCTTCCAATGTTACAATACATTTATTATCTTCTGAGTAAAGAGTAACAAGTACTCGATCTCCAGTATTTGAGAATTTAAACGCATTATCAATGAGCTCTGTAAAACAAGCTTTGATCAATTCCGGGGAGAGATTAATTAGAGGTTTGAATCTCAACTGTAAAGCTAAATCATTTGTTCGATGATATTTTTTCGCAATTTCAAGGGCATTTTGTGCTAAAATGTTACTCAATTCTGTTCTGTTGGCGCCATTATTGGTTGGCACAGATCTCTTTTGAACATCGTACCAAGTAGTAACTTTCGATAGCAAACCTATTAACTTATTGGTTCCCAAATCTATATATGATAAATATTCTAATAGTACGTCCTTTTCTAAGGTATCAACTTCAGCTTTAATCAAATCAAGAAATCCAATAATTGCGGTAAGCGGATTTTTAAACTCGTTCATCGTAATCAACCCAATAGTCCTTTCTAACTTTTCTACCCTTTTTAATTCGGGTGACAAAATTTGGCTATGACGCAATAGCCTAGTTTTAATAGCATTAACTATTTCTACAGCTTTAATAGGTTTGATTAAATAATCATCTGCTCCATGCAACATCCCTGTTCTGATATCAGAATATTCAGCTTTGGCGCTTAGAAAGATAAAGGGGGTATGGGGACTTATTTTTTCTTTAAACTCTTGAAAAAAACGGAATCCATCCATTTTTGGCATCAAAATGTCACAAATAACAATATCAGGCGCAATTTCACGGCTAACCTCAAGTGCTTTGAATCCATCAGTAGCAACAGTGGCATCAAAGCCATTCAATTCCAAGATTTCTTGAAGTGTATCGGCTAGAATCAATTCGTCATCGACTAACAAAACTTTAGTTTTTCGCACGCTGATAATTGTATTAATTAATCACTCACCTCACATTGGGGGTTCTTTCCATTGCATGGTTATTTAGTAAAAATAGTTGCTTATTAAGTGTAAGACTAGAATTCCTGAGTCGTTTATTATCAATTATTGGTCAAGTAAACTAAATTTTAATTCGTGTGTTCATAAATATTATAACTTAATGAACGAAACGTTAAACAAAATCATTCATACAAGCGTCTCAAGTATAATCTATTCGACAATAGAGCTATATTAACAATCGTAATAATTTGAAACTCTTTATCTATTTATTAATTGTATAATTTGCCGCATGATTAAACGGCTTGAGCAGATTTTAGGTGTTAGTTCACATCCATTTGCCATTTTTTCGGCAGAAGGAACCTTATTATTTCAAAACAAAGTATTTGAAACATTTAACGATGTTCAAATTGATGAAAAAAATGTT
>CAIJLK010000076.1 GCA_903821465.1 uncultured Bacteroidota bacterium | reverse complement strand
ATTACGAGGCATCTGATATTCGTACCAGTATTGTTGCAGCTGTTTCAGTGAGGGTTCAGGAACCGGTGTTTGAAAGTCAGACTAAAACTAAATTGGGTTCACAGACTGTTTATGAAGGGGGACCATCGATGAAAAAATTCATTGAGGAATTTCTTTCTAAAGAGCTCGATAATTATTTGCACAGAAATCCAACAGTGGCTGAGTCGCTCAGAAAAAGAATTGAACAGAACGAGCGGGAGAGAAAAGAATTAGCGGGCATTAAAAAACTTGCTAATGAGCGCGCTAAGAAAGCGAACCTGCATAATAAAAAATTACGCGATTGTAGATCGCACTTGAATGACGAGCCACCTGCAAAAAATAAGGAAGAATTTATTGCGCAACAAAATAACACCACCATTTTTATCACAGAGGGTGATAGTGCTAGCGGAAGTATTACTAAATCAAGAAATGTTGATACGCAGGCGGTATTTAGTTTGCGTGGTAAGCCGTTGAATTCATATGGACTAACTAAAAAAGTGGTGTATGAGAATGAAGAGTTCAATCTTTTGCAGCATGCATTAAATATTGAAGAGGGTTTAGACGGACTTCGTTATAACAATGTGGTTATTGCTACAGATGCCGATGTGGATGGATTGCATATTCGTTTATTGATGATGACTTTTTTCCTGCAGTTCTTTCCTGATCTGGTAAAGAAGGGACATATCTATATATTAGAAACGCCATTATTTCGTGTTCGAAATAAACAAGAAACGATCTATTGTTTTGATGATGAAGAACGTCAGGCTGCAGTAAATAAATTGGGTTCAAAACCAGAGATTACAAGGTTCAAGGGACTCGGAGAAATTTCGCCAGAAGAGTTCGGAAGATTTATTGGTCCCCAGATTCGCCTGCAACCAGTGATCCTTGAACAAGGCGATCATATCCAAAATCTATTGGAATATTATATGGGTAAGAACACGATGGACAGGCAGGAGTTCATTATCAATAATTTAAAAATAGAATTGGACCTAGTACATAATATTTAATTCGCATTTATGATACATATTGTTTTTGATTCGAATAATGTAACGGCTTTACAGAAAGCAATTGAGTTGGATGAAACATTGGTGGGTGAGATTGTGGAGATCAAGGATGATTTTGCGGTGGGTCCGCTTGAAAATATTTATGAAACCGAAGGCTATCAAATCAGAAAAGATTGGTGGGCAGGCTTATTGGAATTTTCGCCCTATCAAGATCAGATTAATCAGGTGGATGATAAGTTAGCGGTGCATCAATTGCTTAGAACATTAGAAGAGAATCCGGAAGAGATTGTTTGGATCTGGATGGGACAGAATGCGCATGATGTATGCGGTTATTATTGGCTGATGACGCAATTGAAAGATTTGCAAGGCAGGATTCAAGTATTGTATTTAAATAACCTTCCTTTTATCAATGAAAAGGGTAGCATTTTTTATCCAAGTTTTCTACATGAGATTCAGCCGAAGGAATTCTTGAAGGCAAAGAAATTAGCACGACCAATTACGCTCAGCGAATTTGAAGTAGATCCGGATGAATGGAAAAAAACTTGCACCGAAAATGCCATGGTGCGTTTTTTAGAGGGAGGAAAAAAAATTGTAGGAAAAGAGATTAGTTTTTTTGATACTGATATTTTATTCAATATTACTGGTGAGCAACAAAAATTATCGAGGATCCTTTCTAATACATTGAATAGAATGAAAGTAAAAACAGGCGATGTTTTTATTGTAGCTAGAATTAGAGAATTTGCTGCGAGTGGAAGAATAGAAGTAACGGGCGACTGGCAAAAGAATTGGAAAGATATTTCTATCAAACTAACAGGAGCAGTAGCGCCAAGCACAACAGAAGAATAAATCGTAGGAATTGAAAAAATACATGATATGGTAGAAATTATACCACTAAAGAAAATTGGAGAGGACGAAAGAGGATCAACGCATATTTTTGAAACAGACAGAAGCGGAGAGTTTATTTTTTCTTTCCGGCATGCAGGTAGTTTAAGTGGCAGACATTATCATAAAGGCGCATCACCCAAAAAGAATCCAGAAAAAATTATTCTGGTAAGTGGTGAAGGCACACTGAACTGGTTTCATGTAGGAGGCGAAGAGAAGGGGGCTATTAAAATAATCGGTCCCACTGAAATTCATATTTACCCAAATGTTTGGCATGAATTGGTTGCTGATACAGATATTATTGTTTTTGAAATGAATGCGCTGGTAGACGGACAAGGCGATACATTTCGGTTGGATTAAAGGTTGAAAAGGAAATTAATTATGGCGAAAGAGAAATCTGAAAATAGGGTTTACGAAAATGAAACTGGGGTTCAGGGACAGTATAAGAACTGGTTCCTTGATTATGCATCTTATGTAATCTTGGAAAGGGCGGTACCTGCTATTGAAGACGGTTTAAAACCCGTACAACGCAGGATCATGCATGCGATGAAGGAAATGGATGATGGGCGTTTTAATAAAGTAGCCAATATCATCGGACAGAGTATGCAATACCATCCGCATGGTGATATGAGTATCGGAGATGCATTGGTAAACTTGGGGCAGAAAGATTTGCTGATTGAAACTCAGGGTAACTGGGGCGATGTTCGCACGGGCGATGACGCAGCTGCCGCAAGGTATATCGAAGCACGCTTGTCGAAGTTTGCATTAGAAGTTGCTTTCAATGCCAAAACAACCGAATGGGCATTGAGCTACGATGGTAGAAAAAACGAGCCGGTAACACTTCCCATGAAGTTTCCTTTATTATTGGCTCAGGGTGCAGACGGAATAGCAGTTGGGTTATCAACCAAGATCCTTCCGCATAATTTCAATGAATTAATTGATGCTAGTATAAAGTGTTTAAGAGGCAGAAAATTTGAGCTCTATCCCGATTTTCAAAATGGTGGCATTGTGGATGTTGCAAATTATAACGATGGCAAAAGAGGTGGCAAGGTTCGTGTAAGAGCGCATATTGAAGAGCTCGATAAGAAGACATTAGTAATTCGCGATGTGCCTTATGGCGTAACTACCACACAACTCATGGAGAGCATTACTAAGGCGAACGACCAAGGTAAGATCAAGATCAGAAAAGTAGTAGATGTAACAGCAAAAG
Source organism: uncultured Bacteroidota bacterium (assembly GCA_903821465.1). GTDB lineage: Bacteria > Bacteroidota > Bacteroidia > Chitinophagales > Chitinophagaceae > Sediminibacterium. Next base: position 4,547 of record CAIJLK010000076.1, on the reverse strand, counting down.
ATGTGGAGATTCAGATTGATTTAGCAACAGGCATTTCACCAGATATTACCATCGATGCTTTGTATGCATTTACAGATTGTGAAGTAAGTATTTCTCCCAATGCTTGTGTGATTATAGCTGATAAACCGCATTTTATTGGAGCGCATGAATTGCTAACGGTTTCGGCAGAAAATACCAAGCGTTTATTAAATAGAGAATTAGAAATTAAGTTAAGTGAGCTCGAAGACAAGTGGCATTATACTTCATTGGAGAAAATTTTCTTCGAAGAAAAGATCTATAAAGAGCTGGAGCAAAAACATGAAACCTGGGATAAAGTAATTCTGGCAATTGATAAAGCATTTGATCCGTTTAAAAAGCGACTCAAACGTGCTATTCAAAAAGAAGATATTCTTAAACTTACGGAGAAGCCAGTAAGAAGAATTTATCGTTTAGATATTAATGAATTAAACGAGCAGATCAAATCTATTGAAGCAGAGATGCAACAGGTGAAATATGATCTGGAACACCTCACCGATTTTGCTGTTGCCTATTTCGAAAGCTTACAAAAAAAATATGGGAAAGGCCGCGATCGTAAAACAGAGATCAGAGAGTTCGATACTATTCAGGTGAAACAAGTAGCTATTGCGAATACAAAGATCTATCTGAGCAGGGAAGAAGGATTTGTAGGTACAAGTTTAAAGAAAGATGAGTTTCTGGCAGATTGTTCTGACTATGATGATATTATTGCTTTTACCAAATCGGGTAAAATGAAAGTGGTAAAAGTTTCTGATAAAGTTTTTATTGGGAAGGATATTATTTATGCAGCGGTTTTCCAGAAAAGCGATGAGCGAACTACCTACAATATGATCTATGTAGATGGTGCATCGGGTGTGAGTTATGGAAAACGATTTAATGTAACGGGGATTACCAGAGATAAAGAATATGATCTAACCAAGGGCTCAGAAAAAAGTAGGATCCATTATTTCACTGCAAATCTAAATGGAGAAGCAGAAACAGTGAAAGTGGTACTGAGTCCGAATTGTACCGCCCGCATTAAAGAGCTCGATTATTTTTTCGAAGAGATCGAGATCAAGGGCAGGAGCAGCATGGGAAATCAGGTTACAAAATATCCGATCAAAACTGCGAAATTAAAAGAAGCAGGAAAAAGTACATTGGCTGCAAGAAAATTGTGGTTTGATGATAAGTTCGGGCGACTCAATACAGAATCAAAGGGACAGTATCTGGGTAGCTTTGAAGATGAGAATTTAATTGTGATTTATCAGGATGGTAATTATGAATTAACTGATACGGAATTGCAACAACGTTTTGATCCGGAGAAGATCTTATTGGTAGAAAAATTTGATCCTGAAAAAATCATTACCGCAGTTTATCTGGATAACGATAAACAACAATTTAATATCAAGCGGTTCAAAGTAGAGACTACCACTTTGAAGAATAAGTTTTTATTCATTAAAGATGGTGATGGAAATAGATTAGAAGCGGTAACAACCGATCCTACACCTATCTTGATTGTACAATCGGGTAAGGGCAGCATGATAAGGAAAGCCAAATTTAAAGTAGTGAATATGGTGGAGGTAATGGGATGGAAAGCAGTAGGAGGTAAATTAACTGACTTTAGTAAAACCATTGAAATGAGCTGGGAACAAAAACATAAAGAAGATCCCGGTCAACCTGAACTGTTCGAATAAATTGAAGCAATAAAAAAGACTAAACTAAAATTTAGTCTTTTTTATTGCCCTTTTTTGTCTTCAATTGAATGATGGCGTTTTTAGTGAAATCGCTGTTTAAAGTAACTTCATATTTTTTGGTGCCATCTCTGATGATCAGTGCTGCCGTGTTCGGTGGGATCAGTCCAAGATTTTCAGCAAACATGCCCAGCTCATTAAATTCGAGATGCTCATCTAATTCAATAGTCAATTTTACTGAATGGTGACTCAACATAGTTTTAGGGAGAATCAGTTTGCCATTAAGCAATAGAGAAACAGAATCGTAGTCGATTGTTCCATTATCATATACTTCCAGTTTGATCTTTGAATTCTCCACCTCAATGATTCTGGCATAATCTTTTTTTCTAACAGTGAAAGCTTGTTCTGTAATAACTGCAGCAGGAATTATTACTGGCGCAGCGGCTTTTTGGATCTTAACAGAATCAGTTATTTTTTTTGATAAAGGAATGTTCTGATCCACTTTTTGTTTTGTAATACTTGTATCCACTTTTGATTTAGCAATACTTATAGCAACTTTTGTTTTAGGGATACTCTTATCAACTTTTTGTTTTGAGATACTAGCATCTACTTTATTTTTAGTTTGTGTATTTGTTTTTGTTTTAACTGCAGGGATGCTGTCTTTAATTAATCGGTAATTGATCACTGGCATCAATAAAGTTCTTTCTGTAGCACTGGTTAATGAACCATTAATAACGGAGCCTGTTTTAGCAACTCTCAATTCAAATGTGCCCATCACATCGCACATCACTGCTTTTTTTGTACTGATAGAACGATAATAGATAATTGGAAACTTCTGAATGATCAGCAGTCTTGTTTTCTTATTGAAGCTGCAATTGACCTTGTTTTTAAAAAGGCTATCGCGGAAATAATAATTGAATTCAGCTTTAAAAGTATTCCCATCTTGTTTGATCACTAATTCAGAAAGGTAGTTTTCTGTATTGCCATCCATTTGAATATGACCAACTCCATACCAGCTGCCTTTCACAGATTGTGCCTGCAGAGAACAAGCGCAACAACAGATCATTAAAAATAACAGAAAGGCTTTCATATGGGAATTGTCCAAAAATATAAAAACTACTGAAACAAACGGCTTTGAATCAATAGAAAGGCAAATTTACCCTATCTATTGAAACAATCGTAACTTCGCAGCGTAATAGTGAACAGAATGGATAAAATTAAGGTTGGTGATTTCAATTTTTTGAAAGTAATACGCAAAGTTGCGTTTGGTTTTTACCTTGACGATGGTGAGGAGGGAATTTTATTGCCGATCAGATTTGCCCCGCCAGATCTGCAGATCGATGATGAGATCAAAGTGTTTATTTATCATGATTCAGACAATCGATTAATAGCAACCACACAGATCCCTTATGCAATAGTTGGTGAAATAGCCAAATTAAAAGTGGTAGAGATTACAAAGCAAGGTGCATTCCTCGATTGGGGATTGATGAAGGATTTGTTTGTACCCATGTCAAAGCAATTAGGCGGAATGCGTTTAGGAGGTGAATACCTGGTGAAAGTATATATCGACGAGCAAACGGGTAGGGTAGCAGCAACAGAAAAAATTGATTTTCTTTTAAGTAATGAGGAGTTAACAGTAAAAGAAAAAGAAATTGTGGAGCTCGTTGTGAATCGTAAAACAGAATTGGGATACGCAATGATCATCAATAATAAACATATTGGATTGTTGCATAGCAATGAAATTTATCGTGAAATGAAGATCGGAGAAAAGCTAGAAGGCTTTATCAAAACGATCAGACCCGATAACAAAATTGATGTAGTAATTGGCAAGCCGGGCTTTCAGAAAATAGAAGATGAAGCAGCAAAAATATTAAGACTATTGGCAGAGAATGATGGCTACCTGCCTTATCATGATAAATCAGATCCCGAAGAGATCTATGCATTCTTTGGAATGAGCAAGAAGGTTTTTAAAATGACAACGGGCACGCTGTACAAGCAACAAAAAATTGCATTTACAAAAACTGGAATTCAATTAATTACGGCCGATTAATTATTTTAAAGCAGCATATAAGATCTCAACCGGATGTAATGCTTTTTTTCCTGTTCCATCTTTAATTTGATGTCTGCAACTGGTACCTGGTGCAGCAATTAAAACATCATCAGCCTGTTTGCGAACGGTAGGAAATAAAACCAATTCGCCGATCTGTTGAGAAAGTTCGTAGTGTTCTTTTTCATATCCAAAAGAGCCCGCCATGCCACAACATCCTGAAGGTATAATTTCAACGGAATAATTTTCTGGAAGCGACAAAACAGAAACGCTTGCTTGAATATTACCAATCGCTTTTTGTTGACAGTGTCCGTGTAATTTAATGCTTCTGTTATCGGCAATGAATTGATCAGCAGTAATATGTTTCTTATCAATTTCGTTAGCTAAAAATTCATCGATCAGGAGTACATTTTTTGAAAGTTTTTTTGCGGCATCTAATAAATCATCATCTACCAGATCAACATACTCATCTCTGAAAGTTAAGATCGCAGAAGGTTCAACGCCTACTAAAGGTGTTTCATCGTTGATTAGATCTTTCAGCAATGAAACGTTTTGATTAGCAATTTTTTTAGCGTCTCTGAGCAATCCCTTCGACAAACTAGCTCGGCCACTTTCCATATGTTTCGGGATCACTACTTCATAGCCAAGTTGTTCTAAAAGCAGGATGGTTTTAATGCCAATATTAGTATCATTATAATTTGTGAATTCGTCGCAGAATAAATATACTTTTCGCTTGAGGTCAGTTCTATTTATTTTTTTATTTTTTGCATACCACTTAATTAAAGTAGTAGGGTGTAAAGTTGGCATAGAACGTT
>CAIJLK010000075.1 GCA_903821465.1 uncultured Bacteroidota bacterium | reverse complement strand
CGGAAATCTGGGGTGGCATGCATCCCATTTATTTACCCGCCATGTGGTTACCTTTTAGCATTCCTGTTTTTTTTGATGCCGATCCTAGATGGACCACCGTTGTGGCCTTGTTTATTTTGGCTGCATTATTTATCTGGCGCATTCAACCCTTGCATAAAAAAGCTGGACCCATTTTTTTTGCCGCATTCCTGCTCATTTGGTGGATATTAAATGCGCACAATTCTGGTTTATTGATCTACACAGAAGAAGGTGTGGTGATCTTATTTTATAGTTTTCTCGCCCTGGCATTAATGAGTAATAATGGATGGTTGATTGGGATGGCTACCTCACTTTGTGTTCTCAGTAGGTATTCATTAGTTGGCTGGATCCCTGCCATGTTGGTCTATTATTTGTACTCGAAGGATTTTAAAACTCTTCTGAGAATTGTATTGATGGGGATACTATTTTTTATTACACTTGTGCTCATTCCATTTGGATGGAAAACATTCTTAACCCTCACATCCATTCCTGCTGAGTATATTATTTTCAGTGAAAGAGTTTGGAAAGATGCACCTGTTGTTTTCCGTGAAAGCCTGGGCTTTGCAAAATTCTTCGGACCAAATAATATTGCACTGCAACATCATTTATTAATTTATTCTGCACTGATATTGCCCACCGTGTTTATGATTATTTGTTTAGCTATCTCAAAAAAATACAAACTTCAAAAAGCACATCTTCCGATTGCTACGCTAAAATTTACATTAGTGATCTTCTATACCTTGGTAGACGTTCCTTATCTCTATCTTTTTTATACGGGATCTTTTTTGAGTCTATTTTTAGTGACCCATTTATTGGTGGCTGAGAAGCCAATATGGACCTTCAGCAAAACAGCTTAAGCGCTTTTTGCAAGTCTAACAATCTCTAAAATTTCTTCCAAATATTTTCGATCATTGCTTAAGCGAGGAACCTTGTGTTGTCCGCCCAGCTTGCCTTTGCTGCGTAACCACTCATGAAATACATGTTTGTCAAGCGAATGAATTAATGGCATTACTAAAGCAATGTCTTTGTATCGCTTAGCTTCATAATCACTATTCAGTGTTTTCAGAGCACAATCTAATTCGTATGTAAATGCTTCGAGATTTTCAGGTGCATGTTCAAACTCAATTAACCATTCATGCGCACCCTTGGTATCGTCTCCAAAATAAACTGGCGCTGCTGTATAATCATTCACTACTAATCCAGTTTTCTCACATGCCATTGCAATGGCCTTATCAGAATTGTCTACAATTACTTCTTCTCCAAATGCATTAATAAATTGCTTAAGCCTTCCACTTACTTTTATCTTAAATGGAAAAACCGAAACAAACTGAACTGTGTCGCCAATTAAATAACGCCACAAACCACCATTGGTACTAATTACCAATGCATAATTTTTCCCGACCTCTACATCATTCAATCCAATTGTCTTCGGATCTGCTTTGCCATATTCCTCCACCGGCATAAACTCATAGAAAATCCCATGATTCAAAAACAATAACATGCCTTCTTCATTCGGATCATTCTGAGCTGCAAAAAATCCTTCGCTCGCATTATAGATGTCCATATAAGTTACACCCTCGCCAATTAATTTTTTAAACTGCTCCCGATAAGGAGTAAAAGAAACGCCGCCATGACCATACAACTCCAAGTTCGGCCACACTTCTTTTAATGTTGCTTTACCTGTGATCTGTAGGATTCTTTTAATCAACACCATCGTCCATGTTGGAACCCCCGCAATGGAAGTCACATTCTCCTCAATAGTTGACAATGCTAACTGCTCAATCTTTCCCTCCCATTCGTCCATCAAGGCAATGGATAATTCCGGAGTGCGGATCCACTGACCCCAGAAAGGTGTATTCTGTAACAATACTGCACTCAAATCGCCATATTGAATCTCATCGTTGATTTTGCTGATCTGGTGACTTCCTCCAATCACTAAACTCTTCCCTGTAAGTAGATCACTATCGTTATTGATATTGTAATAAAGGGTTAGCACATCTTTTGCAGCCTGAAAATGACAGTCCTCTAAACTCTCTTGAGATATGGGAATAAACTTACTCTTATCACTGGTGGTGCCGCTACTTTTCGCAAACCAAGTAACCGGAGTGTTCCAAAGCAATTGATCCTCCCCTTCCATCAAGCGATTGATATAGGGTTTCAAATCATCATAGTCCTGAATGGGAACTGCTTGTTTAAAATTGCGGATGGTGAAAATTTCTTTGAGTCCGTACTTCCTCCCAAACTCTGTATACTGTCCGTGTGTGATCAGGTCTTGCAATACCTCCCGCTGTGCGGAAATTGGCTCGTTCATCCATTCTTCTATACGGCCATGGCGAAGTCGGGCCAGTCTTGATATTGCGGGACTGAGAATTTTCATACAGTTAGTTCCTGAAAAATAAGCAATGGAATTGAAATTACCTGACTATTATTCGTCAGAAAGAACACCATTATCGGTTTCTGCTCCTGCGTCGGGTATATTGGCCCCGTTATCTTTCCCCATATCAATGATCCAATCCTTTCGTTTCAATTCGAAATTGGTACCCAAATAAAGACGTCGAACTTTTTCATCATCAGCAAGCTCTTCTGCAGTTCCGTGGCGGAATATCTTTCCTTCAATCAGCAAATAAGCACGATCACAGATCGATAGGGTTTCATTCACATTGTGGTCGGTGATCAGGATCCCGATATTTTTATATTTCAATCTGGCTACAACACTCTGAATATCTTCTACCGCAATTGGATCAACCCCGGCAAAGGGTTCATCTAATAAAATAAACTTCGGATCAACAGCTAATGCCCGCGCAATCTCCGTTCTTCTTCGCTCTCCACCACTCAAACTATCGCCATTATTATCGCGCACATGATGTAAGTGAAACTCATCTAACAAGGATTCTAGTTTATACTGACGTTCCGGTTTACTCAACTTGGTCATTTCTAAAACCGCCATAATATTATCGGCAACAGTAAGCTTTCTAAATACACTAGCTTCCTGAGGCAGATAACCAATACCCATCTGAGCCCGCTTATACATAGGCAACTTCGTAATATTCAAATCATTCAAAAACACATCCCCTTCATCGGGTTTAATCAATCCCACTACCATATAAAAAGTAGTGGTTTTGCCAGCACCATTTGGTCCGAGTAAACCCACAATCTCCCCCTGCTCCACATTCACACTTACATGGTTTACAACAGTTCTACCTTTGTAACTTTTGATTAAATCCTTCGTATGGATGGTTAAATTCGTCATTGTAATTGTAAAAATAAGCTAGTTGAATTTAAGAATAATCCTCCTCTGCTTTATATTTTGTTATTGTTTGATTGTATGTTTGTAGCCATTTATATACATGAAAGTAATTGACCATATCAACAAAGCGACGGACACTTTATTGTCTTTTGAGGTTTTACCACCCTTAAAAGGTAAGACCATTGTAACCTTATACGATCATTTAGATCCTCTGATGGAGTTTAAGCCATCTTGGATCAATGTTACTTATCACCGCAGCGAAACCATGTTCAAGAAAAAGGCTGACGGTACTTTTGAAAAAATAGAAGTTCGTAAACGTCCCGGTACCGTAGGTATCTGTGCGGCGATTATGAACCATTATAAAATTGATGCGGTTCCACATATTATCTGCGGGGGTTTTACCAAAAGAGAAACTGAAGATGCATTGATTGATCTTGATTTTTTAGGAATTGATAATGTCTTGGTGTTAAGAGGCGATGCTGCAAAAAATGAAGCGAGTTTTGAATCAGAACCCGGTGGAAATAATTTTGCGATCAACTTATTGAAGCAAGTGATTAGCATGAATAATGGTGTCTATATTGATGAAGATATCAAGAACGGCGGAAAAACAAATTTCTGTATGGGGGTTGCGGGTTATCCTGAAAAACATTTCGAAGCTCCCAACCTGGAAATTGATTTATTGAAACTGAAAGAAAAAGTTGATGCTGGTGCTGAATATATCATGACACAAATGTTTTTCGACAATCAAAAATTCTTTGATTTCGTGAACGCTTGCAAAGCCATTGGTATCAATGTTCCGATCATACCCGGATTAAAACCGATTACTAATAAAAAACAATTATCGGTTCTTCCACGCATATTTCATGTTGACATTCCAACTGATTTATCTAATGCAATTAATAAATGTAAAACCGACGCTGAATGCGAACAGGTTGGTGCAGAATGGTTAATTCAACAGAGTAAGGAATTGAAACAATTTGGTGTTCCAGTATTACATTACTATACACTTGGAAAACCAAAAGTTATCAAAAGCGTTGTAGAAAAATTATTCTAAGATTTAGGTTTCATTTTTGTTGCGATCAAATCATCAAACTGCTGTATGCTCAGCTGTTTTGCAATGATGCGCTTATCCTTATCTAATAAATAAAGTGTTGGTGTTTTAAATACATCGTAAAGCTGTTTATAACTAGGCTGCCCAGCTTTTTCTTCTGCTGTTCTTGCTGCTTTTGTTTGAAAAACATGATGCCAATTCAGCAGATTTTTTTCGGTAATAAATTTCTTCCAAGCAGGGTTTTCGTTTTCGTAAATATTTACAGCATAGATAGCAACACCCAAGGCCTTCCATTTTGCACGATACATCGAATCGAGACGCGGAATTTCTTCTTTGCAATGCCCACAATTCGGATCCCAGAATGCTACCACAGTAAAGGGTGCTTTGATTCCGTACAAAGAAATATTTTTACCGGTAGTGTCTGTTAAATCTAATGGAGCAGCAGGAAGTCCGAGTTGATTGGCCATCAAACTATAGGCTCTTTCGATAATTGTTTTTTTAGATGCGGCATTTAATAAAACAGTATCTCCCTTTGCATAAAAATTTTCGAATAAATAAAGGAAGACTTTATCCTGGCCCATAAACTCGGGACTAATATATTTATTCGTAAACTTTGTAAGTAAGTAAGGGAAGATTTCTTTCCCTGTTCTGGCCGATAACAATATGAATTTCACTTCGTCGATTAATGAGTCAGGCTCTGGTGAAACATAATATTTAAAATAATCATCGAGCTTGGATTCAAAAAAAGGGGTACGTAATAAACGGTCATCATTAAATACCACATCATCCCAGAAATGATCTTTTACAAAACGATAAGGATATAAAGAATCTGGTTTTCCTTTTACCATTGGCACAGAAGGAACTGTTGGTCTTTTCATGGTATTGAATAACATCGCCAATAAAGAAGTCGGATTTTTTTTTATCAGATTGTCGCGATACAACTGTAATTCTTTATCCCCCTGCATGATCAGGTTCTTATATTTTGTTGAGTCAGCCTTTATTTTTGACTGATGATAAGCCGCTTCTTGCTCTTGCATGATCCTTCCCTTCTCATTTGAAAATTTGAGATACTCTTTGAAGAGATCATTTTCCTGTGAACCTGTGATCAAAACTTTTTCTCTCTGCAAAGTATCACCCACAATACTGAACTGCTGCTTATTATCCATTAAAAGTTCAAACAACATGGTCATTTTTGGAGATACAATAAAGTATACCCCACCTACCATTTTATTTCCCTTAAAAACCCCCATGCTCTTATCATCCAAATGGGCTGAATCAACCAATGCCTTACCCTTACCATAATAACTTCCAAGATATACCCAACAGTTTTTGAGTGGGGTAAGTGTAATGCTAATCTGCTTTCCTGCAATTGTTGCAGGCTTGGTGCTTGCAACAGTTTTGTTTTGCGACTGGCCGTTTTGAATCAAAAGAATAAATACAAATAATGATATGCTGCGCTTCATGAGATCTTGAATTGGCTATAAAAATAGGAAAATTGACCAAGTATAGGCATATACAGAACTGTAGTTTACATTTGCAGCCGTGAGAAAGCAAAAGCAACGCATCATATTAGAACATTTATTGGTGGAAGATTATGCCGCCGAAGGAAAATCACTGGCCCGAATTGACGGTAAAGTAGTTTTTATTGAAGGCGCAGTTCCCGGCGACGTGGTAGATGTGCAATTATCAAAGAGTAAAAAGGACTGGGCCGAAGGTCATGTGGTGAAAATCCATTCCTATTCTGAAAAAAGAGTTACCCCTTTTTGTAGCCATTTCGGTGTTTGCGGAGGATGCCAGTGGCAAATGCTGCCTTACGATCTGCAGTTATTCTACAAGCAAAAACAGGTTGCAGATAACTTATCACGTATTGGAAAAGTAGTACTTCCCCCTATCCAAACCATTATTGGAGCCGATCAAACCGAACGCTATAGAAATAAAATCGAATACACTTTCGGTTCTAAGATCTTTATTCCTTCTAACGTTTTTAGAAAAATGAAGGAAGAGGGGGTGTCGATGGACGATGTGCCTGGTGGTGCCGGATTTCATGTTCGCGGCTTCTTTGATAAAGTAGTTGAGATCGATACCTGCTACCTGCAGGAAGAACCCACTAACCAAATTAGAAAAGCAGTTGCTGCCTACGCATTAGAACGCAACCTGCCTTTTTATGATGTAAGAAAACACCAGGGTTGGTTGCGCAATATGTTCATTCGCAACAGTACCATCGGAGAACTAATGGTAAATGTTGTTTTTGGGTATGAGGACGAAAACAATCGCAAAGCCTTGCTGAATCAGCTTTTGCAACAGTTTCCACAGATCACCACCCTATTATATACTATCAATACCAAGCACAACGATAGTCTGTTCGAACTATTCCCTCAAGTATACAGTGGTAATGGATATATCATTGAAAAGCTGGAGGACTTCTCCTTTAAGATCAGTCCGAAGTCATTCTTCCAAACCAATACCCGTCAGGCTGAAAAATTGTACCAAGTAACGCGCGACTTTGCAGAACTAAACGGCAGCCAAGTTGTTTATGACTTGTATTGTGGTACCGGAAGTATCGGAATTTTTGTGAGCAAACAAGCAAAAAAACTGATTGGCGTGGAAGTAGTGGCTGAAGCAATCGAAGACGCTAAAGAAAACGCAGCGTTAAATAATTTGAAACAGAGTCATTTTTTTGCTGGCGATGTAATAGATATATGCGATGATGCGTTCTTTACAGAACATGGTAAGCCCGATGTGATTATCACTGATCCACCGAGGGCGGGGATGCACGAAAAGCTAATCAAAAAATTATTGGAAATAGCTGCCCCTACGATTGTTTATGTAAGTTGTAATCCGGCAACACAGGCGAGAGATCTGGCATTGTTGGACGAAAAATACAGCGTGGAAAAAATACAACCCGTTGATATGTTTCCACATACCTTACATATTGAAAATGTGGTTCAATTAAAATTAAGAAATGACTGAATTTAGACCCAGTAGATTTGAGATATTACCAACCGTTGTAAAAAATCTACTGATCATCAACGGACTTTTTTTTCTGGCTCAGAATACGATTGGCGGGCAGGCCTCTGGATTTTCATTTGAAAATGTATTTGCATTACATGCCTGGCAAAGTCCCTTGTTCAAACCTTGGCAATTGATTACGCATATGTTTTTGCATGGCGACTTTGGACATATTTTCGGTAATATGCTTGCGCTTTATATGTTTGGAGCGGTGTTGGAAAATCTCTGGGGACCTAAGCGTTTTCTTACATTCTTTATTATCTGCGGATTAGGTGCGGCACTGATGCACTTACTATTTCTGAGTTACGAATTGGTGCCGATGATGAAGGATTATACAGCGATACTTGTGGAGCGTTCTGCTAATAGCTCACAAACTACTGCCCTATTTAATTTTGGCATGAAGTATCCACATGCGTTTGAAGGGAACCCCGAATTGGTGAGTATAGTGGCAAACAATCCGAATAATGTGGAGGCAAGCAATGCATTGTACCAATATATAGCTAGCTACTATGAAGCCAATTTAAATACGGCAACATTGGGCGCCAGCGGTGCAGTGTTTGGAATTTTGGCTGCGTTCGTATACCTGTTCCCGAATACCTATATCTATTTATATTTCTTGGTGCCTATTAAAGCCAAGTGGATCGGGATCGGTTATTTTACTTGGGAACTATTCTTTGCCATTCGAAATTCTGCAGGCGACAATATTGCACGTTGGGCGCATGTGGGTGGTGCCATTGTGGGATTGATCATTGTAATGACTTGGAATAAAAAGAACAAAAAGAATTTTTATTAATTAGTCAACCTTTCTGATACCTAACACTATGTTTGAAAGAACCACAAAATCAAGTCGCGGCATTTTATTAGGGCAAGATAATAATGCACTAGTATACCTTGTTGCAATAAACCTTTTGATGTTTGTGTTGCTCACTTTCATAAAGATCATTTATTATTTATCAGAAATCCCTATCGAGTTTTTTTACAAACAAGTATTCGACTGGTTTACACTTCCTGCTAATACCGAAACTTTCTTAACCAAACCTTGGGTGCTTTTTACCTATATGTTTACCCATGAAAGTATCTGGGGCGTGATTAGTAGTTTGCTTTGGTTATGGGCTTTTGGATATATTTTGCAGGACCTTACCGGCAACAATAAATTATTTCCTATTTATCTGTATGGTGGCATTGTAGGGGGACTCTCTTTTATTCTTACCGTAAATTTATTTCCGGTTTTAGCAAACCACATTAATACAATAGAACCTTTGATAGGAGCAGGTGCTGCCGTGATGGCTGTTGCTGTTGCTACTACCACATTGGCTCCTGATTATAGAATTTTCCCATTAATCAATGGGGGCATTCCGCTTTGGGTTTTGCTCGTAGTTTTTGTAGCGATCGATTTTGCAACCATGGCGGGAAGCACTGCAGGAATAGCAGCTTCGCATTTATCTGGTGGCGCCATTGGTTTCTTTTTTGTACGCCAATTACGCAGGGGTAAGGATTGGGGTGCCTGGATGAATCATTTTATCGATTGGTTGAATGACTTATTTAGTCCCGATAAAAAACATGCATCTCGAGCGGCTCGCGATACAAAAGACAGTCTTTTTACAGCTTCTCTAGGAAAAAAGAAGTCGCCCGATTTAACCCAACAGAAGATTGATGCAATTCTTGACAAGATTAACCAACAGGGTTATCAGTTTTTAACTGACGAAGAAAAGGCCTTCTTAAAAAGAGCTAGTAAGGAAGATCTATTATGACAATATGTAAAAAAATAGTTCTCTCACTTGGCATACTTGGTAGTGTGCTTTATTTGATTACATGCTTAACACCTTATATCAATCCAGCACACGGCTATTTTTTTACATTCGCAGGTCTGCTATTTCCAGTTGGTTTAATCATTATGGTAGCTTGGTGTTTGATCAGCCTTTTCCTCTTTAGAAATTATTCATGGATCTTTTTCTTGATTCTTTTAGCAGGATATAAAAATATTTCTGTTGTCTTTGGATTTCAGCCTGGCAACAAATTTGAACAGGCTAAATCAAAAAATTCCATCCGGGTACTTTCTTGGAATGTGAATAATTTTTTATCTGGCCAAAAAATGGATCCCGTTAAAGTAAATCAGATGCTCGATTTTATCAAGTCGGCTGACGCAGATATTATTTGTTTTCAGGATTACTCATCCGTTCCTTCTAAACAAGCCGACGCTAGTACAGAAAATATAAAATTGATTACAGGATTGGCTTATAGTTTTTTCAGTGAAGCCGATAAAAATTATGGGGTGATCATTTTTTCTAGATGGCCTTTCCTACATCAAACCAGCGTACCGTTTTCCAATATCAATTCATTAGAGTCGCTTCAACGAGTAGACATACAAACGCCCAATCAAGTATTAAGAGTGTATAATACACACTTGAGTTCAATGAGTATCCATGTTGAATTAATGGACAATAATAATTTCCAGCACTTGAAATTTGTGAAGTATGATAAAGCCATTTTAATGAAAAGAGATAAGTTAAGCAGAATAGCTTATTTCGATAAGTTGCATACCAAGCAGGCAGCGTTAATCAAAAAATCACTCGATAGTTGTCATCAACCTTTCATTTATACAGCAGATATGAATGCTGTTCCATCAAGTTATGTTTATCACCATATCCGTTCTGGACTAAATGATGCATTTCTTGAAAAGGGATGGGGATTTGGCAGAACCTATGATAGCCTCTCACCTACTTTGCGAATAGATGTACTGTTAACTAGTAAGTCAATCAAAACCGTTCAATATCAATCTCCCCGCCTGCATTTATCTGATCATCTTCCAATTATCACAGATATTCAGATTAAACCCTGATTTTCATTAAATTTAACGCATGGCAAAAAGTATTTTGCGTCGTGTGTTCAAATCTTTCAGCTTAAGTATCACCATTTTTTTGGGCTCACTTTTTCTGATTGCATGCGTATCGTCCTATATTAATCCTTCTAATTGGTGGGTATTTGGTTTCATTGGATTAATAGTGCCTTATCTCATTCTGCTTTTATTTTTTGCCTTCATCTTTTGGTTGATTGCTAAACCGGTCTATGCCTGGATTCCACTGATCTGCTTAACATTGGGTTGGCAACAAATGGAAGTTGCATTTGCCTGGCATTTGGGATCTGGTTTTAACAAAAAGAAAAGTGCACAAAATATTCGGGTGGTTGATTGGAATGTTAGAAGCTTCAACGGTCTAAGTAATAATATAGAATCCAAAAGATTAGTTCGCAATGAAATTGCAGATATCATTTTGAAGATACAAGCAGATATTGTTTGCTTGCAGGAATTCAATAATAGCACAGAAAGAGAATCGGCTGATAATATTTCTCTGTTCACAAAAACTTTTCCCTACTACTATTTTTCAAGAGATTATTTGCGCAATAACGGTAGCTATCAATCGGGCAGTATTATTTTTTCTAAATTTCCAATCATCGATTCTGGTAAAACTAAGTTTCCAGTAGCAGAAAGTCTGCTATTTGCCGACATTCAAAAAGGTGATGATACATTCAGGATCTTTACAACCCATATGCAGTCTTTTAAATTTAAAAAAGAAGATTATGCAGACATTGAAAAGATCAAAGGGCAGGAGGAAGAAAGCGTAACCGCTTCAAAAAATATTATCATTAAAATGAAACGGGCTTTCGAAAGAAGGGGACTTCAATCAGATATTGTAAGAAGCCAGAAAGACCTCAGTCAACTGCCAACAATTATTGCTGGCGATTTTAATGATGTACCTAATTCCTATCCCTATTTTAATATCAAGGGAAATTGGCAGGATTGCTTTCTGAAAAAAGGGTTTGGCATTGGTCGTACCTATTTGTCTTTAGCACCAACATTGCGAATCGACTATATTCTGGCCGATAATCGATTCACTGTAAAGCAGTTTGATCTAGTGGATGAAGACCTGAGCGACCATATGATGCTGGTTACCGACCTGCGCATCAATAAATAATTCGAGACTCCATCAAACCCTAAACGGCTTAATTTTCTTATCTTGCATCCCATGTCTTTGAAAGTATATAATTCGCTAAGCAGACAAAAAGAAATCTTTACGCCAATCAATGCACCTTACGTTGGAATGTATGTATGCGGACCAACTGTAAGTGGTGAAAGTCATCTTGGACATGCACGCCCCTTCATTACATTCGACGTAATTTATCGTTACTTGATGTGCCTGGGATATAAAGTACGTTATGTACGCAATATCACTGATGCTGGTCACTTCGAAGAAGAAGGTCGCGAAGCAGAAGACAAGATCAGTTCAAAAGCCATTTTAGAAAAGCTCGAACCAATGGAGCTGGTACAGAAATATACCAACCTCTATCATTGGGCTATGAGTAAATTTAATAATTTACCACCTAGCATCGAACCAACAGCTACTGGTCATATTGTTGAGCAAATAGAAATGATTAAAAAAATCATTGAAGATGGCTATGCATATGAAGCAAATGGTTCCGTTTATTTTGATGTTGATAAATACAATACCGATTTCTCAAAAGTTGGCAAGCCTTATGGTATGCTCAGCGGAAGAAATTTAGAAGACCAACTCGATACAACACGTGAGCTAGATAATCAGGATGAGAAGAGAGACAAGAACGATTTTGCACTTTGGAAATCTGCACCTCCTGAACATATCATGCGCTGGCAAAGCCCATGGGGAGAGGGTTTCCCGGGATGGCATATCGAATGCTCTGCGATGAGTAGTAAATATTTGGGGGAAGAGTTTGATATACACGGCGGCGGAATGGACCTACAATTTCCACATCACGAATGTGAGATCGCACAGAGTACCGTTTGCAATCACAAAACACCCGCACGCTATTGGTTGCATAATAATATGATCACCATTCAGGGTAAGAAAATGGGTAAGAGTTATAATAATGTAATCAAGCTAACTGAATTATTCAGTGGCGAGAGTCCCATTTTAGAACAAGCTTATACACCAATGACCATTCGCTTCTTTATCCTGCAAAGTCATTATAGAGGCACCCTCGATTTTAGCAATGAGGCACTACAGGCTTCCGAAAAAGCGCTGAAGCGATTATGGGAATCTTATGATTGGTATAGCAAACAAATCATTGATGCAACAACTACCGCTTCAGATAATGCACTTGATGAGAAAGTAAAAAAACTAGTTGCAGAATTTGATGAGTTCATGGATGATGATTTCAGCACTGCTAAAGTTTTAGCAAATATGTTTGATTTATCATCAGTCATCAACTCTATCAAGGATAAACATATTGCCGGCGATGCTTTGAGCGGACATACTGCCTTGCTTTTACAAAAACAATTGAAGGTTTATCTAGAAGATGTATTTGGATTGGTAGGAGAAAAAGCAGCCGATAATGGTCAGTTAGATGGCGTACTCCAATTACTCATCAATATTCGTAAAGACGCAAAGGGTAGAAAGGATTTCATGACAAGCGATAAGATCAGAAACGAATTAGCGGCTTTGGGTGTTCAGCTGAAGGACGAAAAAGACGGTGGAACCAGTTATTCCTTTAACTAATTAATGATCACAATCATCGGCATGAGCATGATTGTGGATCCTGCAGTAACTGAAATTCAGTAAGTGCGCAGCCACGATGCAAGCTACTGCGGGCCATAACAACCAATTTTGCCATTGATGCCAGATTACTTTGGCTAATAATAAAAGAATCCCAATAGTAAACACCAGCATGGGCACAAAACTGTGGTGGTGTTTGTGTTTTCCATGACGTAAAGCTAGGGTGCCTACCATAAAAGCTATCCCCACCATTAGGTACTCAAAGTAAAGATTGTCGATAATATTGATGCCAAATATGGGTAGGCTACTTAGAAACAAAGGCAATAAAGCACAATGTATGGCACAAGCCAAGGATGTTGCAATACCCACAAAGTCTAAGTTTACCTTCATTTTCGTCTAAAAGAGACGCAAAAGTAGTTCAAATGCAACAATGTTGCAAAATAATAAAGCAGATTGAGAAAAGCTCCTGCCCCCTAACTTTGCAGCAATTATTGTACTATGGCAAAGAAATTATTAGGCTATTTTCTCTTCTTCTTGTTGCTACTTACGGGATTCTATTTCTTCTTGTTTCGCGGAAATGATGAGTGGAGAACCAAATTATCTACAATCAGCTATGTAAAACCATTCCACTTTAAAACACAAGACAACCAAATCTTTACTGAAAAAGATATGTTGGGAAAGGTTTGTGTGGTGGAGTACTTCTTTACCAATTGCAAAGGAATTTGTCCGAAAATGAATGCCAACATGAAAACGATTGCTGAAACATTTAAGGATGAGCCAGATTTTCTGATCCTTTCTCATACCTGCGACCCAGATCGCGATACGGTTGCGCGCATGAAAGTATATGCCGATTCAATCAAAGCGGATACTAAAAAATGGATTTTCTTAACTGGTCGTAAAGACAGTTTATACAGTCAGGCACGTAGTTCTTATTTATTGGATGATCCAAAAAATAATGTGGAGAAAATTGAGGACCAATTCATACATACCCAATTCTTTGCATTGGTTGATAGAGACGGAAAGGTTCGTGGTCAGGTGTATGACGGATTGAAGGCAGATGAATTAGAAAAACTAAAGGTTGATATCCGAAAACTCTTAAAAGAAAAAGCCGGGAAAGGCAATTTTGTAAATAGTATTTTTGGCAATAATCCCTAATCGCATCATATGCATCCAAGGATCGTAGATACCCTTAAAAGAAATCAGCTGAGCATCACTGATAGCCGGAAAAAAATTCTGGAAATGTTTCTTCAGCGCAAAGGTGCGTTGGCTCATGCAGATATTGAACAACAAAGCGGAGAAGAATTCGATCGGGTAACTATTTATAGAACCCTTCAAACATTCGTAGAAAAAGGAATCATTCATACCATTCCTTCGGCAGATAATTCGGTTCGGTATGCTTTATGTAAAGACGATTGCAGTGAAGGCCATCACCACGATAATCATGTACACTTTATGTGCGACCATTGTGGCAATACCTATTGCTTGGATCATATTACGGTACCTCCTGTTATTTTGCCCTCAGGTTTTAAAGTAACACAGGTTGATGTAGTTGCTAGTGGAACTTGCATGAAATGTCAATAGTGATTCTCATTATCTTAGCGTACTAATAATTCCATCAATAAATAACCCTCATGATTTTAGTAACCGGCGCTACTGGTTTAGTTGGATCACATCTTATTAAAGCACTGGTTGCTCAGGGTAGGACAGTGAGGGCATTGTATCGTTCTGAAATTCCTGCTACCCCTGAAGCATCTGCCATCGAATGGTTTAAGGCTGATATCTTAGACATTGTAGCGCTAGAAGAAGCTATGGTAGGTGTTCAACAAGTTTACCATTGTGCAGCGATCGTTTCGTTTACTGCAAAAAATAAAAGCGCATTACAGCATACCAATATTGAAGGCACAGCTAATATTGTGAATGCTTGCTTAAATGCTGGTGTTGAAAAATTACTTTTTGTGAGCTCTGTTGCCGCGCTTGGCAGGATCAGAGAAGACCAAGCCATTAATGAAACCATGAACTGGTCTGAAGAAACTAGTAATAGTGAATACGGAAAATCTAAATACCTAGCCGAAATAGAAGTTTGGCGCGGTATGGGCGAGGGATTAAATGTAGTAGTGGTAAATCCAGTAATTATTCTAGGGGCGAGCGATTGGACAAAAGGCTCTACTGCCATTTTTAAATCCGCTTACGACGAATTCCCTTGGTATACAGAAGGCTCAAGTGGCTTTGTTGATGTCTTGGATGTAGTTGATGCCATGATACTATTAATGGATAGCAGCATTAAGGAACAGCGCTATATTTTAAGTGCTGCTAACCTGCCTTACCGCGATATATTTACTATGATCGCGAATGCATTTCACAAAAAACCACCACATAAAAAAGTAACGGCGTTTCTGGCAGAAATTGTTTGGAGATTAGAAGGAATCAAGGGACTTATTACTGGCAAGAGTCCGTTGTTAACTAAGGAAACGGCAAGAACTGCCAGAGCAACTGTAAGTTTTGATAATAGCAAATTATTAAAAGCCTTTCCTGAATTTCAGTATCGCCCAATGAAAGACTCAATCGAACGCATCAGTTCTGAGTTGAAAAAACAGTATGACTTGTCATAGATTTTATTCATCGCAACCTGTTTTGAAAAAGGCAATTTTAGATTGCATTAATAATTATTCCATTACTTTTTTCCAAAGCTCAGGGATACGCTTGATCCATACCAATTCCCTTCTTTTGAGTGACGCGTCTTCTGCTGGATAGCCGAAATAAGTTTTTCCACCCGCTAAGGAAGAAGGAACACCACTCTGCGCTAAAACCACTGCATTGGCACCAATAGTCAATGTTTTGCTTACGCCAACCTGTCCCCATAAGGTTACACCGTCTTCAATGATTGTTCCTCCTGCAATTCCAACCTGTGCAGCAAACAAACAATTTTTACCTATAGTAGTATCATGACCAATGTGCACCATATTATCCATCTTGGTTCCAAAACCAATTCTCGTTTCTGCTGTTACACCTCGATCGATGGTACATCCCGCACCAATTTCTACATTGTCTTCAATCACTACATTGCCACAACTTTGCATGCGTTTAAACCAACTCTCTCTATTCTTTTTTGTGTTATAATAAAATGCATCGCTTCCTACTACAGTGCCTGCTTGAATTACTACATTGTTACCAATAATGGTTCCATCTAACAAACTTACATTCGGATAAATCACAGAATTTATTCCAATTACTACAGCGTTTCCAATAAAAACATTCGGCATAATTACGCTTCCTTCGCCAATAATTAAATTATCGCTGATTGATTTTTCTGCAGCAACAAATGGTTTAAAATGCTGCACGATTTTTAAATAAGATTCAAAAGGGTCTGCTACAATTAAAATTATTTTTCCTGCTGGAACAACAACATCCTTTGTATTGATAATGATAAAACTTGCTTCACTGTTCAAACATGTATCATAGTACTTTGGATGATCAACAAAAACAAGATCACCCTTCATTACTTTGTGTATTTCGTTGATACCGCTAATCTGCGCACTGCGATTACCCGATATTTCGGCGCCAATCAAATCAGCCATCCATTCAACAGAAACAGGAGCAGGAAACTTCATAACAGTGTTTTTTGTGAAAATCAAAGGTAATGGCTGCTGCAAAGCAGAAATTTTTTTTCGCAAAAAATGTCAGTTCAAAGCAAGCAATTTAAGGTTTCATTGATCATTCAATTTTGGTTCTTTACAAACCGCATGAATTTTTGATACATGCTGAAACCCTTTATTCATCATTGTTTCAGGATATTACATTTTCAAAAACATTGTTTTAATTTTATAAAAAAGCGGTTTTAGCTTGAAAAAAAATGTGTTAAAAACTGCTGGAATTCACAACTTGCTTGGAAATGTTAATAAAATTGTTCAAAAATATTTTTGCATTAGATAAAAGGTTTTTTAATATTGTGTAAGGAAATTCGATTTCCTGGTACTTACTAACCCATCCATATACAAAGTCTCGCTTCTGCGGGACTTTTGTTTTTTATGAATTATTACTTCCAATTATACAAACCTTATCAAGTACTTTCTCAATTTTCACGGGAAGAAGGCAAGCAAACTTTGGCTGATTTTTTCGATATGCCCAAAGACGTTTATCCAGTTGGAAGATTAGATTATGATAGTGAAGGTTTGCTTTTACTCACGAACGACAAACAATTAAATCACCGTTTACTGCATCCAAAATTTTTTCATCGCCGTAGTTATTGGGTTCAGGTTGATGGCGCCATTAATGAAAAAGCCATTTCTGAATTATCATCAGGAGTTGATATTAACCTCGATGGAAAAATCTATCGTACTAAAAAAGCGATTACAAAAATTTTTGAAACAGATCCCATCGTTCCAGATCGGAATCCACCCATCCGTTTCAGAAAAGAAATTCCTGCACCATGGATCGAACTCATCTTAACGGAAGGAAAAAATAGACAGGTTAGAAAGATGACTGCAAAAGTTGGTTTCCCTACTTTGCGATTAATTAGAAATAGTATCGAAGACATTTGTCTGAACAACATGCAACCAGGGGAAATAGTATCGCTTTCTGAAAAAGAGATTTACCAAAAACTTTTTCAAGAAAAATAGGGTGCATCCCGCTTTATTTTGCCAACCCTTGTCAACCTGCCCAAC
Source organism: uncultured Bacteroidota bacterium (assembly GCA_903821465.1). Taxonomy (GTDB): domain Bacteria; phylum Bacteroidota; class Bacteroidia; order Chitinophagales; family Chitinophagaceae; genus Sediminibacterium. The sequence continues at coordinate 18,159 of CAIJLK010000075.1, read as the reverse complement.
ATGCGTTAATTTTACCCGCTCTAAGCAATTACTATTATGAGTTTATCCCACTTGTCAGAACAAGAAATCATTCGTCGCGAAAAACTGGTGAAAATGCAAGAAGCCGGAATTGATCCATTTCCTGCAGCTCTATACCCTGTTTCGCATTACTCTACCGATATCAAAGAAAACTACTCTGAAGAGACCAAAGAGCAGTTTGCCCAAGTTTGTGTGGCTGGCCGAATCATGAGTATTAATGATAAGGGTAAGGTGCTATTCATTAAGATCCAGGATAGCAAGGGTATTATTCAGCTATATGTGAAGAGAGATGATGTTTGTCCTGAGGAGGACAAAACCTTATGGGATGTGGTTATTAAAAGCGGACTCGACCTAGGCGATATCATTGGCGTTACAGGATACGGCTTTATCACTAAAACTGGTGAGACCTCCATACATGCACAAACCCTAACCCTTCTTACCAAATCTCTGAAGCCGCTTCCCGTGGTGAAACGTGATGAGGAAGGAAATGTGTTTGATGCAGTGACCGACCCTGAGTTCCGCTACCGTCAGCGCTATGCCGATCTGATCATTAACCCAGAGGTGAAAGATACTTTCGTTAAAAGAACCAAATTGGTGAATACCATCCGCGAGTTCTTGAATGCGCAGGGTGCTTTAGAAGTAGATACACCCGTGCTGCAAAGCATTCCTGGTGGCGCTGCTGCCCGTCCGTTTATTTCGCACCACAATGCTTTAGACATTTCATTATACTTGCGTATTGCCAATGAATTATACCTAAAGCGCTTGATCGTGGGCGGATTTGATTGGGTATATGAGTTTAGTAGAAATTTTAGAAATGAGGGGATGGACCGCACACACAATCCAGAATTCACCGTATTGGAGTGGTACACTGCCTACAAAGATTATTTCTGGATGATGGAAACAACTGAGCAGTTATTTGAAAAGATTGCTTTGAGTTTACACGGAACTACCGATGTAGTATTGGGCGATAAGATCATCAACTTTAAAGCACCTTATAGACGCATTAGTATTTTAGATGCCATCAAAGAAAATACTGGCATTGATGTGAGTGGTATGGATGAAACTGGTTTGCGCGATGTTTGTAAGCAATTGAATATCTCTGTACCAAATAATATTGGTAAGGGTAAATTGATTGATGAACTCTTCGGCGAAACAAGTGAGCATACCTATATACAACCTACTTTCATTATTGATTATCCGGTTGAGATGAGTCCGCTTACCAAAAAACACAGAAGCAAACCTGGCCTTGTTGAAAGATTTGAGTTGATGGTAAATGGTAAGGAAATTGCCAACGCCTATTCAGAGTTGAACGACCCGATTGATCAGCGCGAACGATTCGAAGAACAGGCTAAACTGATGGAAAGAGGTGATGATGAAGCTATGTTTATTGATTACGATTTCTTAAGAGCATTGGAATATGGGATGCCACCAACTTCTGGAATCGGAATCGGAATTGATCGTTTATGTATGATGATGACCAATCAGGTTTCTATTCAAGATGTTTTATTGTTTCCTCAAATGCGCCCTGAAAATAATGAAAAGATAATAGATAAAAGTGAATAGAGGAGGGTTAGTTAGAACGAGAAGAGAGACGCAGGACTTTCTTCACTCTTCACTTTTATCTTTTCACTTTTATCTTTTATCTTTTCACTTTTATCTTTTCACTTTTTTAGTCCCTATAATTCAAAGCCGGTTTCCTATCACCTAACAAAGCTTTATACTTATAATCGCCAACTGCGGTTTTAAATTCTTCTTTTGCTTTTTGAATTAGTGCAGGATTGGTATATAAATCAATTGCCATCAAAGCCATTGTTTTCGCTGCAACCATCATACCCTTTGTTCCTATTTCGGTGCCATCACAAGCAACTGCCTGCCAACTATGCGCTGGTGTTCCTGGGATCCATGTTGCAGTTGAGATCCCAACTGTTGGTACCGCATAGCTAACATCTCCAACATCTGTAGAACCCTGCCCCGCTTGCTTATCCGTTGTTTTTTTCAGGGGTTCAATACTTGCTGCATTTTCTATTGCTGGTGCTTTAAAGCTTAAACTTGATTGCAATTTTTTACCGAATGCAATTTCATCGGGAGTATACGTTACGCCCCCAACTTTTTCAAGATTCACTTGCATGGCTTCTCCTAAAGTTTGATTGATCAACAGATCATGTGTGCCTCCAATGATCTCATAGTCCACCGTTGTTTCAGTTCCCAACGCAGCACCCTTCGCCGTTTTTATCAGGCGCTCAAAAATAGAAACCACTTGTTCTCTTTGCGGATGACGTACATAATAAAATACTTCTGCAAAATCAGGCACTACATTTGGTGCTTTTCCGCCATTGGTAATTACATAATGTATTCTGGTTTCCTGCGGAATATGTTCGCGCATCATGTTGGCCATATAGTCCATCGCTTCTACTGCGTCTAATGCAGAGCGTCCTTTTTCGGGCGACATAGAAGCGTGTGCTGATAAACCATGAAATCGAAATTTCGCAGAAGTATTTGCAAGTGCACTAATCATCGTTACTTCATTTGCATCACCAGGATGCCAGTGCACTGCCACATCAACATCATTAAACAAACCAGCGCGTACCATATAAACCTTACCGCTGCCGCCTTCTTCAGCAGGGCATCCGAATACCTTGATTGTTCCGATAAAATTTTTAGACTCGATTAATTTTTTGATTTCAATTCCTGCAGCTACTGATGCGGTTCCAAACAAATTATGACCACATCCATGCCCCGCATCTTTTCCCGCAATTCCTGATTTTTCTGGAACAGCGTTTTGTGAAAGTCCCGGTAAAGCATCATACTCAGCTAGTATTCCAATCACAGGTTTTCCTGTTCCATAAGTTGCCACAAATGCTGTTGGTATCTCTGCAACACCGGCTTCCACTGAAAAGCCCGCATCTTTTAAGGTCTTTTGTAAGAGCGTTGAACTCTTTGTTTCCTTATAACCCACTTCTGCAAAATTCCAAATTTGCAAAGCCACATTTTTATACGCATCATAACCACTTTGTATATCTTGAATTGCCTGCGTTTTCAAAAGATCAACAGTCGCAACTGGTGCTGTTTTCATTTTTGATTTCTGTGCAAATAATAACCCTGTTGCAAGGCATAGAGCGCTTGCAGTAACAATCTTTTTTAAGCTCATAAATGGTAGGTTTAAACAAATAGATCAGTATACAAATGGGCACCAGGAACGACAGAATATTTTTCTAAATCTGTGATACCTTCTCCTGCTAAAACTTCTTCATCAATAAAAGTATGTCCCGTACACTGCGATGCATTCTTCTTTAAAATAAAGTAAACCGCATCGGCAATAATTTCTGGTGTTCTACTCATTTTTGCCAAAGTTTCTCCACCCAATAAATTTCTTACTGCGGCAGTATCAATAGTTGTTCTTGGCCATAGCGCATTTGATGCAATGCCAGCACCTTTAAATTCTGCAGCCCATCCCAATGCCAACATGCTCATATTGAACTTGGTAATCGTATAGGCAATATGCCCGCCCATCCATTTAGGATCTAAATTAACTGGCGGAGATAAAGTAATGATATGCGGATTTTTTCCTTTGCGTAAATAGGGTAAGCAATGCTTAACAACTAGGAAGGTTCCTCTAACATTAATACTCTGCATCAAATCGAAACGTTTAGCTTCTGTTTGTTCTGTACCTGTTAGTTGAATAGCAGATGCATTGTTGATCACCACATCAATCCCGCCAAATTTCTCAACAGCCTGTTGCACCATATTTTGGATCTGCTCCTCATTTCTTATATCTACTTGCACAGCTAAAGCCTTTCCGCCAGCCGCTTCTACTTCCGCAGCTGCAGAATAAATGGTACCACCAAGCCTTGGATCTTCATCCACGCTTTTTGCTGCAATTACAATATTTGCACCTTCCTTGGCCAAACGAATCGCCATTGCTTTGCCGATTCCCCTGCTTGCCCCAGTAATTAAGATTGTTCTGTTGTTAAATGGCATGATAGAAATGTTAGACCTTAAATTTCACGAAAACAAACTTACCAACCTAAGAAATTTTTGATGACCCCTTCCGTCTCTGCACAGGCCCTACTCAAATCATCATTCACGATGGTTTTTGTAAAACGATGGTTAAAGGAAATTTCATAACTGGCCTTATTAATTCTAGTCGCCAAGCTTTCCGGGGTTTCGGTACCCCTGCTTTCCAGTCTTTTTTTCAACTCCTCCACTGAAGGAGGTTCGATAAAAATAGAAAGACAATTCTCTCCAAACTGTTGTTGTACATGTATTGCCCCCTTTACATCAATATCTAGTATTGGAACTTTTCCTGCCGCCCAAATTCGATCTAATTCAGATTTTAAAGTGCCATAATATTTTCCCTCATACACCATCTCCCATTCCAAAAATGCATCTTCATTGATCTTTTGTTTGAAGGCATCCTCGGTCAGAAAATAATATTCCACAGCATCTTGCTCTAGTCCCCTAGGACTTCTTGTTGCAGCAGAAATAGAAAATGATAAGGCAGGAAATTTATTGATTAAATAGTGTGTAATGGTTGACTTACCCGCGCCTGAAGGTGCTGTTATAATGATGATCTTGTTTTGGATATTGATCATAGTTTTGCTTTGGTGCAAAGAAACAATTTATCTGATTACTAAAATCGATTAATTGCTATGTTCCATGGGTAATTGTATGGTTGCAGCAACCCTATCATCTGCTACTTGTTGAAGCATTAACTCGGGGTGAGAAGGATAGAATAATTTGAGACGCTTATTTAAATTAGTAATTCCAATTCCCTGTCTTCCCTTGTCCTCATTTACGGTAATCTTGCCATTATTTGTGACCATGATAGAAATCAGATCGCCCTTTTTTTTAACCTCTACTACAATAGCCCCGCCTTTTACCAATTTACTAATACCATGTTTGATCGCGTTTTCAGCAAGCGTTAATAAGATACTTGGTGGAACAGTTAGTTCAAACAACTCTGGTTCAATATCAACAAAATATTCTAGCCTTTCTTCAAACCTGATTTTTTCGAGTGCCAAATAATCCTTTACAATATCAGCTTCTTGTTCCAGTGAAATAAATCTTTGTTTTTCGTAATTTAAAGTATGCCTTAACAGTTGCGATAATAAAGTAGTAGCATTTCTCGCTTGCTCCCCATCAGTAATAATAAGCGAACGAATACTGTTCAATGCATTGAATAAAAAATGAGGATTTAATTGAAGGCGTAAAATTTCTAGTTGCGCTGTCTGCAATTCCAATGCAGTATGTAATTGTCGAAGATCGGCCCTCGACTTATAATAAAGGAATTTAGAAATATGATACATCAATAACCAAACCGCCAAATAGCGACTCCAATTAATGACATTCATGAAATAATTAAGGTTAAAGAAATTTAGTTTGACTTTATGATTGATAAAATAAAATAAGAAGGTTCCGGTTAGAGGAATTATTAGGGATAATGCAACCCAACTCACTAACATCCAAAAAAATTGAACCAAATAAGTATGTGAACTAAAATTGGAATGGTTAATGATATAACGGTAGAAGTGGGTATATAACATGGCAATCACCGTAAGACCCATTAAAGAAAGAAAATCGGGGATAGTAAAAAAACCTAGACCAATATAGTTGATCAGTTCATAGAATAACATTGCCATCCATCCACAGGCTTGAAAAATCCAGTAGAGCTTTTTTCTGCTAACCCTGTCAATTCTAAAGTACTTGTTCATTCTTATTTCCTTTCTTCCTCTAATTTTTTACTGTTTCTGCCAACCGCATAATAGGGTTTTAGCATTTCGTAAATCTTTTCAAATTCTGAGTCACCCGTATCTGCACCATTTTTGGCATTCTGAAAATAGGATCGGGTCTGTTTTAATATTTCGTGACCAACTAATAAACGGGCATCTTCCAACTGCCTTTTTACCGAATCAACTTCCTCCAAGATTTCAGAATACTGCTCATAGAGCTGCATGTAGTTATTACAGTTTGGTATATCAACAAAACTTGGGGCCGTGCTCGGACTCCTTTTCATAAGGTTAATGGCCTTGAAAGCAAAGTCCTTTCGCTTCAGGTGCAGCTTAAATAAACTCCTTCTTTCTGAGGGTAATAATTTTACTTTAACTGGGATAATACTTTTAACGGAAGCGAGGTGCTGCTTTATTGCAAGGAACTCAGAGCCGATGAAGCTTCGGAAGTTGGCCATTGATGGGGTTTTTCTAAAAACGTCAAGTTAAATAGAAAATTGCTCTTTATCATCAATCATTTGCTGTTTTTAAGCAGGATAAGACTCTTTTTTAAAGAAAATCAAGAGCTTTAAAGAAAATAAACTGTCACTTCATTGCGTATATCCCCCCGGACCTACTTTAATTCTGTGACAGTTTATTTATCGGGATCGTTTAAGATGGCAATTTGAATTCTAATTTTAGTTTTAAAGTAATAATAGGTTAATTAACAGGTTTTTATTTAGGTTATTTCCTGTTTGTTTTGTTTTTAAATATTTTAATAATGTGTTACTTACCTATTTGTATGATTGAAAAACAATGATTTATGAAAAATTTACTTGTTTTTATTATTTGCCTTTCAACTTTTAATTTTTTAGCACAAAATGCAGTTTGCCAAGAAATTGATAGTGGTTTCATATCAAAAAACAACCAGTTTTTAAAAGATCTTCTATCAAGAAAACAGGTAATAGATCCAATTACTGCTCCACACCGTTTTCTGTTTACTCCAAATCATATATTATTTGCAGAAAAGGAGCAACTTTTAATTAAGACCGAAAACAACTTTTATCTCACTCTAATAGGTACCGGTGTTATTTATCAACTAACAAAACAAACAGATTCTCTCCTGTTTTTTAAACGAATCGATAAAACATATAACATTAATTATAATTTCGATGCGAAGTGGTTCTGTGTTAGGGAGGATCTATATAATCTTGGGGGCTATGGTTTTTGGAAATCAAATGGAACGCTTCGAAAGTTTAATTTCAAGGACAAAGAATGGGATGTTCAGCCCACTACTGAAGAGATTTTTACTCCTGCGAAATCTCAATATGTCTGGTACGATCAAGATAGTTCAATTTACACCCCTTTTCAACAAGTAATCAACGCTGGCCTAATTGTAAATAATTCACTGCGTGGAAGTATTGAAAAAAACGTTTATAAATTGAATTTGCACAGCAGTAAGTGGACAAAATTAGGTGACCTGACACCCGACCTCTCTCAAAAAATTGACGAATCACCTTGGGTTATCACAACAAAAGAAGGGTATTTATTAATTGGCCATGAAAACCTTTATCTACTTGATTTTAAGAAAAACGAAGTTCGAGTACTAAGTAACGCTTCTATTGCCCAAACCTTTTTAAGGCTAAATGAAACCTTTCTAAAATACCAGGTCAACAATAAGTTTTATACGCTAAATAATATTACTGGTGATTATGATTCTTTGCCATTGAACACAAAAACCTTTGCACTGGCTAGTTTCCCGATATGGGATCAACCTATCAATTATTATAAGATATTTGGATTCGTTTTATTGGCTTTTTTTGTCATTGCAATTTTCTTTTATTATTCTAAAAGAAAATCTTCAATAAAATCAAAGTATGAACATCATAGAAATTTCAAAGTTAATTTCAACGAAACCGAAACGGGTTTAATAAAATTATTGCTCGATAAAGCATCTTCTAATACAACAGCAACTATCCTAGAAATCAATTATATCATTGGCGTAAAGGATAAAAATGTAGGTATGCAGAAAAAAGTAAGGAGCGATATTATTAATAGTATCAACGAAAAATATCGATACCACTCTACTAATAATGAACCAATGATTCAAAGTATAAGGAGCGAAGAAGATAAACGCTATTTTGAATACCTCATAAAAAATGAACTCCATGAGGAAATTAATAGGTTAATTCCTTGATGCTTTTTTATTTTAAATCAAAAGCAAATCTTAACTTGTTCTCAAAGCTTGCCGCCCATGAGATATCTTTGGAAACTCTATTTCCATTTGATCGGTTGGAAAATAAGAGACCCATTCGCTTTCAATATACCCAAGGCGGTAATTATCGTTGCACCGCATACCTGTGTGGACGATCTTTTTATTGGGCTTGCTGCTAAGAGTATTCTAAGATTAAAAACCCTGCATTTTTTCGGAAAGCAAGAGCTTTTTAAAGGGCTGGCAGGAGTTCTACTTCGCTATTTTGGTGGCCACCCTGTTGATCGATTCAGCAATAAAAATATGGTGGATCAGGCCGTAGATCTTATTAATAATCATTCCGAATTTTTATTGGCTTTGTCGCCCGAAGGCACTAGAAAAAAAGTAGAACGCCTTAGAACGGGCTTCTATTATATCGCAAAAAAAGCTAAGGTCCCCATTGTGATGGTGGCATTCGATTTCAAAAACAAAGAAATAAGAATGGAAGAACCCTTCTACACAACGAATGATGAAGCCGGGGATTTCAAAAAAATTATTGACTATTTCGGACCCATTCAAGGTAAATATCCGGAACTCTCATTGTCACATTTACTATCCAACTGAACCCTTCAACTGTATGACAGCATCCCATAACCCCCCATCCATCATTGATAGCTTCTGCCGATTTGAACAAAGCAAACCGAATGACTTGTTTTTATCTGAACCTGTGAATCTGGTTTATCAGAATTTTAGTTGGCAATCTGCTGGTGAGGAAATCAGAAAGATGGTCAGCGCTATTCATTCAATGGGATTACAAAAGGGCGATAAAATTGCCATCCTTAGTAAAAACTGCGCATACTGGGTAATGGCAGATATGGCCATCATGATGGCAGGCTGCGTATCTGTTCCCCTGTATCCTAATATCAGTCCTAATCAACTAAACGAAATTCTCTTACATAGTGATTCTAAATTAATTTTTCTGGGGAAACTCGATGATCCAGAAAAAATGCGCAACGCAGTTCCAAATCACATGATTCAAATATGCTTCCCGTTTTATCCTATTGCACTCTGTAAAACTTGGACCGATATTACAAAGGAGCAGGAGCCAATAATTGGTAAGCCTCAAATCGATGTAGATGCATTGGCTTGCATTATCTATACCTCTGGCACTACTGGCCAGCCAAAAGGTGTTATGCATACTTATCGTGCCATGAATTTTGCTGTTGCCGCTTTTCTAAAAGCCAATCCAACCATACAAACCGAGATCTTCTTTTCCTATCTTCCACTATGTCATGTTGCAGAAAAAATGTTGGTAGAATGTGGAACCCTTTTCACCGGAAGCTCCATGTATTTTATTGAATCAATGGAGCGATTCTCTACGAATTTAAGGGATACTCAACCCACTATGTTTCTAGCCGTCCCACGCATTTGGGAAAAGATGCAAGAAGAGATGCTGAAAAAAATGCCGCAAAAAAAACTGAATCGCATCTTATCAATTCCCCTCGTATCCACCATCTTTAAAAAAATAATTCGCAAGAAATTAGGTCTCTCTAAAGCTCATTTCATTTTTACGGGGGCTTCTCCTATCAATAAAGCTTTATTGGAATGGTATTCCAAATTGGGCATTACCATTCTGGAAGCTTACGGAATGACAGAAAATCTAGCACTTTCTCATGCCAACAGAAAAAACGCTACAAGCTTCGGTACTGTTGGAACACCTTACCCGGAAGTCTCTGTTCGCATAGCGGGCGACCAAGAAATACAAATTAAAAGTGCGGCCTCGATGTTGGGATATTATAAAGAACCCGAACTTTCTGCCGCTTGTTTTGAAGATGGATATCTTAAAACAGGAGATCAGGGATCTATCGATTCCGAAGGATTCCTAACTATTACTGGTAGGATCAAAGATCAGTTCAAGACAAGTAAGGGAAAATACATCAGTCCCGCACCTATCGAAAGCCAACTACTCACCAACAGCTATATTGATCAGGCATGCGTGGTAGGACATGCTATGCCTCACGCCCTAGCGATTTGCATCCTTTCAGAAAGTGCAAGAAACCTAGATAAAATACAAATCTCAAACGATTTATCAGCCTTCCTAAAGTCCGTCAACGCTGAATTAGAACACCACGAAAGGATTGCCAAGCTCGTTCTGATTGCCGAAGAATGGACCATTGAAAATGCTATACTTACCCCAACTTTGAAAATAAAAAGAAAGACGATCGACGAAAGATACCAGTCCAATTATATTAACTGGAGCAATTCCCCAGAGCTTGTCATCTTTTCTGACTGAAATCATTCCCTATAACGATTTGTGAAATCGCGAACCTTACACAATTTTAAGTCCATCAATTCGTTTTGATTCATATCAACTGATTTAAAACAAACAGATATGAAATTTAGAATTTATGTTGGGCTTAGCTTGAGTGCAGTAATGCTGTTCTCATGCGTTAGCCAGAAACAAATGAAGCAAGAGCAAGCTAAATACGGTGAATTAAATGGCGCCTATCTTGAATTACAAGGAAAATACCGCACACTTCAAGACGACCAAAATAAATGTAATAACCAGGTTACTGACTTGAATACAAAAAAATCTGCCTTAGAATCTGCTAATGCTGATTTAAAAGGTCAGATTGATTACCTGAAACAAAACAATAATTCGGTTTTGAATCAGCTGAAAGATCTTTCTGTTGTTACCGGTTCTCAAGCAGAAAGTATTAAAAAATCATTGGAAAATATTGGTTCTAAAGATATCTATATCAAAGACCTTCAGGGTTCAATTGCTCGTAAAGATTCTTTGAATATGGCACTTGTTATGAATCTGAAAGGCGCTATTGGCAACTTAGACGATAAAGACATCAATATCAAAGTTGATAAGGGTGTAGTTTATGTTGACATTTCTGACAAACTTTTATTTAAAAGTGGTAGCTACGATGTAACAGATAGGGCAAAAGAAGTGTTAGGTAAAGTTGCTAAAGTGTTAAACGCACAACCTGAAATCGAATTCCTAGTGGAAGGTCATACCGATTCTATAGCTATTAAGAGTAATGTTATTTCTGATAACTGGGATCTTAGTGTTAAACGTGCAACTACCGTGGTACGAATCCTACAGACTACTTATGGATTAGATCCAAAACGTATGACAGCTGCTGGTCGGGGACAATACCTTCCTTTGGCTGATAATGCTACTGTTGAAGGACGTGCCGCTAACCGCAGAACTAGAATTGTTATCCTTCCTCAGTTGGATCAGTTCTTCAAATTGTTAGAAACTAAGAAGTAATACATCAACTAACCCAAATTCTACGGCCATCCCCATCTGGGGGTGGCTTTTTTGTTTTATTTTTTAACTATATTATTATATATATGACGATTTTTTTGCTAAAGTTCTTTATTTTTAGAGAACCTCCACAACTTGGTTTATCCGACTGATTATATAATCATCCCAGCCATGCTTTTTGTAAACGATAAACATAAACCCAAGTTAATATCAATAGCGCTGCTGTTTTTTTTATTTATTACTGCTCCCACATTAAATAGTAGTGCTCAAAACGTTCCAGTTGCTAAGCAGGCCCTAATAGATTTACGTGAAGTAGATTTTTCAAATAGTGTTATAAAATTAGAAGGTAGCTGGGCTTTCTTTTGGCATGAATTAATCATTCCCGATAGCATTAATGCAAATAGCAACTTCGTAGAATTTCCAACACTATGGAATAATACAAAATTGAACGGCGTTCAACTACCCTCGATTGGGTATGCCACTTATTACTTGAAAGTATTGCTTCCTAAAAACAAAAAAGGAATTGCACTAACTGTGCCAGATACTTATTCTAGTTATAGATTATTTATAAATGGAGCGTTGTTTTCAGCAAACGGAATTCCCGATACCAGTAAATCAAGATCTAAAGCCAATTGGATTACGAAAACACTTCAGCTTGAAACCGACAAAGACAGTATCGTTTTGGTTTTACAAATAGCAAACTATTGGCATGCAAAAGGGGGACCCTATAGAGCAATCAGCATTGGTAATCGGTACAAGATGTTTAGTCAGGATGAAAAAGAAAAAGCATATGATCTTATTTTAACTGGTTGCTTATTCATGGGTGGACTTTTCTTTTTTGGTCTTTTCCTGTTTGGAAAACACGACAAAGTAATTTTATTCTTCTCGCTGTTTTGTATTTCTTATAGCTATCGGGTAATTGGTTCCGGCGGATATGAATTACATAATATTTTGCCTTCATTACCTTTTTGGCTAACACTGCATCTCGAATACATTAGCCTTTATGCAGTTGCCTGCTTCTTCACTTTATACACTTGGTATTTATACCCTGAGGATTTTAATAAAAGAATGATGAAGCTGATGATGGTGATCTGCATTGGTTTTACTATTATAACTATCGCGCTTCCTTCTGTTTATTTCACGTCATTGATTAATTACTTTCTAATTGCCATGCTTGTTTTTTTCCTTTATGTATTTTTTGTATATATCAAAGCCGCAAGAAGCAATAGATTGGGCGCGCAATATGCCATTTGGAGCACCACAGTTGGACTTATTATTAATATTATTATTGATCTAGAATATTTTGGTTTAGTTAGTCCACAGAAAGGATTAGTCTTTTTAGGATTTGTTGCATTCTTCTTCCTACAATCTTTAATTCTTTCCTTCCGATTTGCCTATACCTTAAAAAAGGCAAAAAACGAGGCTGAACAAGGTTTGTTGGCAAAAAGCGAATTCCTTTCAACCATGTCGCACGAGATTAGAACACCACTTAATTCTGTGATCGGCCTTTCTAATTTATTACTGCGTGATAACCCTAGAAAAGATCAAGAAGAATATCTAAACGTAATGGTATTTTCTGCAAACAACCTTTTAGCTATTGTTAATAATATTCTAGACTATAATAAAATTGATGCCGGAAAAGTAAATTTTGAATTAATTGAAATGAATCTGAATGAAATTGCTAAGAATATAATTTCTGGATTCAAGATCTATGCAAGCGAGAATAAAAACGAATTGATTTTTAATTATGACCCTTCTATTGATCTGGCAGTTCAAGGTGACCCAACTAGGGTAATCCAAGTTATTAGTAATCTGTTAAACAATGCGATTAAGTTTACAAAAAAAGGAAAGGTAATTTTTTCAATGAATGCTGTTGAAATAAACAATGAAAAAGTAAGTGTTCAGTTTATTATTCAGGATACTGGAATTGGGATTGATAAAGATAAACAACTTCATATATTCGATAGGTTCACGCAAGCTGATTCATCTACTTCAAGAAGTTTTGGTGGAACTGGTTTGGGTCTGGCGATTTGCAAAAAACTATTGGACCTTCAAGGCGTAAAACTCATACTGGATAGTGAACCAGGAAAAGGTTCTACATTTTCTTTTACTCAAACTTTTCCATTAAGTAAACTAAAACCTAATCCCTCCAAACTATATAATCAAATACCTTCTGAAGAAGACCTACCACTAAAAAACATAGATATTTTATTAGTTGAAGACAACGAAGTAAATATACTTGTTGCAGTTAGTTTTTTGGAAAGATGGGGCGCTACAGTTGAAGTTGCAAGAAACGGACAGGAAGGATTAAATCTGCTCGACGTCCAAAAACATAAACTTATTCTCATGGATATGCATATGCCTGTTATGGATGGCTATACTGCAACTAAAATTTTAAGAAATAAAAAAATCGATATTCCAATCATAGCGCTGACAGCAAGTCTCCCTAAAGAAATTGAACTGCGAATTGAAACAGTTGGTATGAATGATATTGTTGTAAAACCATTCCTTCCAGAAGAATTGTTCAAGAAAGTGTTGCACTATACAAACATATATCGATCACCAGATTTGGAATAGTGTTATGGCTTATTCACTTCTTCAAATCCACCCGACTGTTTGTTCTTGCGAACATTGTCCCACGTAAAATAGCGGCCGTTCATCGCCACATATACACCCTTAGGTAAAGCTTGTACAAAAGCCAATGCACTACCCAGATTAAACAATCCATCGGAGCTTCCAAATTTATAGGGGATCATTGCACCAGTTAAAACGATTGTCTTATCCTTCGTTTCTTTGGCTAATACTACCGCGGTTTCTGCCATAGTATCGGTACCGTGTGTAATAATGATCTTGTCTTCTTCGGAATTCTGACACTGACGTGCTATTAATTGCCGATCATCTTCAGTCATTTCAAGACTATCTACCATCATCAATGTTCTGATGTCTACATCTACTCTGCACCTCCCCAGTTTAAGCAGTTCTTGTATATGGGTGTCTTTGAAATACAATTGTCCATTCAGTTCATTGTATTCCTTATCAAAAGTTCCGCCGGTGATGAAAATACGTATTGCCATAAAATGGTTTGTATCAAAATTAAGAAAATAAAATAGTTATATTTATTTCTCATTTTTTATACGCTTATGCGCCTCATACCTATTCTTTTCCTTGTCTTTCTTGGTTCTTGTGCTGTAAAAACACGTCAAGTGCTAATGGTTCCTCGGAAAGAAGAGGCTGGCGTGGTAAAATTATATTTTGACCGTGAGGGAAAATTATATCCACCTGATGTGCGCATCAATCCGCATTATTTTTATTTAGAACACCTTCATAAAAAATCTCTTTCTAGATATAGGAATCCAGAATATGCTACCCTTGAAACAGCACTTACCAAATACGATAGCATTTCTCGAGAAGCAATGCGGCAACAATTTAACCTCACGGGTGTAGATAGCATTCGACTGTTTCTTCGATTACAAGAAGCCGTTCGAAAAAACATCATTTCGGAAATAGAACAAAAAATCAAAGAAAAAAATTCCAAGGACTTGATTGTATTGATCCATGGTTTCAACGATCCTATACCCGACGCAGCATATTATTCACTTAGAAAAAATATTGAAAAATATTTACATTATACTCCCGTATTTATTGAAGTGTATTGGGACGGGTTAACCTCTCTTGGAGATAATCCCCTATTTAGTAATATATGGGGCTATGCACAAAGTAATTCAGCTAAAGTTGGACTAGGGCTGCGGAATATTCTAAATAAGATAAATCCAAATATTCGGTTAACCCTACTCACGCATAGTCTTGGAGCAAGTGTTGCTACACACGCATTATTTAATCCGGGTAAATGGCCTAAGAAGTTTCAGGAAGAACTAGAGCAAGAATATCATGCAGAAAATATTCCTACTCCTAAACAAAAAGATATTCGTATTGCTATGTTGGCGCCTGCTATTCCCGGTATTAAAGTGTTCGATCATATTGATTATACTATTCCCGAAAATACAATTCCAACCATTACTAGAGTTGTGATCGGGTATAACCATTTTGACTATGCTGTCACAAAAGGTGGCTTTTTTGCATCTAATTTTGGATCAACAGCACTAGGCGCCAATGCAAAAAATGAAGTGAACAAAACCATTATCGCTATCAACGAAATCAACCCAAAAATTAAAGTAGTACCGGTTGACTTTTCTTTATACATCAAGAACGATAGTCTGAATAACAAGAAACTGCAGCGTAAGTCGCCCTTCAAACAAAGGGAACATGGCGTGCAGTTTTATGTACAGAATCAACACTTCTCTGAATTTCTCAAAGCAATGTTTGATTAATCATTATAATTTGTTGTAGAGCTCGCGTAGTTTTTCGCGAGTCATGATCTTTTCCCAATCCTTGCCCAACGCATTCTCCCACAAGGGTTTCATACCCATGGATACATTGATCATTTTGTCAAAGTCTTCTTCCGATAAACCCTTACAGATACCTACAGGAATCTCGATATTATTTTTCTCCACCATCCACTTGAACTCTTTCACTCCTGCAGGATAGAATTCTTCCAGATGATTCATTACTATACAGTTTCCAATGCCATGCTTGGTTCCCAATAAATAGCTCAGACCATAACTCACTGCATGTGCAACACCTACTTGAGAATAAGCAATACTCATTCCCCCTGCATAAGAAGCCATCATCAATTGATCATCACTCTCTTCATCCCAATGATCTTTCTCTACATAGATCTTCTGACACAATTGCAAGGCTTTTTCTCCGTAGCTCTTACTAAACTCATTTAAAAAAGTTCCTTCTAAACTTTCAATACAGTGAATATAACAATCCATTCCAGTATAGAAACGTTGATTGATCGGCGCATCTTTTGTTAATTCAGGATCCAACACAATCTGATCGAAAGGTGTAAAATCAGAATTCATTCCCAACTTTCTAACTGGTCCAGTTAAAACGGTAGTTCTACTCACTTCCGCCCCTGTACCACTCAAGGTTGGAATCCCAACTTTATAAACACCAGCTTGTTTTACTAAGTCCCATCCCTGATAATCAGCAGATGATCCAGGGTTTGTTATCATTAATGAAACAGCTTTCGCCAGATCCATTGCAGATCCGCCACCAATTCCGATTACACCACTAATTGTTCCAAATTCATTTTTTAGGTCTTGTGCTAATTTATCTACCTGTGTGGTTTTGGGTTCATAGGTAACGTCCACAAAAACAATCTTGTCTTTCCCTCTTAATGGTACCCGGCTGGCTAAAGGTTTTCCCTCAAAAAAATGATCTACCAGAAAAATCATAGGGGCCTCACCCTTACGTTGTGGTGCTAATATTTCATCTAACTGATTAAAACTACCACGTCCATACACCACATAACTAACCATTTTAAAATTCCGGAAACTTGCCATAGCATTCTGTTTAAACTTAATAGATAGGGCAAAGATACAACTTCCATAAAACCATAAAGCATGCCCAATTCTTTAACGAATCGATTTCATTTGCCAAAACTGAATATCCTTGAAGGATGCTGTTCCTCCCTCACTAAATAATTGAATACCCGTATCCGTTTTTTCTGGGAAAATTTGTGATGTAAAAACAACTGTTCCATCAGCACTGTATATTTCTACAATACTGGCATCAACATAAATGCGCAAATCGATTTGTCCATTTTTCAGTTTCATGCCAGTGCTTGATTTTGCAATTGCTCCATATTTGGCATTGAACCCCTTAACTGTATGCGAACGATCAATTCTTAATTGCTCATTCTTGGCATCATAACTAATTTCAAAATATCGATCAGCCCCTACCGCAACGCGTATACCAGCAACTGCCTTTTCTAAAGGTTGCAGGCTCAAAGAAAGCTCATAACTAGTTCCAAAGAAAGGCAGGTCTTGCAATTTCTCTACGCGCGTATTTTTCGTTTTCTGCACAACTGCCCGCAATGATTCTACATTAGAAACTGGTTGTTGCACCAACACCCAATCATCTCCTTGCTTTTTCACTGACAATTTTCGCGGCAAAGACATCGCACTTTTCCAAGGCTTGGTGGGAATCGTATTCGCATACTCCCAATTATTTACCCAACCAATACTGATGGGTTGTTTGTCGATTGTATTGTGATAAGCAACTGCCGCATAATAATCTGTACGATGATCCTGTTTGTGAATAGTGGTACTTGGATGATCCTCTAAAAATTGTGTGCCATCAAACTCTCCTACAAAATATTGCATGGTGCTATTCTGCGAAGTAAATAAAACCCATTTATATTTTCCCTTCTCTCCCTCAACCGGAACTTGCATTAAATCTGGACATTCCCATACACCGCTGGTATCTCCCTTGGGACCAAAATCGCTCAAATGATTCCATTGTTTCAAATTATTAGAAGCATAAAAAGAAATCTGGTGTTCATTGGGTTGTGAAACTGCCATGATCCATTCTTGCTTGGGTTCGTACCAAAAAACATTGGGGTCTCTAAAATCTTTTTTATGCAAATTCAAGACAGGATTGCCAGCATATTTTTTCCATGTTAATCCATCGTCATTACTAAAAGCAAGCTGCTGTGTTTGCAGGGTATCAGTATGGCCTGTATAAATTGCAACGAGGGTTTGATCGGTCTTGCTATTTGCAAAACCTGCCGTATTATTTTTATCCAAAACCGCCGAACCCGAAAAGATCATGGTTCCCTTTTCTTCTGCAATTGCAACAGGTAATTCTTTCCAATGAACCAGGTCCTTACTTGTTGCATGCCCCCAACTCATATGTCCCCACACATTCCCAAATGGATTGTGCTGAAAAAATAAATGATACGTTCCATTCTTGTACACCAATCCATTCGGATCGTTCATCCAATTTTTAGAGGGACTAAAATGAAACTGTGGTCGGTAATTTTCTTTATA
Organism: uncultured Bacteroidota bacterium; assembly: GCA_903821465.1. GTDB lineage: Bacteria > Bacteroidota > Bacteroidia > Chitinophagales > Chitinophagaceae > Sediminibacterium. The sequence goes on along the minus strand of CAIJLK010000075.1, from coordinate 72 downwards.
TAATATCACTGCTAACCGAGTAAAATAGAATATCGTCCATTTCACGGGCTAGAAGCCTTGATTTTATTGGTT